>NC_014972.1:1668750-2002500 GCF_000186885.1 Desulfobulbus propionicus DSM 2032 | reverse complement strand
CCGATTCTCGCCCGTTGCAGCTCCTTTTCGATCCGCGCCCGGTCAAACCGGCCGCTTTCCTTGATCCGTTTCTGGTTGGCATCGATCCGCCGGGCAACCGTGTTGTGAGGCTTGCGGGCGACCTCCCGGTCGATGACGGAAAAGCGCTGTTTATCCCCTTTCGCAGGACTGATGGCCGCAACGGGTTTATATTGCTTGACAATGTCGCTCTTGCGCACATCCCGCCGCGCATGCTCGCCATACCGTTTTCCCTGGTGAAAATGATCCCGATGGACCACCACCGCCTCGTCGAGATAGCGGTAGCGATGGATGTCGATCTTGGGTCGTCTGGAACGGTGGATGAGTTTGGTGTGATGCCCCCAGGGGCGATGGCCGTAATAGTGCTCGTGCGGGGCCAGCGGCACCCAGCCGATATGATCGCGGCTGTGAAACCAGCCGACCCGGCCCGGATACCAGCCAAACAGAAGGACGAGGGACGGCGTCTGGGGATATCTCCGAACCACCGGCGGCATCCAATACCAGGAGCTGAAGGAATCGACATAGACCCAGGAGCCGTAGTGGTGGGTCACGTAGCCAAAGGGTTCATCCGGGATCCAGCAGTTGTCGCCGTAGTAGCTGATCCAGCGGCCGGCGGTGAAGGGCCGCCAGCTCGGCTCGACCACGGTGGGCCGCCACATGTCGCGGTAGGCGCCCTCGTAGTAGACCCGTTCCCAGCGGCCGTTGTCGTCCAGTACATAACTCTCGTCGCGGATGGGCTCGGGGAGTAAGTCGGCGGAGGCGCTGCGAGACCGCTGCCGGTCTGCCCACAGATTCTCGCGCTGGCCGTTCCAGTCGTCCCAGTCGCCATCGACGGTGCCTCTGCCCGGGGCTGTGGCGCGCTTGTCGGCAATGAGCGAATCGCCACCCTCCCGGATCGGGTATCTGGTGCCGGTGCCGTCATGGACAAAATCGACCTCGCCGCGTACCGCGATCACCTCCAGGGACTCGTCGCCGACATAGAGGTCCACCGCCGATCCGCTTGGGGCGACCACATAGCCAAAGGGCGTGGTCAGCTTGGCGACGGCGTTACCGCTCTTGTTGTACAGCCGGGCCAATCCCGAGGCCACATCGACGGTGGTGGCTTCCGGATTGAGGTCGATCAGCTGCACCTGGGTGTTTTCGCCGATGCGCATCCAGGTGCCGTTGGGCAGGATGAACTCGGCCCTGGCGTCATCCCCGGAGTAAAGAGCGTCTTCCAGGCCGAAGGGGGCATCCTGGACCGTTTGCACCCAGTCCTTCTCTTCCTCGACATAGCGGAGCAATTGACCGTCGACGTGGGCAATCCGGCCGACGAGAATGCCGTATTGATCGCTGGCCGCCCAGGATGGCACCGTGAACAGGAACAGCGCGAACAGAAGGAACAGGGGAAGGACAAAATGTCGTCTATTGGACCGCATGGTCGTCTCCTTGCATTGACGGGTTGCTTCGGCCGGGTGGAATCGCTCCGCCCGGCTGTTGTGTAGTGTAAAGATTCGCGAAGCGGATTGCAACCTCCCCCCTGGGATATTCTCTGGCCGTGGATGCGGTAGCCGGCACGATTCAGCGGTTGTGCGAACCGCGTTTTTGCCGTACATGGGAAGCGGGCGCATTGGAGGATGCGGCACGCCCCAACCTGATTTCGTCGTCGCCGCTGGCACACGGAGGAACACTCCCTCTGTCTGCCGCGCGACCAACCCAGAGATCCCATGCCGAACAAACAACCACGGCCCGCACGCGGCCCATCGCCATCCGACGGCAAGACCAAGGACAACCTGCTGTCGTCGATTCACAAAATCAGCCGGCTGCTGACCCGCCCCATGTCCCTGGACACGATCCTCACCTCGATCGTCAAGGAAACCTCGCAGGTGTTCGGGCTCACCCGCATGGCCATCTTTCTGCTCGACAAGGACCGCGGCCTGCTCGAATGCAAGTATATCCACGGGTTCAACGCCCAGGATTCGAAGCGGGCCTTTCGCCTGCCCTATCGCCTGACGGACCAGGACTGCGTCGAGACCCGGGTGGTCCGGTTCGGCACGACCATCTATGTCAAGGACTATGGCGCCGACCCGAGGATGACCGAGATCGATCTGATTGTCAGCCGGATCATGGGCCGGGTGTCGACCATCGCCGTACCGCTGAAGATCAAGCGCGATGTGATCGGCCTGATCACCGCCGACAAGGATGCGGTCAAGCTGAAGCTGACCCGCAAGGATATCAACACGTTTTCCACCTTTGCCAACCAGGCGAGCATCATCATCGAAAACGCCCGGTTGCAGGAGCAGAATCAGAAAAAGATCAAACAGTTGCTCACATTGCAGGAAATCAGCCAGAAAACCAGCTCCGCCTTTCCTCAGAGCAAGCTGTTCCATGTGATCACCGCCAGCGCCCTCAAGTTGACCCGGGCAGGCCGCGCCGTTCTCCTGCTGCTCGACGACGAGGGAAGGGAATGGAGCGTCGTCTCCGAGGACGGTCATGCCCCCATGGAACGAACCCCCCTGCCCTCTGGCCCGCAAACGGCGCTGGCCGACCGGGTGGCGGCAACCGGCCTGCCTCTGCCCGACGAAACGCTGTCCGTGCTGGCCGTGCCCCTGCTCAGCGAAAAGCGGGTTTTGGGCGTGCTGGAGGTGACCGGCAGACAACGACAATCCTTTTCCGAGGACGACCTCAAGCTGCTGATGATCTATGCTGGCCACAGCGCCAGCCTGATCCGCAATGTGCGGTTGTACGGGCAGGTGATGACCGAACGCAACTTTCGGGAGAACATTCTGGAAAGCTCGCCCAACAGCATGATCTCGGTCAATCTGAAAAAGGAGATATCCTCGGTCAACCGCCGCACCGAGGAGATGTTCGTTCTTGGCAGGGAAAACATCGTGGGCCGCCGGGCCGCCGAGGTGTTTGGCGAGGAAATCGCCCGCATCGTCGACCTGGCCCTCGATGATCGGGCGGTGGTCAACCGCAAGGAGATCCGGCGCAACCACCAGGGCAGCGACGCCATCCTCGGCGTCACCTCCTCGCTGCTGCGCAACCACCAGGGCAGCCTGATCGGGGCGATGCTCATCGTCCGCGACCTGACCGAGGAGAAGAAAACCGAGGAACTGATCCGCCGCCTCGACCGGCTGACCTCGCTGGGGCAGTTGTCCGCCGGCATTGCCCACGAAATCAGAAATCCGCTGGCGAGCATCTATTTCAATGTCCAACTGCTGGCCAAGAAACTGCCCGCCGCCGATCCGACCCTCGCCCTGATCAACGATACCCAAAAAGGGATCAACCGTATCCGCGCCCTGGTCAAGGGCATGCTCGATTTTGCCAAGCCGTCCCTGCCGTCCCTGAAAAGCGGCTCGCTGGAACGGGTGCTGCGGGAATCGATCGGCCTGATGGACTCGCAGCTGAAAAAGCAACGGATCGAGGTTGCGCTCCAGGTGGAGAAGGATCTGCCGCCGGTGGTGTTTGATGCCCATCAGATCCAGCAGGTGGTGGTCAACCTGCTGCTCAACGCCATGGAAGCCATGCCCGGCGGCGGCCGGGTCGACCTTGTCGCCCGGGACGAGCGCGGCACGGATCGGCCTGGCGGCCAGGTGGTCCTCCTGTGCACCGACCATGGACCAGGCATTCCTCCGGAAAACCTGGGCAAGATCTTCAATCCCTTTTTCACCACCAAGGCCGACGGCACCGGTCTGGGCCTGTCCATTGTCCACAAGATCCTCGAACAGCACCAGGCCACGGTGGATGTGATCAGCCGAGAGGGCAGCGGCACCACCTTCATGATCCAATTCCCGGCCCGTCGGCCCGGAGGAGCGCCATGTATCGATACACCATCCTGATTGTCGACGACGACCGGCTGTTGCAAAACGCCCTGAAAAACATCCTCGACGAACACTACACCCCGGTGATCGCCGGCAGCGGCGAGGAGGCCCTGCGCATCCTCAAGAAGACTCCGGTGGACCTGGTGCTGCTCGATATCCGCTTGCCCGGCATGGACGGCATCGAAACCCTGCAGCGCATCAAGGCCATGGCCAAGGAACTGGTGGTGATCATGATGACCGCCTTTGAGGACGTGGCCACGGTGATCACCTCGATGAAGCTCGGGGCCCACGACTACCTGGTCAAGCCGCTGGAAATGGAGATGCTCGAACTGGTGCTGGCCAAGGCCCTGGACACGGTCCGCCTGAAAAAGGAGGTCGAGGAACTGCGTCAGGGGTATCTGCGCCAATTCAACATCGAGCAGATCGTCGGCGAAAGCGAGGAAATCAAACAGGTGTTCGCCTTTGCCGAGAAGGTGGCCAAGGGTCACGACACCACCGTGCTGATCGAGGGCGAAAGCGGGGTGGGCAAGGAGGTCATCGCCCGCATGATCCATCACCGCTCCAACCGGTTCGCCAAACCCTTTGTCGGCATCAACTGCGGTGCCATCAGCCGGGAACTGCTGGAAAGCGAGCTGTTCGGCTACGGCAAGGGCGCCTTCACCGGCGGCCTGCAAGAAGGCAAGAAGGGCAAGATCGAAATGGCCGACAACGGCACCCTGCTGCTCGACGAGATCGGCGAACTGCAGCCCGCCGCCCAGGTGAAACTGCTGCGCTTTCTGGAGGAACGGGAATTCTACCCCGTGGGTTCCACCCAGAAAAAGAAGGTGGATGTGCGCATCATCGCCGCCACCAACCGCAGCCTGGAAGAACAGGTCCGGGCCGGCGCCTTTCGCGAGGACCTGTTCTACCGCCTCAACGTGGCCCGGGTGACCGTGCCGCCGCTGGCCCAGCGACAGGCGGACATCATCCCCTTGGCCGTGGTATTCATGCACAAATTCAACCAGAAATTCGGCAAGAATTTCCGCCGGATCTCCCTCCAGGCAAGAAACATGCTGGTCGAATACCCGTGGCGGGGCAATATCCGGGAGCTGAAAAACGCGGTGGAACGGGTGGTGCTGATGGAGGAGGGCGAGACCATCGAAGCCGATCACCTTGCCTTTCTCGGTATCACCCTGCATGCGCCGCTGCCGCGCAAGGCAACACGTATCCGCATCCCGCCGGAAGGGATCAACCTGGACCAAATGATTCGCGACCTTATCGTCCAGGCACTGGAAATGAGCGGCGGCAACCGGACCCGCGCCGCCAAGCTGCTCGGCATTTCCCGGCCGACCCTGATCTACCGCATCGAGAAACACCGGATCGAAGTGTAGCCGCCCCAGAAGGCTATCGATGGCTCACCATTGCCTGCGGTTTTTGGGGCCAGGGCATTGGTGGGAGGTCGGAATCTGCAAGCTCTCCCAAAAACAGACTCTTACCGTTTCGTGCAAAAACTGATTGGCATGATGAGTTGATGCGTTATGCTGTTCTGCGCCGGTTGAGGCTGGGGTGCAACATGGCAGAAGAAAGCGTGTAATGGAGAAAGGCCGCAGAGACAAGGTGGCGATTGACGCGGAATATTGCAAAAAAAATGCGATACATTCATCTCGTTGGTGGGCAACCGATACTGCTGTTTGCCCACCCTGCCTGGCTCTGCTGCCGAATATGCCGTCGAACGGCTAGGCGTTAAAGGTCAAGGTTTCTCCTATAAATTCTAACTGTTCCACAAGAAGGTGAATCGATGAAGAATCTGTTGAGGAAAAACATTATCCAAATAAGTTGCGCAGCAGGCGTGCTTCTCCTGTTCCAGCCTATTGAGACGCCGGCGATATCACAAAGTGGCTTTTGGGGAAACCTTGCCTGGGATACTGCTTTAGGAGAAGGCGATACCAGGTTTCGTTACGGCAATTGGTATGGCCCTGGGTGGTGGGGTGGAAGTGAACTCGACGACCGGGTTGGAACGTTGCCGCCGGTGGATGCTCTTGACGCTGTCGCGCAGAAACATGATTTTGGCTATGAAGTCGCTGAAAAACTCGGCAAGCACGATCCTCGACTGGAGGCGCATTATAAAGCGATTGCCGACGCAATTGCCGTTCGTGATACCCTGCAATTGCCGAAGGATCCGCGAGAATGGAATCCACCGGCCAAGGACCCGGCCCTCGCCCGGAAGTATGTAGAGCGAATAGCCCTAGGGTTCCCGAATTATCAACAACGGCTCAATGAGCTCAAATCGGTTATTCCTTTTGCTCCAGATATTACCAACCCAGACGTACTCAACGCCATACTCGATCAAAAACCTGGAGCAAATAATATCGTCAGCGAAAAGACATTCGAAAGTCTCGTCAATGACAAGGTGAACAAGTGGAACGCTGATTATAATCGGCGAGAAAATCGCAAGGCAGTGAAAAAGGGCGATGCCATAGATCGTGCCACCAATTCCTCTGTTGGACGCAAAAATTTTCAGGAAACAGGCATGGTCTGCACCTGTGAGGACTGGAACAGAGACGGTCAATACGGTGTTGTCATCGGCAAGGAGATCATCTCGGCCAATTATGGTCCCTACCAGCAATGTATTGAATATGCCCGGGCTTTACCGGTGTGTAAAGCGTCCCAAAACGAGCAATCAAAGAAGCGCTCCGACACGGGAACAATGACAAAAGAGGAAGCCCCTGCCGAGAAACCGATGGTCTGCACCTGTGAGGACTGGAACAGAGACGGTCAATACGGCGTTGTCATCGGCAAGGAGATCATCTCGGCCAATTATGGTCCCTACGCTGACTGTATGGCGTATGCACGTGGCTTATCAGTCTGCACGGGAAAATGACGCTCTATCGTCTTTCTTATGCAGCGTTTGAATCTTGATTTTCCGTTTCTCAACAGATCCAAGGGAAGTAACCCCGTTATTGTGCTCGAAAATTGAGGGGAACACCACGGTTTTTAGGGTCAGCTCAAGATTTCTCCAGGTTGTGTTGATTGAAAGTATGTTAACTTTCGGCATCGCTCATTATTTTCAAATACTCCATGCAGGGAAGCTGATCGGCTCGACTCTTGAAGATATCAGGTTTCTGGTTATCCCTCAAAACTGCATGGTATCCAGTTAGCTGAAACCCAAAAACAGTGTCCCGTGATTAATTTCGGCGGGAGTTCTGAATGATATCCGGAAACCGGATAATAACTTGTTCATGGCGACTGCGTCGCCATGAATCGCGGTGCTGACTGCGTCGAGCACCTTGCCTGGCGCCTTGCGCCAGAACAAGGTACTCGACCGGACACCGCACACCGATCATTCAAACTTCGTTTGCCTGATCGGCGCACGGCGCCGGTCAGCACCGCGATTAGCGCTCACTCAGCCTGCGGTGGCAGATTTATCACAAAATAGCTTTTAGCAATTTTGGTGGTCAGGACAGAGAGAATCGACAAATGTAATTCCAGAAAGTTGCAACACGTTTGCATGAAAGCGTCTTGAAAACCAAAATGGAGGTATTTGTGAAGCATTTCAAAATCTATTCTCGCTCACAAGAAAAAAATAAGGCGATCAAGCAAGGCTTTTCTTATCCCGCCTTAATATTTACTCCTATTTGGGCAATAGTTAAGGGTATGTGGGTAGCTGGTACTATTATTTTATTTTTAACACTCGCTCGTTATACTTTCTTAATATTGTTTGCAAAGCATTATCCGTTCATTGATCAAATACTTGATTTACCATTGTTAATTATTTCTCTTGTATTTGGGTTTAAAGGTAATAAGTGGTGGGAATCAATTTTAACATCACGCGGGTTCGTTCTTGTCGACAGCATTGAAGCTATCAATCAAGAACAGGCAATTAACCAATATAATTATAAATTACACGAAAAATATGCGCTAACAAATCAATAAACCTGACCGGAACAGAGCTCGTTCTGAACGGTGGACAGTTCTCACGCCGGCAGGTTATTTCACCGTTCATGGCGACTGCGTCGCCATGAATCGCGGTGCTGACTGCGTCGAGCACCTTGCCTGGCGCCTTGCGCCAGAACAAGGTACTCGACCGGACACCGCACACCGATCATTCAAACTTCGTTTGCCTGATCGGCGCACGGCGCCGGTCAGCACCGCGATTATGCCCTATGAGGGAAAAATGAGCTTTATCGAAAAGTTAAAAAGGTCATGGAAAAAAGGCAACTCGCTCCTCTGTGTCGGCCTTGACCCCGATCTTTCTAGATTCCCAAAGCCCATAGATAAAAACATCGAATCTATTTTCTCATTCAATCGAGAAATTATTGATGCAACCCATGATTTGGTCTGTGCTTACAAACCACAGATCGCATACTTCTCAGCAGTTTCTGCTGAAAAACAACTAGAAAAAACTATTGATTACATAAGATCAAACTACCCGCATATTCCCGTCATACTCGATGCAAAACGAGGCGACATTGGAAGCACGGCGGAAATGTATACCAAGGAAGCCTTCTCAAGGTATAACGTTGACGCAGTCACGGTCAATCCGTACATGGGTTATGATTCTGCTGAACCATTCCTACAACATAAAGATCGCGGCATTATTCTCCTTTGCCGGACATCAAATAACGGTGCGGGCGATCTCCAAGACTTAATCGTAGATGGGGTGCCAATCTATGAGCATGTTGCCAGGCTGATTTCTGAAAAATGGAATTTCAACCGAAATTGTTTACTGGTTGTTGGAGCAACATGGCCATCCAAAATGTCAAGAATTCGAAGCATCGTAGGCGATATGCCATTTCTAGTTCCTGGTGTCGGCGCACAAGGCGGTAATGTCAAAGAAATGGTCACAGCAGGCCAAACAGCCAATGGTACAGGACTAATTATCAGTTCATCCCGAGCAATTTTGTACGCAAGCAATGGTATTGATTTTGCCGAAGCAGCCAGATCTGAAACAATAAAGTTAAAAAATACAGTTAACCAATTCAGAAATACAGCATAACATCCGCATTAACCGGACGCAGATAAAGTCTGGCGCCGGTTATGCGGGGCGTTCATGGCGACTGCGTCGCCATGAATCGCGGTGCTGACCGGACACCGCACACCGATCATTCAAACTTCGTTTGCCTGATCGGCGCACGGCGCCGGTCAGCACCGCGATTATCAGATGAAATCATGAAAAATGACACGATCTATAAAGTATGGTTAGCGGTTTTAATCATATTTCTTCTATCTCTTACGGTTTGGGCTATTTTTTATATAGAGAAACCTGAACACCGGATAACAATATTTGGAATAGTTGGTGCCATAGTAACAGCTCTAACCTCAGTCCTTTCTGTTAACCTCAATCACAACAAGGTTAAAGAACGAGAGATTGACCTTCTAATAATCAAAGAAAAGCAAAAGGTTTTTGAACATTTTTACAATGCTTACTTCGACATAATTAAAAGCACAAAAAAAGGAAATCAGCAAAAAATTCAGTCAAAGGTTGAAAACGAACTCATGGAGTTCAAGAGAGGTCTGATGAACTGGGGAAGTGAGGAGATAATACAAAGTTACCTGAATTTTGAAGAAAATATAGGGAAGCCTGATCAAAGTACATTTGAGATGTTGAGCAACGGAAACAAATTCATAAAAGATCTAAGAAAAGAAATGGGTTTCCATGATAGTAAAAGTCTAAATATTTTGAATATTATCCTCACAGCAGAAGCTAGAGAAGAACTGAAAAATAACTGATAATCACCGTCTTCACACGGACCCCGCAAACAGCGCGGGTTCGGTGAGGCGGAACGTTATGCATCAAAAATAAAATCATGGCTATGACAAATAGTGATTGGATATCATTAGCAGCATTCTTTATAGCGATTTTATCTGCAATTTACTCTAGAAATGCAACAAACGAAGCCAAGCGATCAAACAAACTCACCTTGCACTTTAAGATGGTAGAAATATATGAAGAAGTGTTGAACTTTTCTGACTGTTTTCGCGGCATATTTACTGTCCCATCTGCTCAAAGATTAGAAAATTTTCGTTTAAATGCAGTTAGAAGTTCCGAACTTTATTTTTCAGAGGAGATAGTCAAATCATTAAAAGATATTTACTCACATTGTTCGGAGCAGGAAACGTGGCTTTCAATTGCTGAGGGTAGAAACCCTACAAAAATAGAAGGTGTTGATTTGCCAAGTGATCTGGAGATCAGGTCAGAGTATAAGTACGTATTGAACATGATATATCCAACTCTTGACCTAATGAAAAAAGAAATTAATAAAAAAATGGCATAACCAAACGCTTCAGTTGACCGCAAAAGGCTGCGGCAACTGAGCTTACCGTTCATGGCGACTGCGTCGCCATGAATCGCGGTGCTGACTGCGTCGAGCACCTTGCCTGGCGCCTTGCGCCAGAACAAGGTACTCGACCGGACACCGCACACCGATCATTCAAACTTCGTTTGCCTGATCGGCGCACGGCGCCGGTCAGCACCGCGATTATACGGCACAGTGCCGTCCTTCTCCGCGTCGGTTTAATTCAGCATGGATTTGCTCGTAGTGAAACTCAACACCGGAAACCTTCTCCGTTTCTTCCTCGTCGGTATCCATCCACAAATCCCATTCGTGTTTCAGTTGCTCAGTGCTGGCGTGTTGCACGTTGCGCTTCGGCATTTGAATTACTTCGCCCATCTCAATCTCCGTGTTCCGTATAACATTACGGTCAAGGCCGACCGCCCTAATCGGGCGTCGGCTTACCTTCAGTGTTAGGAGTCTCAATGAAAATCATGGCTTTCGGTATAGGTATATTAACAGCATTCATTACGATGAATGCTGTTGCTGAAATTATGACTGAAGAACAGGAAAAAGCATATGAGCAACAGAAAAAGCAACGAAAGAAAGAAGCATTCGTCAAAGCTCCTGATGTAATAGCCAGCTACGCAAACTCAATTGGATGCATTTTTAACTTAAACCCAGAAAATATTGTTGAATTCCCAGAGGGAGGAAATAGATTATTTGCGGTTTTTTCAATAGATGTTGGGTGTTCTGGAGGCTCTAATATGAGCAGGCCTGTATTTGTTGAATTAGAATTAAGCATCGCGAGCATGCAATATTACATCAATTTTGAGCATTCCGGCCCAAGCCAAACACCGATGTCGATTCCGCAAACTGTGGAAAAGATTTACGTTAAGGATGAAAAACTGTGGTATTCAGCTTTAGAGCATGATTGGAACAAGGACGGAATATGTTGTCCTTCTGTTCCAGTCACGGCCGAGCTTAAATTTGAAAATGGAATGTGGATTGGTGTGCCAGTAGATTTACCCGGCAACAAAAAAACTAGGAACTAAATCCGATAATTCCTAACATTCAATCAACCGGACCGGAATGAAGCGCGGCTTTTCAAGGTTAACGTGTTCCACCGGCGGCCGGTTATCTTTTCAGGTTCAAAAAATAAGAGCAACGCTCCCGTTTCAACTGAAACAGTTTTCAAAAGCTCCTCAAGATACCCCATCCAGAAGCTCAGACCCTGCCCCAATGCCGTTGACTTAAGCCGAGCGGCGTCCCCATTTCCCGTAACTCCGCTTGGAAATCCGGGGAAATGAGCGGCCCATTCGTTTTTTGTATCGCTGCCAGCTGATTTCAGCGAGGCAGAGTTCCAGCCAGTGCTGGCAGTCTTCGAGCGTTTGGCTGACCAGCAGTTTATCCATAATTCGAAGCGAGGCTGGTGGCTTCTTCAACGGCTTGCTTGAAGAGGCCACTGAAAACATCGAAGGGCACTTTTTTCCGTGCTCGCAAAAAGGCTGCCTTGTCCGGTGGAGTGAGGCCCTTTTCCTGAGCGAGGCCGGTGTCGCTGAAGAACCGGTTGATTATTTCCTGGTAGCCGAAACGCTTTCCGGGCCTGACCATGTTGAGGAGCAGAGCCAGGGTGATGGCCAGCGGCAATTTGCGGTTTCGGGTGAACTCCTTGCCATTAAAGGAGGCATCGACATCTTGCCTGCTTTGAGGAAGAAAACGGGAAATGAACTCCAGTGAATAAGATGTTTCGCTTTTGCTGTTATCACAGCAAGTGTGGCACACAATTTTCATTGCCAAAAGTCTCCGTTGTTAAATTTTCATCGAGATATTAAACAGTTGCAATGACAATACCACCAATGGCGCAATAAATAAACTATAATTTCAGTCGGTTACTAAAGTCTTAGCCTGACAGGCCTTAAGTCAACGGCATTGCACCGCAAGAGGGAGTTGTCAGTCCCTTGCTCGCAAATTTGTTTCTACATTACGCCTTCGACAAATGGATGGGGCGAGCCTTTCCAACCATTCCATTTGAACGATATGCCGATGATGTGGTTTGTCATTGCATGAGTGAATCCCAAGCAAAAAGGCTGTGGGGGGCGCTGGATCAACGCCTGAAGGCATGCCAGTTGGAGTTGCATCCAGAGAAGACAAAGATTGTCTTTTGCAAAGAGAGCAAGAGACGAGGGAACTACCCAAATCACAAGTTCGATTTCCTGGGGTATACATTCAGGCCACGGGTCGCAATGAGCAAAGCTGGGAATTTCTTTGTCGGGTTCTTGCCCGCCATGAGCAATAAAGCTGCCAAGTCAATACGCGACGAAATGCGGAGTTGGCGGATCTACAATCGTACTGACAAATCCCTGAAAGACTTTTCTCGAATGTTCAATCCCAAGCTGCGAGGCTGGATCAACTATTATGCGAATTTCTACAAATCAGAAATGTTCTAGGTGTTTCACCACTTGAATCGTATGATGGTGAAGTGGCTCATGAGGAAGTTTAAGAATATGAGAGGGCGGCAACGGCAAGCAACGCACTGGTTAGGTCGTTTAGCAATTCGTCAACCCCAGCTGTTTGCCCACTGGCAACTCCTGGGTATGCGTCCTCCGGTTGGACAATAGGAGCCGGATGAGCTGAGAGGTTCACGTCCGGATCTGTGAGGGCCTAGGGGTGAGATTCCCCTGGGCTACTCGACTGTTAAACTCTAACCCATGCCGCAGGCATGACAAAATCGTGAGCAACTCGGATATTCTGCACAAAATTGCAAACTCCCCTGAAGGCCTTGATACCGTTGCATTCCAAGGAATGTGCCATTAACGTTTCATTTCCATTGAGATAGCGCACCTTCATCTTTTTTTCATAATCATGGTGTGGGAGTTGCTTAGGCGTTCTACACACGGAACCGCCTAACCTCTCAAATTTTCGTTAAAAACGAGAATCATGATTAACAGCATCACCTCCGCTCCTTCTATCGTTGAGAGCACATCGCAACAATTCCTTGACCACTTACCTTTTGCTGCTATGCAATGTGATCATCAAGGGCGCATCTTGACGTGTAATGCATCGTTTCAGCGCACTTTTGGTTATAGTGATTTGAATCGATTCATCGGGGACAGCCTGGAGAACATTCTCCTCCCACTCAAGCCTTATCCACCGAGCGCTCGTCGCTGGAGGCGTTGGCCAGTGATACAATCCGTGCCCGTGCATTGCCTCCGGGCTGATGGCATCTATGTGGAAACTAGGGCCTCGTTTCATCCGCAAGGGAGCGACGGGCAGCCGGGCGTGTTCATTCTATTTGGCGGCAACGAGCTGGTCGCAGCCAAGCAGGACGAACAGAAGCGGCTGGAGCGCTATCGGAGCCTGTTCAACAACAGCCTGGAGGGCATCTTCCTCACCACCCCGGATGGACGGTATCTCGATGTCAACCCGACCCTGGCCCGAATTTACGGGTTCTCAACCCCGCACGAACTGATCAATCATTTCCGCGACATCAAACACCAGTTGTATGTCACCCCGAACCGGCGCGACGAATTCGTGCTCACCCTGGCCCGTGATAACAAGGTGATCGGTTTTGAATCCCAGGTGCGCAAACGCAACGGCGAGGTGATCTGGATTTCTGAAAACGCGCGGGCCGTCTACGATGAGCGCGGCAATATCAGCTATTACGAGGGCACGGTGATGGATATCACCGCCCGCAAGGAGGCGGAGCTGGAGTTGGAAGTCCAGCGCGCCTATTTTTCCCAGCTCTTTGCCAACTCGCCGCAGGCCATCGTCATCATCGATACCCAACGCAACGTCGTCAACTGCAACCATGGGTTTGAACAACTGTTCGGTTACCGAGCGGTGGATATCATCGGTTTTGGCATGCGCGCGTTGATCGTGCCTGAAGAGTTACTGGTGGAGTGTGAAAAACTGCGTAACGCCATCCTCGATGGTGAAACCGTGCAGTGCGAAACCCAGCGCCGCCATCGTAATGGCACGCTCATCCCTGTCGATATGATTGGTTTTCCCATCCGGGTTGGCCAGTCGATCAATGGCATCATCTATATCTATCAGGATATCTCCGAGCGCAAATCGTTCGAGGACCAGATCACCCACCAGGCCTTTCACGATGCCCTCACTGGCCTGCCCAATCGCACCCTTTTCGGTGAGCGATTGCAGCGTGCCCTGGAGCGTTCCCGGCGGCGGCCGGAGCTGTACTACGCGGTGTTGATGATTGATCTCAACAAGTTCAAGGCCATCAACGACAGCTTGGGGCATCCGGCCGGGGATCAGTTGCTCATCGAGGTGGCCAAGCGGCTGTCGGTCTGTGTGCGCAGCGTGGATACGGTGGCCCGTCTCGGCGGCGACGAATTCGCCATTATCCTCGAGGAGTTCACCGCCCGCAAGGAACTGCTCAAGGCCGCCCGCCGCATGCATTCCATCCTCTGTGAACCCTTCTCGCTCTACGGCAACGACATCACCCCCGGTGCCTCTATCGGTATTGTCCCCAAAATCGCCGACTATACTTCGGCCGAAGAGATACTGCGCGATGCCGACATCGCCATGTATCGGGCCAAGCAACAGGGCAAGGGTATTGTGCTCTTTGATAAACGGATGCACCAGGAGTTGGTCGAGTCGATCAGCCTGGAGGCGGAGCTGCGCGAGGTGCTGGCCCATGACGGGCTCATCCTGCATTACCAGCCGATTGTTTCGGTGCTTGATGAGTGCTTGCAGGGATTTGAGGCCCTGGTGCGCTGGAACCACCCGCTGCGCGGCATGGTGCCGCCGGATCGCTTCATTCCCCTGGCCGAGGAAAACGGGCTGATCGTTGATCTCGGGAAGTGGGTCATTGCCGAAGCCTGCCGTGCCCTCAAATCCTGGCAGCAAAGCATCGATGGCACGGCAGGGCTGACCATGAGCGTCAACGTTTCCTGCCGCCAGCTCACCAAGCCCGGCCTGGTCGAGCACGTTACTGAAGTGCTGGAACACAATCAACTCAATCCCCGCTGCCTCAAAATAGAGGTGACTGAGTCGGTGCTTATGCACGATGTCGACCGTGCCATCAACGAGCTGAACCGGTTGCGGGCATTGGGGGTGCAGATTGCCATCGACGATTTTGGCACCGGTTACTCGTCGCTGGCCTATCTGCGACGCATGCCCATTGATCATCTCAAAATTGACCGTTCCTTTATCAGTGGGGTGGAGGAGGGGATTAAGGAAAACGACCAGATCGTCCGTTCGATCATCAGCTTGGCGCGCAGTCTGGGGTTGGGCGTCGTTGCCGAGGGCGTGGAAAGCCGCGAGCAACTCGAATGGCTGCGCCAGCTGAACTGTGATCGGGCGCAGGGCTTTATGTTCTCCCGGCCGGTGGATAACGCCAAAGCCCAGGAACTCATTCGTAAATTTACCGCGTTCAACCATTAAGGAGCTGCCATGTTTTCCTTGTTCTCCAACAAGCTGTTTCTCCAGCGCCAACAGCATCTGAGCGCCATCAGGGAAGAGCTGGCCGGGCGTTGGGATCTGAGTCGCACCTTCACCTTGCCCGGCGAGGGGGAAGGCAATGTACTTATCGAGCTGATCAACCGCATCTTCAGCCGCCTGCATCTCTTCGTGGTCGAGCTCACCAAGGGCAATGTGGCCACCGCCACCGTGGCGCCTCTGACTCAGGCCATTGCTGGCCAGGTGCGCCGTTCATCGGAATCCCTGGCCCGTGAGGTGGAGCAGATCGAGGCGACCTGTCGCAGCCTCGCAACGGACATCGGCACCTCGGCCGACAGTGCCGGCCAGGCCCTGGAGCAATCCGCGGTGATCGTTGACGCCATTGACCAGACCTCGCAGCTCACCGGTCAGGCCCTGCAACGGATGCAGTCCATGGAGCAGGAGGTGGCGCGGTTGAGTGTGGCCATTGGCGAACTGGACCAACGCTCACGAAGTATTGGCACCATCATCGAATCCATCTCCGATATTGCCGATCACACCGGGTTGTTATCGCTCAATGCCTTCATCGAGGCGGCTCGTGCAAAGGAGCACGGCGCCGGATTTGGGGTGATTGCCCAGGAGATTCGTCAACTCTCCCAGGAATCGGCCAGGTCGGCCCAGGAGGTCAAGGCGTTGCTCCTGGATATCAGTGCATTGATTCAACAGACGGTCACGGCGGTTGACCGGGTGCAAGAAGAGGTGGTCACAGGGCTGGAGGGGAATCGGATGGCTTCTGCCTCTCTTGATCAGGTGAGCGCGAAGCACCGGCAGTTCCACCACCATCTGACCTCGGTGATTGGGGCGGTGAGCTCGCAGAAACAGGCGGTGGGGCAACTTGCCGGCGATCTGGCCACCATTGCCACCATTGGCCAGGAGGGCCGCAAAGACAGTGTGCGGCTGGCGGAGTTGGCTGATCGCATCAAACAGTTGACCGACCAGCAACTCCAGGCAACGGGTATCTTTATCCTGCCGCAATACCGCAAGGCGGAGCAGGCGGTGCTGGCCTTGGCGGCGTTGCCGGCTATTTGTCAGCTGGGAGTGGACACCGATCAGACCTTAGAGCAGGGCATGCTCCCTCTTGGCTATCTGGAGTTGGTCTACCTCACCGATACCAACGGCCTGCAAATCTCCAGCAATGTGTTGCGCAGCGGCCAGGCCATCACACGCGATGCCACCGCCCGGGGCAAGGACTGGAGCCGTCGGGACTGGTTCCGCAAGGTGCGGGAAACCGGGCGGCCCTATATATCGGAACTCTATAAATCAGCAGCCACCGACACCTTTTGTCTCACTATCGCGGTACCGGTCTATCGGGGCGAGGCCTGGGTGGGCGTGCTCGGTGCGGATATCAATTTCGAGCATCTGTTGACCATCTGATGGCCCCACTTCGGAGGGCAGAAGGCCTGTCAATGGGTTGCGGCAACGATTCGGTGTGATATTGGTCCGCTTTTGTAGTGAGGGGCGCACCCCTGAGGCAACAATCTACTATCCGGTACCATTGCAGGTAATTCCTGTTCCAAGGGCAGAGGATGAGGCTTAACCCTACCTTACACTTGATGCCTTACTTCGCTCGGCGCAAGTGAAGGACCTGTTACGAGTCAATATTGCTCCTGTTTTATCGCAATTTTTTCAACAGATATATCGGATGATTTCCAACCGGGGCGTTTCCTGATTAAAGAGCAACGCTCCCGTTTAACTGAAACAGTTCTCAAAAGCTCCTCAAGATACCCCATCCAGAAGCTCACACCCTGCCCTGTCCATAGCCGTTTGTTGTTCCCGCCTCCACGACTGTAGCATATCCTTCATTCGGATGAACAGTCTGTTATTCCGTATTTTTTCGTTTTTTTTTCTGTCATCGGTTCGTTTTCGCGGCAGATTAAGTGAAGCAAATGCTTCATGTCGTGCGTCACATTGAAGGTTCTTGTATTTTTTAACTGTAATTTCATAGATTTAAAAAAAATATCCAAACTGGCGCGTCCTGTGCTTTACCTCTTTTTTGAATAATGCGGCAGGAGGGCTCGTCTCATTCTCTCGATGTACCCGTGCCCCATCCCCAACCATGCAAGCAAAGGAGAACACCATGCGAGAAGCAGTCATAGTCAGCGCTGTCCGGACCCCCTTGGGCAGTTTTAACGGCACCTTGGCCAATATGGGCGCTACCAAGCTCGGCGGCCTGATCATCGAGGAGGCCATCCGTCGGGCCGGGATTGCCAAGGAGGCGGTCAACGAGGCCATCATGGGCATGGTCCTGCCCTGCGGCTACGGCCAGAATCCGGCCAAGCAGGCGGCCATTCAGGCCGGACTTCCCTGGGAGGTTGAAGCCATCACGGTTAACAAGGTGTGCGGTTCCGGCCTCAAGGCGGTGATGCTGGCGGCCCAGGCGGTGCAGACCGGCGATGCCGACGTGGTGGTGGCCGGCGGCATGGAGAACATGTCCATGGCCCCTTATTACCTGAGCAAGGCTCGCTTCGGTTATCGCATGGGCGATGCCGCCATGCACGACCACATGGTCCACGACGGGTTGTGGGACATCGTCAACGACTTCCACATGGGCATCTCCAATGAACTCTGCTCCGAGCGCTACCAGGTCAGCCGTGAGGACCAGGACCGCTACGCCGCCGAATCCTACCGCCGCACCCTAGCCGCCCAGGCCGCCGGCAAGTTCGACGACGAGATCATGGCGGTCGAGATTCCCCAGCGTAAGGGCGACCCCAAGGTGTTCTGGCAGGACGAATGCCCCCAGGAGACCAGCTATGAGCAGTTATCGAAAATGAAGCCCGCCTTCAAGCAGGGCGGCGTCACCACCGCCGGCAACGCCTCGATCATCAGCGACGGCGCGGCCGCGGTGGTGGTGATGAGCCGGGAAAAGGCTGAGGCCCTGGGGTGCACCATCATGGCCACCATCGGCGCCCAGGCCTCCTACGGCATCGACATGAAGTACGTGCTGGTGGCCCCGATCTGGGCCGTGCCCAAGTGCCTGGACAAGGAAGGCATCGGCAAGGACGACATCGACCTCTACGAGATCAACGAGGCCTTCAGCGGTTCGACCGTGGCCGCCCTGAAGACCCTGCAACTCGATCCGGCCAAGGTCAACGTCAACGGCGGCAGCGTGGCCCTGGGGCATCCCATTGGCGCCAGCGGTTGCCGGCTGTTGGTGACCCTGCTGCACGAGATGGTCCGCCAGAATAAGAAGCGCGGCCTGGTGTCGCTCTGCCTCGGTGGCGGCGAGGCCGTGGCCATGATCGTCAAGCGGTAGCGCGACCCAAAAACGGCCACGCGGCCAGGAACAAGGAAACAACCTGAGGAGGACGTGATTCAGGCACGACCCGGGCAAGGGCGGATGCACTCCATCCGCCCGCCGGTTTAAGGAGAGACAGTTCAACACATTCAAGGAGAGGAGGAACGCAGTATGGCAGTGGGAGCATTAAAACCAAGGTGGGGCCAGCCCCTGACCGGCATCATCTCGTTACTTGTTTTTTCCGTTATCGCCCTGATCACCTGGTACATCTTCAGTGATCCGCGCGGCCCGATCGGATGGTTTCCCTACCCCTTTGTCATGTACCTGGCCATGATGATCCTGGTCGGTCTGTGGCAGCACATGTTTCTTGGCGACTGGCCCTTCCAGAACCTCGGCCAACCCCTGCGCGGCATCGTCGAGACCGTGGTCAACCTGGTCATCGTCTGGTTCGTCATCGACATCCTCTTCTACCGCGTGCTCGGCATCGGCTTCAACTTCCTCAGCTACTACGGCCTGGAAGCCGCCAACCTGGCCGGCAAACTGCCCAAGGTGGCCGAGCCTGGGGCCACCGGCAAACTGGCGCAGGTGGCGGTGGTCTGTTTCGTGCTCATCGGTTTCTACACCTACCCGGTGTTCACCATCTTTTTCGGCAAATGGCCGGTAGCTCCCTCGGACCTCAAACAGCCGAACAAGGGGCTGGCCGAGATCGGCGTGGCCACCACCCTGACCCTGTTTTGCTACGCGGTGCTGATCGCGCCGTTTTTTGGTCTGCTCTTTCCCGGCGCGGCCCTCAATCCGCCGTGGTGGGGCGGCGTCGGCGGCACCCAGCATGTCCACTGGGTGTTCGGCTGGTGGGAATGGGCCATCGTCATCCTGTTCATGACGCCCAATGTCTGGCGGATGAAACCGTGGAGCGCCATCACCCTGCCCCAGCCATGGAAAGGCCTCGTCTCCATGCTCATCTCCTTTGTCGCTGCCTACGGCATCGCCCTGCTCTGCCGCGAGTTGATTCCCCTCTGGGTGCCGGCCGAAACCCTCCATCACCTGGAAGCGGCCAAGGGCGCCTCGGAAGTGCAGCGTTTTTTCTGGATCCATTCGGCGGAGATCGCCGGTTTCACCCTCATCCCCTTTCTCATCTGGCACCACTATTTCGATGACATGGCGCCGGGAAACAATCCGGACAGCTGGGGCGGGTTCTTCTTCCGCACCGCCGGCGTCTGCCTGTTCGCCGCTGTGCTTTACTGGATTTTCTACTACGGCAACTTCGGTCATTGGGCCCTGGGCAACCACCACATGACCGAGTTGGCCGAACGGTTCTCCCATGGCGAATCGCTGGTGTGGAATTTCTGGTGGATCATTCCCCTGCTGTGGAACGAGTGGTTTTTCCACAAGTGGCCTTTCTATGTCCATGAGCATTGAGATGGCGTTGGCGGCACGGGAACGAATCGCATCGAGCGAGAGATGATTGGAGGATCTCCCCATGGTCGAGAAAAACGGATGATGCGGCAAGGATTGTTGGGGGACGATTTGCCGCAACAACTGTCCAGAACAACCGTCCACTCGACCAAGGGGAGAAATCCTCGTCCCGCCTGAGGAGCAAGCGGGACATGACCATGATTCACGAAACACGGAGCATTTGATTGATCAACTACAACAAGGAGCAACGATGAATTTAGACCTCAGTGAAGAACAAAAACTGATTCAGGACACGGCCCGTGACTTTGCCAAGGCCGAACTCGAACCGGTGGCCGCCAAGCTGGATGCGGAAAAAGACCGCCCCACCCTGCTGGCCAACCTGAAAAAACTGGCCGAACTGGGTTTCATGGGCCTCAACGTCAAGGAGGAGTACGGCGGCTCCGAGGCCGGCGTGGTTTCCTTCAGCGTCGCCATGACCGAGATTGCCCGCGCCTGCGCCTCCACCGCGGTCACGGTGTCGGTCAACAACATGGTCTGCGAGGTCATCCAGGCCATCGGCAGCGAGGAACAGAAAAGCAAGTATATCCCCAAGATCTGTTCGGGTGAATATGCCGCCGGCAGCTTCGGCCTGACCGAGAACTGCGCCGGTTCCGATCCGTCGGGCATGTGTACCACCGCCACCAAGGATGGCGATTCCTACGTGCTCAACGGCTCCAAGATCTTCATCACCAGCGCCCCCTACGCCGGGGTGTTCGTGGTCTGGGCGGTGACTGACAAGGAAGCCCCGCGCGGCAAGGGCATCAGCTGCTTTTTGATCGAGGCCGGAACCCCGGGCCTGACCATCGGCAAGGAAGAGCACAAGATGGGCCAGCATGCCTCGGCCACCAACGAGCTGATCTTTGACAACTGCCGCGTGCCCGCCAGCGCCATGATGGGCAAGCCCAACGACGGCTTCCGCATCGCCGTGGCCGAATTGGCCGGCGGCCGCATCGGCATCGGTTCACTCGGTCTGGGCATTGGCCTGGCGGCCATGGATTATGCCGCCAAATACGCCAACGAACGTCAGCAGTTCTGCCAGAAAATAAGCAATTTCCAGGCGATTCAATGGATGATCGCCGATTCCTACACCGAACTGGAAGCCGCTCGGCTGCTGTTGATGAACGCCGCCTTCCGCAAGGAGCAGGGCCGCCCCTTTGCCAAGGAGGCCTCCATGGCCAAGATGTATGCCACCGAGAGCGCCAACCGGGCCTGCTACAACGCCTTGCAGATGCTCGGCGGCTACGGCTACACCAAGGATTTTCCCATTGAGCGCTATGCCCGCGACGCCCGCATCACCACCATCTACGAAGGCACCAGTGAAATCCAGCGGCTGATCATCTCCCGCGAGATCCTGCGTGGACTGTCGGCCTGAACCCCAAGGAGAACCCCATGAGCACCAATAAACGCATCACCCTGCAGCAGGCGGCCGAAATCGTCAAGAACGGCTCCAGCCTGACCTTTTCCGGCTTCACCATCTGGCGGCGGCCCTTTGCCATCGTTTATGAACTGATCCGCCAGCAGCGGCGCGGCCTGCACCTGATCGAGGTCAACGGCGGCCCGCAGACCGAGTTCCTGGTCGGCGCCGGCTGCGTCGACATCTGGGAGTCCTGCTGGGTCGGTCATGAGCTGTACGGCAAGTACGGCGCCAACCTGTCGCGCAAGGTCGGCACCAAGGAGATCATCGTCGAGGACTACAGCCACGCCGAGATGATGTTCCGTTTCGCCGCCGCCGCCCAAGGCGCGCCCTACGCGGTCACCCAGACCTCGCTCGGCACCGACATCCACAATCCCGAGTTCGACATGCTCGGCCGGGCCGGCAAGCGCGACGGCAAGCGCATCGCCAAGCAAAAATACATCTTTGCCGACGACCCCTTCTTCGATGCCGGTCCGCAGGTGCTGATTCCGGCGGTCAAGATCGATGTCGCCATCCTCTGCGTGCAGCAGGTGGGCGAGGAGGGCACGGTACGGGTGGCCGGTCAGTTGTATTCCGACCCCGAGGCCTGCCGTGCCGCCGACATCACCATCGTCATGGCCGAGGAGATCGTGCCCGAGGAGTATCTGCGCCGCAACGCCGATCACAACACCATCCCCACCTTTGAGGTCGACTACATCCTGGAGTGCCCCTTCGGCGCCCATCCCACCGGCATGTTCGGCAAGTACGACGTCGACGGCGCCTTCCTCAAGGATTTCTACGGCAAGACCCGCACCCAGGAAGGGTTCGACGCCTTTGCCAAGGAGTGGATTTACGGTCTTGATCACATCGCCTACCTGGAAAAACTCGGCTGGCCGCGCATGCTGAACCTGCGCGCCAACACCGCCCTCAACTACAAACCCCGCAAATAGAAGGGAGATTGGATATGACCAACTTTGCCTCGCCCGAAGAATACAATCTGGCCGATCTGCTGTGCTGCGCCGCCTCGCGGGAGGTCCAGGACAATGAGATCGTCTTTGCCGGCACCGGCCTGCCCATGGTGGCCATCATGCTGGCGCAGAAGACCCATGCCCCGAATCTGAAACTGATCTTTGAAGCCGGCACCCTGGACGGCCGGCCGCCGGAATTGCCCACCTCGGTGGGGGATGCCCGTTGCGAGACCGGCGCTTCCCGTTCCTCGGGCCTGTACGACGCCTTTTCCATCGCCCAGCGCGGCTATGTCGATCTGGGCTATCTCGGCGGTGCCGAGGTCGACCAATACGGCAACGTCAACACCACCTGCATCGGCAACTATCTGGACCCGGAACTGCGCCTTACCGGCAGCGGCGGCAACCCGGACATCAACTCGTTCGCCAAGCGCACCGTGTTCATCATGGTCCATGAAAAACGGCGCTTTGTCGAGAACGTCAGCTACATCACCAGCCCCGGCTGGCGGGTGAAGCGGTGGCCGGGCGGCGAGTGGGTCCATCGGCGCGAACTCTACGGCGCGGCCTTTCGCGGCGGCCCCTCGGCGATCATCAGCACCGCCGGCGTGTTCCGCTTCGACGAGAACGATGGCCACATGTACCTAGACACCTGTCACCCCGGCAAGACCGTGGCGGAGATCAAGGATCTGTGCCAGTTCGATCTCGACGTCTCCCGGGTCAACGGCGAAACCGCCCCGCCCACCCGCGAGGAACTGCACTTCATCCACGACGTGCTCGATCCGGACGAGATCTTCATTCCCAAGGTGAAAAAGGGCTGAACTCCGATTCGTCTGTTATCCAACCAAGGAGGCGCCGTGGCAACTGCTGCGGTGCCTCTTTTGTTTTACTCGTTTCCACGCTGGAGAGTGGAAACGAGTAAACGATCAAAAGGCGCAGCCTGGCAAACCGGCAGAGAAGGAGCACGGCTGTATCGTGCCCGGCAACGTCCCAACAGCTGTTATCGTCTGACAACCGCTTGTTATCATTGAATCATGACGCGAAATCCCTTGCCTGTTTTCCGGCATCTTGTTAAACATCCGTCTGTCGATTGAAGCCCGGACCCTTCGCCTTGAGCGAGAGGAATGCCGGGTGATTCCAACTCGCTGTCTTCAGGTGGCACCTGTTGCTTGACCATGGCCGATATTCTCATCGTTGATGACGATTCCATGCTGGCCGAAATGCTGGCTGTTCATCTTGGCAACTCGGGGCATCGGGCCGAATGCGCGGCTACCCTGACCGAGGGGATCGAGTGTGCCCGCCGTGGCCGCTTCGATGTCGTTTTCCTCGACGTGCAATTGCCCGACGGCAACGGGTTGAATGCCTTTTCCCGTTTTGCCGAAACCGCCTCGCGGCCGGAAATCATCATCATGACCGGGTCAGGCGACCCCGATGGCGCGAAAAAGGCGATTCAGTCAGGAGCATGGAGTTACCTGGAAAAACCCCATGTCCTGCGCGATTTGCTGCTGCCTTTCACCCGGGCCTTGCAGTACCGGGAAGAAAAACAGAAAATCAGCCGGCTGCCGGTCGCCCTCAAACGCGAAACGATCATCGGTGCCAGCCCCAGCCTCGCGTCCTGCCTTGACCAGGTGGCCACGGCGGCGGCCAGTGAGGCCACGGTCCTGATCACGGGGGAGACCGGAACCGGCAAGGAAGTGTTTGCCCGCGCCATTCATGACAATTCCAACCGGGCCGCTCAGGCCTTTGTGGTGGTCGATTGCGCCTCGCTGCCCGAAACCCTGATCGAGAGCATCTTGTTTGGCCATGTCAAGGGGGCATTCACCGGCGCTGACCGGGCGTTCGGCGGTTTGATCGCCATGGCCCATGGCGGTACCCTGTTCCTCGACGAGGTGGGCGAATTGCCGGAACGTATCCAGAAAACCTTTCTTCGCGTCCTGCAGGAACACCGCTTTCGACCGGTCGGCGCGGCCCGGGAAGAGTTCAGCAATTTCCGGGTGATCGCCGCCACCAACCGCAATCTCGACCAGGAGGCGGCTGACGGCGCGTTCCGCGCCGACCTGCTCTACCGTCTCCGTTCCCTCCCCCTTCATCTGCCGCCGCTACGGGAACGGAAGGAAGACATCCGGCCACTCAGCCGCCATTTCCTCGCCAGGCTCTGCGATCGGGCCAAAGTCGGCTCCAAGGGGGTCGCCGATGAATTTTTCGAATACCTGCATGCCTATGACTGGCCGGGTAATGTTCGCGAACTGCAGCAAACCCTGGAGCAAGTGTTTGCCACCGCTGTCCATCATCCCACCCTGTTCGCCTACCATCTGCCCCAACAGATTCGGGTCTGCAAGACCCTTGAGTGCATTTCAGCCGAGGCCGCGAGAACACGGAGCGAACACACCGTCCCCCCAACGTCCCCGCCGGTGACCTGGAAGGCGTTCAAGGCGGAAAAGGAACGCGAATATCTGCGGCATCTTTTTGCGAGCACCAAGGGGAACATCAGGGATGCCTGCACCGTGTCGGGCCTGTCCCGTGCCCGACTGTACCAGCTGATCAACCTCCATGGCCTTGATCCCGAAACCTCTTGCCGTGACTGAACGACGCATCCCTTTGCCGCCTGGCATGGCTCCCTCCTTCCGCCACCTTCCGCTCGTCTAGAAAACTAGACAAACGCCTGTCTACAAAAAGAGACAAACAAGCCAACGGTTGCCGCCAGTTTCCCCTCCGTAAGGCGATTCATATTTCAACTAACTGATATTGTGCAATAATGTTTGATGGTGTTTTCCGTCCCAACTGGCAAGGTAAATGCTAAACAAACGACGTTTGGCCAGATTGCATGCAGCGGTGCCGCAGGGCACCATTCGGAGGGTTCATGCACCACGTCTTTCTTTACACACCCAGGGATTCAGCGACCTTTCGCCAGGTGGAGACCTATTTTCGCCAATTCTCCTGGAGCGGCGCACTGAGCACCCTGCCTCCCGGTTCGGGTTTTTCCTCGCCTCTGTGTCTGCAGATGCGCAGCAACGATATCCTTCTTCTCTTTGCCCACGACGACGACGATATCGATGCCCTGCTCCTCATGGGGGATGAATTCAAGAGTTACCGGATCATCCTGGTCATCAGCAGTGAGCAGCAGGTGCGCAACAACAGATATTCGCATCTTTCTCCACGATTTGTCGGCTACCTAGAAAGCAATATTGATGAGGTGGTTGAATATTTGACCAACATATTCAGGAAAGAAACACACAACACTCCTTTTCTTAAACGGTGAGCGCATGAACACAATGAAATTATCGGTGAAAATTGGTGGCGGTTTTGGACTGATCCTGGTGTTGCTGTTGATTGTCTCGTCATTTTCCTGGAATGGGCTCAATACCGCCGCGAACGGTATCAATGAATACGACCGGCGAGGCAACAACTCCAATATGGTGGCTAATCTCCAGGAACTGATGCTGCAGGTGCGGATGCAGGTGAAGGATTACATGATCACCCACAGCGACACCGACATGCAGGAGTACAAGGAGTACATGGGCAAACTGCAGGCGATACTGGATGAGGCCAAGGGCCGGATCAAGAATCCGGAACGCGCGGCCAAGATCGTTACCATCGACAAGGATGCCGACACCTACCAGACAGCCTTTGAGCAGCTCATCGCCGACATCAGGGAAAGCGACCGGATCATCAATGAAGTCCTGCGATTTCTCGGCCCTTCCATGCAAAACGGCATGAACGAGATCATGGCCTCGGCCAAGAACGATCAGGATTTCGATACCACCACCAGGGCTGCCCTGGCGACCCAGCACATGCTGCTTGCCCGGTTGTACGCGCAAAAATTTCTGGCCACCGTTTCCGAGAAGGATGCGGAACTGGTCGTGGCGGAAAACGGCAAGATGCAGGAGATCTTGGGGCAGATCGCCGCCGGAGCGCATGCCGAGCGCAGGGCCAAGGCGCAAAATGTGATTGCCGATGCCAAGACCTATATTGAGAGTTTCAACCAGATGGCCAAGGCGGCCATGGGCCGCAACACGGTCTACAACGGCACCCTGACCCAGATAGGGGGAGAGATCGCCACCTTGGTCGGCGACATCCGCGCCACCTATATCAAGGATCAGGAGGAGTTGGGCGAATCGCTCAAGTCGACCAGCAGGACCGGCATCCGCACCACCCTGCTCATCTCGGCGATGGCCTTGCTGCTCGGTGCTGTTTTTGCCATCTTTCTCACCCGGGCGATCACCGGACCGGTGCGCAAGACCGCTGCCTTTGCGGAAACCATGGCGGGCGGGGACTTCACCAGTAAATTGGAGGTCAACCAGGGCGATGAAATCGGTATCATGGCCCGATCGCTGAACGTCATGGTCGGCCAGTTGGGCAGTATGATCAAGGAAATCATCACCGGTATCAACCAGCTGTCCATGTCCTCCACCGATCTGGCGGCGGTGTCCAAACAGCTGTCCTCGGCTGCCAAGGATACCGCCGACAAGTCAGGTTCGGTGGCCGCGGCCACCGAGGAGATGAGCACCAATTTTCAGTCGGTTTCAGCGGCCATGGAGCAGTCGACCAGCAACGTCAACATGATCGCCTCCTCCACCGAGGAGATGACCGCCACGGTCAACGAAATCGCTGAAAGCGCCGAGAAAGCGCGGATCATCACCGACGCGGCGGTCAAGCAGTCGCAGGCGACCTCGACCAAGATGAGCGATTTGGGCGAATCGGCCAAGAAAATCGGCCGGGTCACCGAGACCATCACCGAGATCTCCGAACAAACCAACCTTCTGGCGCTCAACGCCACCATCGAGGCGGCCCGGGCCGGCGAGGCGGGCAAGGGATTCGCGGTGGTGGCCAACGAAATCAAGGAACTGGCCCGCCAGACCGCCGAGGCCACGGTGGACATCAAGAATCAGATCAGCGAGATGCAGGCGACCACCAGCACCACCATCGAGGATATTGCCCGGATTTCCGAGGTCATCGTCGAGATCAACAGCGTCATCAACGCCATCGCCACCGCCGTGGAGGAACAATCGGCGGCAACCAACGAAATCGCCAACAACATCGCCCAAGCCTCCCAAGGGATTGCCGAGGTCAACGAGAACGTGGCCCAAAGCACGGTGGTGGTGGCCGACATCACCCGCGACGTCACCGAGATCAGCCAGCAGTCGACCCAGGTGGGCGATGGCTCTGCCCAGGTGCAAACCAGCGCCCAGAGCCTCTCCGATCTGGCCGACCAACTGGAGCTGCTGGTGAAGAAGTTCAAGGTCTGAACAGATTCCCTCTCCCCCACCCCCGTCGTTCGTCCCGCGAGGCCATGCCCCGTGAAGGCGGACGATGGGGGCCTTGCCCATTCCTTGTTTCCCGTGTTCCCCGATGCCTACACCCTCGCCCCCCATCGCCACCCGTGACGGCAGCCATCGCGGCGCTTTCAGCAATTGGAAACTGCTTGTCCTGTTCCTCGGCACGGCCCTGGCGCTGATCGCAGGCGGGGCTGGATTCTATTTTCAACAGGAACAGGTGGTGGTCACGGAGCACTACAATCAACTGCAGTCGGTCGCCCGCATGAAAGCCAGTCAGATTTTTGCCTGGCGCCAGGAACGGCTGGCGGACGCACGCATGAATTCTTCGGGGATGATCAGAACCCTGGTCAGGGAGTGGTCCGTGACCGGCAAGCCTGAAACGCTTGAAGAGATCAGGGAGCGTCTCGCCTTTTTTCAGGAAAATGAGGGCTATGCCAACATGATTCTGGCCGATGCCCATGGTCGGATTCTCCTCTCCCTGATGCCCAGGGTCACCGAACTGGAGAAAGAAGAACAAGCACTGGTATACCAGGTGGCGGCATCCGCGGTCCCGATGTTCGGCGATTTCTACCATTGCCGCAACTGCCGCATGATTCACATGAATATCGCGGCCCCGGTCTTGGATAAAAACAACCGGGTGCTTGCCGTGCTCCTGTTGATCGTCGATCCGGGACAGAGCCTCTATCCGGTGATCCAGTCATGGCCAATCAAACAGAGCAATGCCGAAACACTGCTGGTCCGCGCCCAAGGCGACCATGTCCTCCTGCTCAGCAAGCTCCTCCATGAACCCCAGGCAACCCTCAATTACCGCGTCCCGCTGAGCAATACCGCCTCACCCGCCGTTCAGGCGGCCTTGGGGCAAACAGGCCTGTTTCGCGGCCTGGACTATCGCGGCGTCGAGGTGCTGGCCGACCTGAGCGCCATCCCGGAAACCGGCTGGTTCATGGTCACCAAAATGGATGCTCTCCACGCCCGCGCTGAATTGCGCTTCCGGGGCGTGTGCATCCTGCTGCTGGTGGTCATGGGGGCCATCATGACCGGGATTCTGGTCCGGCTCACCACCCTTTCCCGTCAAAAGTCGCTGACCGATGCCCTGCTCAACGAGGAGTTCGAACACCGCCAAACCCGGGGAGAAATTCGCGCCACGCTGTACAGCATCGGCGAAGGCGTGATCTCCACCGATGCCGCCGGCCTGATCACCCGGATGAACCCCGTGGCCGAGCAACTGACCGGCTGGCACGAGGCGGAGGCCCTGGGTAAGCCGCTGACACAGGTCTATCGCGTGATCGACGAGGAAACCGGCGAACCGGTCGCCTCGCCGGTTGACCGGGTGTTGCGTGAGCAAGCGATTGTGCGGATGAGCCATCATACCCTGCTGATCGCCAGGGATGACAGCCGCAGGCCGATTGTCGACAGCGGCGCGCCGATCCGCAACGAGGCGGGGCAGATTACCGGGGTGGTGATGATCATCCGCGACCAGAGCAAACGGAGGGCCATGGAAAAGGCCCGTGCCGAAAGCGCCAAACGATACGCTGATCTGCTGGAAAGCATCAGCGACCTGATTTGGCAGACCGATCGCGAGCATCGCCTGAGCTATGCCAGCCCCCGTTGCCTGGACATGCTCGGTTATTCCCCCCGGGAATGCGTCGGTCTCTCGTGGCTTGACCTGCTTTCCCCCAACAACGACAGCGAGGCCACCCGGACGCTTGTCGAGACCATGGCAGCCCTGCAACCCTGCAGCCAGCTTTGTCTGACCTGTCGCACCAGGGATGGGCGCGAGGTGATCCTTGAATCGAACGCCACTCCGGTGTTCGACCAGAAAGGGCGATTTGCCGGCTATCGTGGGGTCAGTCGGGACATCACCGAGCGCAAGCGCACCGAAGAGGCGCAAAAGCGGCTTGAATCCCAGTTGCTCCAATCGCAGAAAATGGAGGTGGTGGGGCGGTTGGCCGGTGGCGTGGCGCATGATTTCAACAACATGTTGACCGTGATCGGCAGTTACGTGGAGATGACCCTGAGCGATTTGACGGAACAGCATCCGCTGTACCGTCGATTGTTCGAGGTGCACAAGGCGGTCCAGCATTCGGCTGATCTCACCCGCCAGCTGCTCGCCTTTGCCCGTAAACAGGTCATCGCCCCCAAGGTGCTGGATCTCAATGAAACCATTACGGCGGCCTTGAAAATGCTGCAGCGGCTGATCGGGGAACATATCGATCTCCAATGGCAGCCCGGGGCCTCACTCTGGCCGGTACGAATGGATTCCACCCAGATCGGTCAGGTACTGGCCAACCTCGCGGTCAATGCCCGCGATGCCATCAGCGGCGCCGGACATCTCCACATTCAGACCGCCAATGTGGTTGTGCCAGCCGATGACGCGCCCTGTCTGGAACTGTCACCCGGTGATTACGTGCTCATCTCCGTCAAGGATGACGGCTGCGGCATGGACCAGGAGACCCAGAGCCGAATTTTCGAACCGTTTTTCACCACCAAGGAAAACGGCTGTGGCACCGGTCTTGGCCTGGCGACGGTGTATGGCATCGTCAAGCAAAATGACGGCGCGATCACCGTGGCAAGCGCACCGGGCCAGGGGACCGTCTTCCATGTATATCTGCCGCGTGCCGAGTTCAGCGCCAATGCGATGCCGCTCACCAATGGCGCGATCCGGCAGCGGGGAGTGGAAACCATCCTGCTGGTGGAAGACGAGTATGCCATCCTCGAATTGGCCGCCTATATCCTCGAACAGCGGGGCTATACCGTCCTGATGACCCGCAGTCCGGCGGAAGCCGTGGATCTTGCCCGTCGGCACCAGGGAGCGATTCATCTGTTGCTCACTGACTTGATCATGCCGGAAATGAACGGCCGCGACCTGGCCCGCACGGTGCGGGATATCCTGCCCGCCGTCAGGGTGCTGTACATGTCGGGCTATACCGCCGATATCATCGCCCACCACGGGGGGATGGAAAGGCTGGGGCATTTTCTTGAAAAACCCTTTACCGCCAGTCAGTTGACGCGAAAGGTTCGGGAGGTGCTGGATCAGGGGTGAGAGCGGCGGCACGAAAACGGCCCGGGCCATCTTTGGACATCGGTCGGTGAAATACGCTCGCCATTTTTCTTGACGTTGGTATAGTTGCCCTCCGGCAGTTTTTTTCTCTTTCAACACGGCCCCATGCCGGCCTCAACGAGCAAGGATTTCCCATGGGCATTGCCACCGACATCATCCTCCTCGTGCTCACCGCCTTTTTTTGCGGCCTGTTGATGCAGCGGCTGCGTCAGCCGTTGATTCTCGGCTACATTCTCGCCGGGGTCATCCTCGGTCCCCATACCGGCGGCCTGACCATCTCCGACGCCCACGATATCGAATTGCTGGCCGAAATCGGCGTCGGCTTGCTGCTGTTCGCCCTGGGGCTGGAATTTTCCCACAAGGATCTCAAGCCGGTCAAATGGATCGCCCTGGCCGGCACGCCGTTGCAGATCGGTCTGAGCGTGACGCTCGGCATCGGTATCGGCCAACTGATGGGCTGGGATTTGAAAACCTCGGTCTGGTTCGGCGCCCTGATTTCCCTGTCGTCGACCATGGTGATCCTCAAAACCCTGATGAATCAGGGCTGGCTCGGCACCTTGTCGAGCAAGGTGATGATCGGCATGCTCATTGTTCAGGACCTGGCGGTGGTGCCCATGCTGATCATCCTGCCGCTGATGAACGATCCGGCCGCCGGCATGGTTCAGCTCGGCCATGCGGCGATCAAGGCCGCTCTCTTTCTGCTCGGCATGTTCGTCCTCGGCGCCAAGCTGCTGCCCTGGCTGATGCGGCGCATCGCCAAGATCGGCTCGCGTGAGTTGTTTCTCCTGGCGATCATCGCCATCGGTCTCGGCATCGGCTACGCCACCTACCTGATCGGCCTGTCCTTCGCCTTCGGCGCCTTCATCGCCGGCATGGTGCTCAACGAATCCGACTACGGCCATCAGGCGCTGAGCGACATCATTCCCCTGCGCGATGTGTTTGGCCTGCTGTTCTTCGCCTCGGTGGGCATGTTGCTCGATCCCCGCTTCATGGTCGACCATTTCGCCACCATCCTCCTGCTGGTGCTGTTGGTCAGCGTCGGCAAGGGATTGATCTTTGCCACCATTTCCTGGATGTTTCGCTACGGGAACGTTATTCCCATCGCCGTGGGGTTGGGCCTGTTTCAGATCGGCGAATTTTCCTTTGTCCTGGCCCGGATCGGCCTGAGCAGCAAATCGGTAAACACCGATTTCTACAACCTGGTGCTGACCACCGCGGTGCTGACCATGATTCTCACCCCGGTCATCTCCGCCCAGACCTCGCGCCTCTATTCCTTGAAAAAACGGTGGTTCCAGAAGGAGCAATTGGAATCGCTCAACTTTCCCGACAAGGGATTCGACCATCATGTGGTTATTGCCGGCGGCGGCCGGGTGGGAATGCAGATCGCGACCACCCTCCATCGGCTGTCCATCCCCTTTGTGATCATCGAGCTCGACCAGCGGCGGATCGAACAGGCCAAGAATGCCGGATTTGCGGTGGTCTACGGCGACGCCAGCCATGAAATCGTGCTCGAGGCGGCCTCGATGCACAAGGCGGCCCTGCTGGTGGTGACCATCCCCGGCATCGTCGAATCGCAGACCATTGTCGCCCACGCCCAGCGGCTCAACGGCCGCATCGAGGTGGTGGCCCGCATCTCGGACCCGGATTTCTTCGAGGTTTTCAGCGAACTCAATGTCACCGACCTGGTCTATCCCGAATTGGAAGCCGGCCTGGAGATGGCCCGTCAGGTGCTGCTCGCCCTGCACATCCCGGTCACCGAGATTCAGCGGCAGACCGAGGCCTTGCGCCAGGAATATTTCACCAGCAGAATGAGCCAGAGCAAGCCCTATCAGACCCTGTCCCAGTTTCGCTCGGCCGAGCAGCAGTTTGATCTGGAGTGGGTGACCGTTGGCGAAGGCAGCGCCCTGATCGATCGCACCATCGGCGAGGCCGAGATCCGCAAGAAAACGGGGGTATCGGTGGTGGGTGTGCTCCGTGAGGATCAGTTGGAGCCCAATCCCGGGCCGCAGTTTCGTTTTCAGGAAAAGGATCTGGTGGCGGTCATCGGCTCCAGCGAGGCCCGTGACGCCTTTCAGGCCAAGTTCTTTCCCGGTGCGCGGTTAAGCGCGGAACCGGCGGCCTGAACCTGGCGCCTCGCTCCGTCGCCTTGCCAGAGCGGCGGGCTGTGCGATAAATATTTGCAACGCTTATCCCGTTGTGGTACGAAATCGTTTTGAATTGTTCTCTTCTCCAGCCGTTGAAGACCGTATTCCCTGAAGAGCGTCTATCATTCCCCTGAACCACAGAGAGCGTTGTTCCCTTTCCGCTGGCCGCATCCGCCGGATGCGGCGTCGTTGGGTATTTTTCACAAGTCAAGATGTACGGGCACCCCATGAAAGCCACCAATTATCGCGAGATTCCCTATAATTTTACCTCGGCCGACGATCGGCTGATCATCAACCACCTGTTTGGCCAAACGGTCTGGGACGATCTGGAGGAACTGCGCAGCCAACGGGTCACCGGCCGTTCCGCCCGGTTGGTGATGCGCTGCATCGGTGATCTGTTCATCCTCCACCGCAACCCTTTCCTCTATCAGGAATTGATCGATTCGCCCCGCCGCCGCTTTTCCTTCTTCACCACCATGAAAAGGGATCTCGACATTATCGAACACACGGCCAAAAAGGTGAACGTTGATATCGAGCGCAGCAACAAGGTGGTCAACTTGGTTCGTCTCTGCCGGGAACGGGCCCGTGCCTTACAAAAAGAGATTAGCACCGCCCAGGCCACCCGAGCCCGGATCCGCAAGCGGCTCGGGGCGGTGATCGGCGGCGACAACGTCTGCTTCGATCCGTTTTCCCTGATCAGCCATGCCACCGACGCCACCGACTGGCGGCTCTTTCTGCCCGTGGCCGTGGTTCGGCCCTCCAGCGAGGAACAGGTCGCGCCCCTGCTGACGGCCATTGCCGAATTGGGATTGCACGTCATCCCGCGCGGCGGCGGCACCGGACTGACCGGCGGCGCCGTGCCGGTGAGCGCGGGTTGCGTGATGATCAACACCGAAAAACTCAACCGCATCCATGGGATCGAGGAACGCGCATTTCGCGGCGATGACGGGACAACGCGGCAAATGGCGGTGCTCCGGCTCGAGGCCGGGGTCATCACCCAGGACGCCATGGCCTTTGCCGAGCGGCAGGGACTGGTCTTTGCCACCGATCCGACCAGTGCCTGGGCGTCGACCATCGGCGGCAACATCTCGGAGAATGCCGGCGGCAAGACGGCGGTGCTCTGGGGCACGGCCATCGATAACCTGCTGGCCTACACCATCGCCATGCCCGGCGCCGGTCTGCTCCAGGTCAAGCGGGTCGATCATCCCATGCGCAAGATTCTGCCCGAGGATCAGGTGATCTACGATGTTGTCGATGCCCAAGGGGCGCTGGTGCGGCGGGTAGCACTGCGCGGCGACGAGATCCGCAAGAAGGGGTTGTGGAAGGATATCACCAACAAGGCCCTGGGCGGCCTGCCCGGCGTGCAGAAGGAGGGGACCGACGGCATCATCACCAGCGCCGAGTTCATCCTCTATCCAGCCTACGAGAAGAAGCTGACCTTTTGCCTCGAATTCTTCGGCGCCGACATGGACGAAGCCAGCCGGGTGATCGTCGAGATCTCCGAGCAGTTCGTCAACCAGGGCGAGGAAGCCCTGATGGCGCTCGAACATTTCGACGAGGAGTACATCCGGGCGATCAACTACAAGTTCAAGGCGGCGCGCAGCGAATCGCCCAAGGCGGTGCTGCTGATCGACATGGTCGGCCACACCACCGCGCAGATTCTGCGCGGCAAGGAGCGGTTGCTGCGTCTGTTGGACCGCTATGGCAACACCGAGATCTTTGTCGCCAGCGACGCCGACGAGGCCAGCCGTTTCTGGCGCGACCGCAAACGGCTGGGGGCCATCGCCGCCCGCACCAACGCCTTCAAGCTCAACGAGGATATCGTCCTCCCCCTGCCGGCCCTGGCCGAGTTTGCCCGTTTTGTCGATGCCACCAACCTCGACGAGGACGTCTACAACCAGCAAAGCGTGGTCCAGGAGATCCTGGCCTACCTCCAGGTAGCCGAGCCGATCGAGGATCCGGACTGGCTGGAGGCCAAGATGCCCAAGGCGGCCGAGCTGTGCGGCGTTGCCCTGGCCGGCCTGGCCGAGCGGGCCGTCGAGGCGGTGCGCGGTGAAACCCATCTGAAATCCCTGGCCAACGACCTGCTCGAACTGTTTCGCGGCTATCCCCGGATCAGCGCCAACATCCAGCGGATCCGCGAAGAAGTGCGCAAGCGGCGGATCATCATCGCCACCCACATGCATGCCGGCGACGGCAACGTCCACGTCAACATCCCGGTCTTCTCCAACGACCGGGCCATGATGCAGCGCGCCGCCGAGACGGCCGACGCGGTCATGGCCAAGGCCGTGGCCCTGGGGGGCGTGGTCAGCGGCGAGCACGGCATCGGCATAACCAAGATGAAGTTCCTCGACCGGCAGATGATCGACGAATTGAACCTGTACCGCCAGCGGATCGATCCCCGTGGGGTGATGAATCCGGGCAAGCTGGTTGACCCGGCCATCATCGACAAGGTGTTCACCCCCTCGTTCAACCTGCTGGAACTGGAGGCGCGCATCCTCCAGCACGGTTCCCTGGAGACCCTGGCCACCAAGATCTCCAAGTGTGTCCGTTGCGGCAAGTGCAAGGCCGACTGCTGCGTATTCTATCCGGGCAGTTCACTGTTCTTTCATCCGCGCAACAAGAACCTGGCCATTGGTTCGCTGATCGAGGCCCTACTCTACGACATGCAGCGCGCCCACTTTCCGCGCTTCAACCAGTTGAAGAACCTGGAAGAGATCGCCGACCACTGTACCCTGTGCGGCAAGTGCTTCAAGCCTTGTCCGGTGGACATCGACACCGCCCAAGTGTCGATCCTGGAGCGTCAGATTCTCGGCGAGCGCGGCTACAAGCATTCACCCCTGCCCACGCGGATGTCGCTCCACTACCTCAAGACCCGCAACCGGGTCTACAACCTCCTGTTCCGCAAGACCGTGGTCGAATGGGGCGCCAATGCCCAGCGGATCGCGGCCGAGCTGTTCCGCCAGGCCCCGGAGGCCCTGCGCAACACGAAGTGGCGGCTGGTGCACATGCTCAAATCACCGATGATGCCGCCGACCAACCGCTCCCTGCGCGCCACCCTGCCCAAGTGCTCGCTCAACGAGGCCCTGCTGCTCAACCCGCCGGAGGCTTGCGGCAAGACGGTGTTCTATTTTCCGGGCTGCGGCTCGGAGCGGCTGTATGCGGAAATCGCCGAGGCCGCGATTTACAGCCTGCTCAAGACCGGGGTGCGGGTGGTGCTGCCGCCGCCCCACCTGTGCTGCGGCTTTCCGGCCAAGGCCAACGCCAAGAGCACAATGCACGGCGACGTCACCCTGCGCGACACCATCATCCTCAGCCAGATCCGGGAGATGCTCGGTTACATCAGTTTCGACGGGCTGATCGTCAGCTGCGGCACGTGCCGCGAGGCCCTGCATGAGCTGGGAGCCGAGGAAATTCTCGGCTGCTCCCTGGCCGATGTCTCCTCCTTTGTGCTCGAACAGGCGCCGGAACGGTTCACCCAGGACAAGGAGCGGCAGTTTCTCTACCACGCCCCCTGCCACGACTCGCTCCAGGGCGAGGGACACCTGATGGTGCGGCGGATCGGCGGTCAAGTGACCTCCATCGGCGGCTGCTGCTCCGAGGCCGGCACCATGGCCCTGTCGCGGCCCGACATCACCGGCGCCATGCTGAGGCGCAAGCGCGACAACCTGCTGGCCGCCGGCGACACGTCCCAGGCGCGGACCATCGTCACCAATTGTCCGTCCTGTATTTCCGGTCTGGGCCGCAACCGCGATTTGGGCATCCTCCCCCGGCATCTGGCTGTCCTGTTGGCCGAGTCGTTGGGTGGCGCCGAGTGGCAAAAAGAACTGAAAACCATGTTGCACAAAGCCGAGGCGGTCACCTTCTGACCGCTTCCAGGCGTCTTTTCCGTTGGTCGATCAAAGGGAAAAGCCGCAGCGATGGACGGTCCTCGCCCCCCGGGAAACACATGACCGGCGGTTGCGGCGGATCCGGAACGCGGTACCTTGACTTCATTGCCGCCGCCGCTCGATCAACTCCGCGAATCAATCGGTGATCCCCATGAACAGGAAAACATGTTTTTTTCGCCTCGTCGCCCTCCTCTCCCTGTGCGCCTACGTCCTCCTGCCCCTCAAGGCCCTGGCGCTGAGCATCGGCGAGGAACGGAAGATCGGCGACCAACTGCTCTATTCGGTCCGCAAGGAACTGCCCATTCTCGACGAACCGGATATCAGCCAATATATCAATACGCTGGGCAACAAGGTCCTGCAGATCGTCGGGCCGCAGTATTTCGATTACCGGTTTTTCGTGGTCAAGAGCGATCAGTTCAACGCCTTCGCCGCCCCGGGCGGCTTGGTCTTTTTTTACACTGGCCTGATCGAAACCATGAACAACGAGGATCAGATGCTCAGCGTGCTCGCCCATGAGATCGGCCATGTGGTCAGCCGGCATATCGCCCAGCGCCTGGACAAGGGCTCCAAGGTCAGCGCCGCCACCCTGCTGCTGGCGGTCGCGGGCCTGGCCATGGGCGTTCCCGGGCTGTCACCGGGCTTGATGATGGGGTCGATGGCCGCCGGGCAGGCCATCAACCTCCAGTACAGCCGTGAGGACGAGGAGCAGGCGGATCGTCTGTCCTTTGGCTGGCTGAAGCAGATGCGGCGCGACCCCTCGGCCATGGAGGACATGCTGCGGGTCATGCGGCGGATCACCCGCTACCGCATGGGCAGCGAAACCCCCCAGTATCTCCTGACCCACCCCAATCCGGAGGCCCGGCTGGGCTATGTTGCATCACTGCTGGAATTGGAAAAACAAAAAACGGGGGCAGCGTACGACACAACCGATAATTTCAAATTTCTCCGCTTCAAATATCGGGTGCTGATGCAGGCCATCGATCACGAAAAACTGCGGATTTACTGCGTCAATACCCTGGCCTCGGCCACGAAAGTGGAAGATCGGACCCTGGCTCATTTCGGCCTGGCCTTGCTGGCAGCCGAGGAACGCAAATTCGACCAGGCCCTGCAGCATCTGGCCACCGTCCAGGAGCAGTACCCGCGCGAGACGATTCTCGACATCGACCGCGCGGTTCTTTTCATCCAGGCCGGTCGGATGGACGAGGCGCGCACGCTCCTCGAACAGGCGGTCAAGCGCGATCCGACCGATATGTACGGTCTCTATCAGTTGGCCAAGATGGAATTGATGCGCGGCAGCACCGCCCGGGCCGAGCAGCTGCTGCAGCGGGTGGCGGCAGCCATGCCCGAGTTTCCTCAGCTTTATTTCGATCTGGGGCAGATCGAGTCCAGCCGGGGCAAGGAAGGGGCGTCCGTCTTTTACCTGGGCAAGTACAACCTCTACAGGGGCAAGATCAAACTTGCCAAGCAGTACCTGACCCGCGCCTCCAAGGAAACGAATGTACCGGAACAGATGCGCATTGAAGCCCGGGCTCTGCTCGATAAACTCAAGGATCTGGAAAAAGGAATCTGATAGCCATGCTCAAGCGATTTTCGGTTTCACTGGATGAAAAACTGCTTGCTCAGTTCGACGACTATATTCGGCCCCGTGGCTATTCCAATCGTTCCGAGGCGGTGCGCGACCTGATCCGCAAGATGTTGGTCAACGAGGAATGGGAGCAGGACAGCGAGGTGGTGGGGGTGGTGACCCTGGTCTACAACCACCATCAGCCGCAGCTCCAGGAAAAGATCACCGAGCTGCAACACGACTACCACCACCAGATCACCTCGACCACCCATGTGCACATGGATCATGACAACTGCCTTGAGGTGACCATTGTCAAGGGCCGGGCCTCGCAGGTGCGCGAGCTGGCGGAACAGCTCATTGCCTTGCGCGGGGTCAAGAACGGCAACCTGACCATGTCAAGCACCGGCGGCCACCTGCATTAAGGCCGGCGGCCATTCTTTTCGGTGTTCATTCCTTTCGGTGTTTACGCCAGTTTTGGTGGGTGATGCCGAATTTCTTGATTTTGTAGTTCAGCGCCCGCGGACTGATGCCCAGGCTGCGGGCCGCATCCTTCTGTACCCACAGATTGTCGGTCAGCGCCTTGAGGATCAGTTCGCGTTCATGGACGGCCAGCGGTTCGATCTCCTGGATGAGAGGCGCGGCGGTTCGTCCCATTTCCGGAATATGGATCGAGGATAGGCCGATCAGCTCCCCTTCTTCAAGGATAACCGCGCGTTCAATGGTGTTGGCCAGCTGGCGGATATTGCCCGGCCACTCATAGCCCTGGATCATGGCCAGGACCTCGGGGGTAAAGCCGGTGATGTGGCGCTTGTTGAGCGAGGCCGCCGATTTCTCCAGCAGTTTGTTGGCCAGCGGCACCAGACAGCGGGGCCGCTCCTTGAGCTGCGGCAGATGGACCGGCAGGACGCTGATGCGATAGTAAAGGTCCTCGCGGAATTTGCCGGCGGCGATCAAGGCCTGCAGATCCCTGTTGGTGGCGGTGATGAGCCGCACGTCCACCCTGATGGTCTTGTTGCCGCCGACCCGTTCAAACGACTTTTCTTCCAGCACCCGCAGCAACTTGGCCTGGATCTCCAGGGGAATCTCGCCGATTTCGTCAAGAAAAACGGTGCCGCCGTCCGCCTGCTCGAAACGGCCGATGCGCTGCTTGTCGGCGCCGGTGAACGCCCCTTTTTCATGGCCGAACAGTTCGGATTCCAAAAGGGTTTCCGGAATGTTGGCGCAGTTGATCTTGATGAAGGGTCGGTTACGGCGCGGTGAGTTGTAGTGGACCGTGCCGGAAAGAAAGCTTTTGCCGGTTCCGGTGCTGCCGGTGATCAGGATCGTGGCGTCGGTGGAAGCGAATTTCTTCAGGCTCTTGATCACCGCCTTGAAGCTGTCGCTCTCGGCAATGATCCGGTCAAAGCTGTAGACGATGTCCTGGGTGCGGCGGAGATAGTCCAGTTCCCGCTCCTGCTGCCGCTTGTGCAGCGCCTGCCGCACCGTCCGTTTGACCCGGCCCGGGGAGAGGGGGTGGCTGAGCACATCGTAGATGATCGGCTCCTGATTTTTATCGATATGGACCGAATCCTCGGATTCGCAGGTGATGATCACCGGCGTCGAGGGAACATGCTCCTGGATTTTTTGCAGCAACCCCATTTTCTTGCCTTTTTCCGGCTGAAAATTCATGAAAATGATGTCATAGGGTTTTTTGCTGACCTCGTGCTGAAACTGTTGGGGATCGTTGTGAAAGGTGAGATCGCACTGAGCCGCCAGGGCGGCCTCGATGCTTAACCTGCTTTCCGGCGGACATTTATAGGCAAGAACTGCGGCTTTTTTGTCTTCCATGATCTGCCCCCGAGGTTGGCTGAATTTCAATTACGTGGTTGCAATATCTTTTTTGTAACTTTACCTCTGGTCATGGCAAAGGTAAAGACATTCCATGGGTTCCATCAACAACTGATTGAACCGTCAACCTGATTCGAGGAGTATGTTTTCCATCAACACAATCGTGTTTGTGACCGGTGTCCTGCTGCTGCTTGGCATCGGTTCCAGCAAATTCTCGGCCCGGATCGGCATGCCGGTCCTGGTGCTGTTCCTGGGCGTGGGCATGTTGGCCGGCTCGGAGGGGCTGGGCGGCATTGCCTTTGAAGATTACCATTTCGCCAACAGCATCGGCAGCGTGGCCTTGGCCTTGATTCTGTTCGACGGCGGCCTGCGGACCTCGGTGCGCTCGGTGCATGCGGCCTGGCGACCGGCGCTATCCCTGTCAACCCTGGGCGTGCTGCTGACCTCGGTCTTCACCGGCCTTGCCGCGTCCTGGGTCCTCGAGGTCCCGGTGCTGCACGGCATGCTGTTGGGAGCCATCGTCGGCTCCACCGACGCGGCGGCGGTGTTCTCCATTCTCCGCACCAGCGGCCTGCGCCTGTCCCGGCGCCTGACCGCCACCCTGGAGGTGGAGAGCGGCTCCAACGACCCCATGGCCATTTTTCTCACCGTCGGGTTGATTGGCCTGATCATGGGAACGGCCGATTCCGTGCCCGGTATCCTGCTGCTGTTCGTGCTCCAGTTCGGAGTCGGCGGCCTGGTGGGCATCGGAATCGGCTATGGGGCCGCCTGGGTGGTCAATCGCAGCAATCTCGATTACCCCGGACTCTATCCCATTCTGGTGCTGGCCTTCGGACTGCTGGCTTTTGGCCTGGCGGCGGTTCTCGGCGGCAGCGGCTTTCTCGCGGTCTACATCGCCGGCATTGTGCTGGGCAACAGTTCGCTGGTCTACCGCAATGGCATTTTTCTGTTTCACGACGCCGCCGCCTGGCTGGGGCAGATCGTGCTTTTCGTCATGCTAGGGATGCTCAGCTTTCCCAGCCGGCTGGTCGAGGTGGCCATGGATGGACTGGTGATCGCCCTGGTGCTGATTTTCCTCGCCCGCCCGGTGGCGGTGGCCTGTTCGGCCTTTTGGTTTCGCTTTAACCTGCGGGAGTTGTCCTTTCTCTCCTGGGTGGGACTCAAGGGGGCCGTGCCCATCACCCTGGCCACCTTTCCGCTGCTGGCGGGCATGGAAGGCGGCGGGCTGATCTTCAACGTCGTCTTTTTTGTCGTCCTGGTGTCGGCAATCACCCAGGGCTGGTCCCTGCCCCTGGTCGCCCGCTGGCTGAAATTGGGGGTACGGATCGAATCGACCTCGCCGCTCACCGTTGAAATCAATGCGCTGCGCCATGTGGACGGCGAGATTGTGGAGTACCGGGTCGGCGCCCACTCGCCTGTGGCCGGCAAGGCCCTGCGCGACCTCGCCCTGCCCTACGAGGTGACCGTGACCCTGGTGGTTCGCGGCAGCGAGGTGATCATGCCCCGGGGACGGACCGTGCTTGAGCCCGGCGACCAGGTTTTCGTGGCCATGCGGCGAAAGGTCAAGCCATTGCTCGATTGTCTCTTTGATACCTGCGCCGAGCCGGTTATCCTGACACCGGGACAACGGATCGCTTTCCGCGCCGATCACACCATTGGCCAGTTGTGTGGTTTTTTCACCCTGACCTGTCCGTCGGACCCCGACAGAACGCTGGCCGCCCTGGTCGAAGCGGCGAAAAGCGGGCCGCCCGCCCGGCTGGGGCCGTTTCTCGTTGCCTCAGGGAGCGACGCCGGTCTGGTGACCCTAATTTTTTCCCCCGACAACGTGGAACAATTGCCCGGCTGCGAATGCATCCCGCCGGGAAAGATGGTTGACCCCCTCTGAAGCACGCCCGCACCGCAGGGCGCTTCCCGCATTTTTTTGAGACAAGGAGCACTTACATGCACAACTTTCGTCATATCCTCTATGCCAGCACCGGCATCAGTGACGACATCGAAGGCCTGAAACAGGCCCTCAGCCTGGCGCGCAACAACCAGGCAGCGCTCAAATATCTGCTCGTTTTTCCGCAACTGCCGGGCAGCCACGAGATGTATCGGGAAAAGTATCGGCAATTCATGGAGGAACAGGTGGAAGTGGCCCTCCGCGAGGCCCGGGCCGCCTTGAACCTGGATGCGTCCGAGGCCGTGGTCGACGTCGAATTGGCGAGCGGCGATGAACCGCCGGCGGTGAGCATCATCCGCCACCAACTGCGCAACGGCCACGACCTGTTGATCAAAGAGGCCGAACCCAGGGGAGAGGGCGGCAAGGGCTTCACCTCCCTGGACATGACCCTGCTGCGCAAATGCCCCTGTCCGGTGTGGCTGGCTCGGCCGATTACCCGATCGCGCAAGGAGATCCGGGTAGCGGTCGCCGTCAATCCCGGCAATCGGGAAACCGCGGAACGCGATCTCTCGATCCGTCTGCTGCAACACGCCCGTTCCCTGGCCGATACCTGCAGCGGCGAACTCGACATTCTCTCTTGCTGGGATTTTGAATTTGAACGCTATCTGCGCGGCAACACGCGCGTGGACATCCCGGAAGACACCATGCGCAACACGGTGCAGACCGCCCAAACCTCCCATCAGGCGGAACTGAACCTGGTGATCGAGGCCTCGGGCATTGGCGGCTCCTTTGAGGTCCACCGGTTGCGGGGACGGGCGGAAAAAATGATCCCATTTTTTGTCAAAAGCAAGCACGTTGACATTTTGGTCATGGGCACGGTGGCCCGCACCGGCATTTTCGGCTATCTGATGGGCAACACCGCCGAAAATATCATGGATGAGCTTGAATGTGCCCTGCTCGCCTTGAAACCGGGCGGTTTTGTTTCGCCGGTAAAGGCCTATTGAGGTCGATGTCGGGGGGAATGGTGACCAGGTTGGACGCATCCCGGCAAGCGATGCTTGCGGAGCCCATTGACATGCAGCTGATGCGCCGGGCCCTTGTGCAGGCACGGCAGGCAGCCGAGGCGGGCGAGGTTCCGGTGGGCGCGGTGGCCATCGACGCGCAGGGGGCGATCCTGGCCGAGGCGGGCAACAACTGCATTGGTGCCTCCGACCCCTCCGGACACGCCGAAATGGTGGTGCTGCGCCGGGCGGCGCAGGTGGTCGGCAATTACCGTTTGCCCGGCCTGACCCTCTATGTGACCCTCGAGCCTTGCCCCATGTGCGCGGCCCTGATGGTTCACGCCCGCATCGCCCGATTGGTGTTCGGCGCCACTGATCCCAAGGGCGGGGCAATCGTCTCTAAATACCGCATCGGCAGCGATGGGCTGCTCAATCACGGCTTTTCCGTCACTGGCGGTGTCTGCGCGGAGGAATGCGGCAACCTGCTGCGGGATTTTTTTCGCGGCAGGCGTTAATTTTTCTGTTGTCAAAAAACGGCTTGCGGGATAATAAAGGCTTCCACGTCGGACGGGTCTGCGACCGGCGCCGTGATCCTGCCTATCACGGAGAGGTGACCGAGTGGTTTAAGGTGCACGCCTGGAACGCGTGTGTACGAGAGTACCGAGAGTTCGAATCTCTCCTTCTCCGCCATTTTTAGTAAAACGGCCAGTCAACACAAGGTTGACTGGCCGTTTTTGTTTCCATGCCGTTTCCCCTTCTTCAGGCGGCAGTTCTCCGGCCGCGCAAGTGTTGGAACGTCTTGCCCATCGTGCGCCCCCTGCCCCCACCTCTTTCGTGTCCGTCTCCTGGGAGGAGTGTCCATTTTATCGGACTCCCCCTCCTCTAATGTGGACAACGGCAGCATCCTTCCCTTCCCTGTCGACGCAACACTTTGGAATGCATTCTAAAAGTGTTTGTTTCAGCCCAATATAACTGCTGTCCTCATCTGGTCGCACTGTCAGCAGCTTGTTGTCCTTCTTCCTGTTTTTCCATCGTTCATTGGCTTTTCTTGTCGTGATCTTTTTTGGTTCGCACTGTCCCCTGTCTTTCATCCCGGAAAGCGAGGCGGAAGCACCGTTTCCGTTCATTTCCGAGGAATGTTCAAGCAACAATTTGATATTATGTAAATTATTCACAAACAAACCTTCTGTCCCCGAATGGCACGGAACCTGCTCAACTGGGCAGCAGAAGCGGCCAATCACTGTGGAAAGGACGACCGTCCGCTGCCGTGTGTGAGCCTTCCCTTGGCACCCTGCCCCCTTGGAACAGCGCCTGGGGAGAGAACGCCCTCCATTTGCCTGTTCCGGCAGGGACGTGGACCACTCCGAAGAACAACCTCCATGGAGGCCCATGACTCAGAGCACCACGCCCATGGCAGACAACGATACAGGAACGCACAGCGCGCGGATGACCAGCCTGTTTGACGCCTGGTCATTGGCGATCGGCTCCTCGCTCGCCATCTTGCGAAGGCTTGCGGGAACAACGGAGCAGGAGTTTTTGCAGATCGGCCGTCACGTTCAGGAAATCCATCAGGCGTCCACGACGCTCTTGCGGACGGCCAACCACTTGGTGGCGGCAGCCTCCGGGGAACGCCTTCATGGCCTGATTGACCGGTTGCGGCGGATCGTGCACGAGATCGAAGCCTACCTGGAACAAACCCAGTCGCAACGAGGCGACCAATCCACGGTTTTCGCAACCGTGGGAGGACTCCTGCAACAGGTCGGCTCACCCCTGGAAGGCTTCAAGAAGATGAGCAAACGGCTCTACATTCTTGAAGTGCTGATTAAAATCGAAAGCGCCGACAGTGGAGAATCGGTGGGGGAGTTCAACAATCTGGCCCAGGACATCCGAACGCTTTCCCTGCAGATCAAAGAAAAGGCCAACAATATTTATGACCAGCGCGAGCTGCTCGCCGCGCTGATCGGCCGAAGCAACGCCGAGATCCAGATTGCCGGCTCCGCGCAAGAATCGCGGATCAGGACGTCCCTGACGAGCGCGACCGCCAGCATCGCCCACCTCGAAATGGTCAACGAGCGGTTTTCCCGCTTGGGGGGAGTGGTCTCCACGGTTGCCGAGGAAAATGCAAACAGCGTCAGCGAGGTCGTCCAGTCGATGCAGTCGCACGACATGTTCCGGCAGCAGGTCGAGCATGTCCTTGAGGGCCTGGAGCAAACAACGGCGCTGTTGGATGCGTCAACCTCCGGGAATACCGCTGCCGGTGATGCACCCGCGCTTCGGAAGCACATCGTCAAGATGGGGGATGTGTGCGAACTTCAGGAGGCGCAGCTGCATTTTGCTTCCACCGAGCTGCATGCCGCCGTGACCGGGATCGTCACCAACCTGGACGCAATCGCCGGCAAACAGCGGCGGCTGACCGAAACTCTCCATGGTGATTCCGGGATGAGCGCCGCCTCCGGCCGCTCCTTCATCGATGATGTTCGCCGTCACATGGCCTCGATCACCGAATTGCTGACGGTCGGGGTGGAGACCAACAACCAGGTGGCCGAGATCATGCGAAGCATCACGGCAACCGTTGCGGCCATCTCCACGTTTGTCGCCGATATCGAGGAGATCGGCCAGGATGTCATCCTCATCGCCCTCAATGCCAGGATCAAGGCCACCGGCACCGGCCAGGAAGGGGCCTCGCTCGGCGTGTTGGCGCAAGAAATCGGGCAGTTGGCCAAAGAGGACAGCCACCGCACCCAAAGCATCACGGCTGCCTTGAAGGAAATGCACACCGCCACCGTCGGACTTGCCACGGTGGCGGATCACAACGAGGCGCACCTGAGCGCAACGCTCGGCGGCATGCAGGCCGAGCTGGACACCATCCTCGCCACCCTTGGAGCCATGGGGCAGGATCTGTCTTCCCTGCTCGCCCAGGCACAGCGGCAGGCCAACGACCTGGTCCACGACATCGAACGCCTCACCGCTTCGATCGATATCCACCAACGAACCAAGGACCTGGCGCATGAGGTGCTCAACGAGCTGCGTCAGATCGTCGCCCAGTCCCGTGCCCTGTTTCCGGCAAGCGAGGAATTCAAGGAAGAGCTGCGCCAGATGGCCGAACGCTACACCATGGACAGCGAACGGCGCATCCACGAGGCCATTTCCCGCAAACACGGGCTGGAAACCGTGGCGACCGAGCGAACACCGCACCAACCCGCCTTGGAAGATGCTTCTGAATTCGGCGACAACGTCGATCTCTTTTAACGGCCGATGAGCCCCGAACAAAAGGATACCCCCCCATGCCTCTCGTAACGTGGAGTGCTCGATACTCGATCGGAATACCGCAAATCGATGCCCATCACCGGCACATGTTCTTTCTGCTCAACAAGCTCCATGACGATTTCGTCAATCGGGCCACCGCACACATCATCGGGACCCTGATCGACGAGTTGAGCGATTACGCCATTTATCACTTTGCGGCGGAGGAGCGGTGGATGAAAGCCAACGGCTATCCCGCCGTGGAGCAGCACGCACGGGAACACGACCGTTTCTCGCTGAGAATAGGAGAGTTCGCCATCAGCTATCGCCGTGGCGACAAGAGTCTCGCCCTTGAGGTCCTTTCCTTTTTGCACAGTTGGCTTTCGGGCCACATCCTGCAGGCGGACGCCGAATTCGGCACGTTCATCGCCGAGGAGAAGTGCGGCATTTTACGGGCAACGGAAACACCAAACTGGATGTCGGAAATGACTTGGGAGGAAGTGCATGGAACAGACACCGTTGAACAGCTCACGCCAGGCACGTGAAGGCGTGATCAGGATAGGCCCTCGTTTGACCATTGAAACGGTGTCGGACTACGGCCAACGGCTTCGGCAACTGCTGGCGGAGAACGACACCGTGGGCATTGTATTCGAGCCCGAGGTGGAAATGGACATCACGGCCCTGCAATTGTTCTGCTCGGCCTCGGCCACGGCCGCTGGAGCGGGCAAAAGGCTGGTCTGTCGCGGGCCGCTTCCGGCGTCCTTGACAGACCTGGCGATTGGTGCGGGGGTCCAGTGCCGCGAACGATGCGGCAAGCATCCCCACCCCTGTTTTCTCGCGCTCACGGGAGGTGACGCATGGCAAAGCTAATCATGACAGCCGATGATTCGGCCAGCATCCGACAGATGGTGGCCTTTACCCTCAAACAGAACGGCTACGAGGTCGTGGAAGCGGTCGATGGTCAGGATGCGTTGAGCAAGCTGACCACCAAGAAGGTGGACATGCTGCTGACCGATCTCAACATGCCCAAATTGGATGGCATCGGCCTGATCAAAGGAGTCCGGGCCGGCGGTCTCAACAAATTCATTCCCATTGTCATGCTGACCACCGAATCCCAGGATGGCAAGAAGGCCGAGGGCAAGGCGGCCGGAGCCACCGGCTGGATCGTCAAGCCGTTCAAGCCGGAACAACTGGTCGCGGTGGTGAAAAAGGTGCTGGGATGAAAGCCCGACCCGGGACAACCAACGGCCCGTGCCGCCAACGGCCGGACAAGACGACATAAGGATGCCACGGATGTTCGAAGATCATATTGCGACCTATCGCGAAGAAGCCGCCGAACTGCTGGCCGAACTGGAAACCTCGCTGCTCGATCTTGAAACACGGCCGGACGACCGGGAACTGATCGATCGCGTGTTTCGGGCCATGCACACCATCAAGGGGTCCGGGGCGATGTTCGGCTTCGACGAGATCGCCGCCTTTACCCATGAGGTGGAGACCGTGTTCGACCTGGTGCGCAACGGCCGGATGGTGGTGACCAAGGAGCTGCTCGACCTGACGCTCCGGTCCCGCGACCATATTTCCATGCTGCTTGCGACCGCCACGGAGGGCATGCCGGTGGAACGCGGCACCGGCGACCAGCTGATCGATGGCCTGCGTCGGCTGCTCCCACCGTCTGTACTCCATCGCGGGGCTGAAGCGGTGCCGCTGGCCGCCCAGGCGGACGAGGTGGAGCGTGCCCCGCTTCAGACCTGGCGCATTCGTTTTCAGCCGCACCGCGAGATGCTGCTGTGCGGCAGCAACCCCCTGGCCCTGATCAACGAATTGCGCGAATTGGGCACCTGCCTGGTCACCGCCCAATTCGACGCCGTTCCGCCGCTCGATTCTTTTGTGGGCGAACACTGCTACCTCTCCTGGGACATCGTCCTGAGCACCGTTCGCGGCGAGGAGGCCATCCGCGACGTGTTCCTTTTTGTCGAGGATGACTGTCAGCTCAATATCGAGCTGATCGACGAACCAGCCTTGGAGGACCGGCAGCCCGAGTACAAGCGGTTGGGCGAAATCCTGATCGAACGCGGCGATTTGGCTCCAGAGGCCCTGGACGAGGTGCTGCGGCACCAGAAACCGCTTGGCGAGCTGCTGGTGGACGGGGGGATGGTCAGTCCGGACAAGGTCGCGGCCGCCCTCGACGAACAGCAGCATGTCCGCAAAACGAGACAGGAACAGGCCAACACCGAATCCGCGGCCAGCATCCGGGTTCCGGCCGAGAAGCTCGATCAGCTGGTGAATCTGGTCGGGGAAATGGTCACGGTCCAGGCGCGGCTGTCGCAGGTCTCCAACGCTCTCGGCGATGCCACCTACATCGCCATCGCCGAGGAAGTGGAACGGCTGACCAACGAACTGCGCGACACGGCGCTCAACATCCGCATGCTGCCCATCGGCAGCACCTTCAGCAAGTTCAAGCGGCTGGTGCGCGATCTCTCCCGGGAATTGGGCAAGGAGATCGAGATGGAGACCTTTGGCGCCGACACCGAACTGGACAAGACGGTGATCGAAAAGCTCAACGATCCACTGGTGCACATCATCCGCAACAGCATCGATCACGGCATCGAGGCGCCGGCCGAGCGGATGGCCGCCGGCAAGCCGACCACCGGAACCATTCGCCTCGGGGCCGAGCACGCCGGCGACTCGGTGTTGATCACCATCCACGACGACGGCAAGGGCATCGACCCCGCAGCGGTCCGCGCCAAGGCGGTCAGGCTGGGGCTGCTCTCCGCCAACGCCGAGCTGGGCGACCAGGAGATTTTCGCGTGCATCTTTACCCCCGGATTTTCCACGGCGGATCAGATTACCAGCGTGTCCGGCCGGGGAGTCGGCATGGACGTGGTCAAACGCGGCATCGAGGGACTGCGCGGCACCATCGCGGTCGACAGCGAACTGGGCCGGGGCACCACCATCACCCTCAAGATCCCCCTGACCCTGGCGATCATCGAGAGCCTGCTGGTGCAGGTTGGCGACAGCCATTTCGTCCTGCCGCTGGCGCCGATCGAGGAATGCGTGGAGCTGTCCCGGGCCGATGTCGAGGCCTCCCATGGCCGCAACCTGGCCAACGTACGCGGCCACCTCACCCCCTATATCCGTTTGCGCGACCAGTTCGCCATCAACGGCACCCGGCCGGAGATCGAGCAGATCGTCATTGTTGCGGTCCAGGGCGTGCGGATCGGCTTCGTGGTCGATTTCGTTGTCGGCGAACACCAGACAGTGATCAAGCCGCTTGGCATCCTCTACCAGGATGTGCGGGGCATCTCCGGGGCCACCATCCTCGGCGACGGTTCGGTGGCCCTGATCCTCTCGCCAGCCGACCTGGTGCGGATGGCGGAAACCGCCGAACAGAGGAAGCCGTGACCGTGCGGCCGGGACAGTTCCAGCCGTGCCCCTTGCGCACGGCGGGATGCGGCAATTGTTCAACAGGCGCGGGGAACAGTCCCCTGCCCTGACCCAACAGACCCAAGGCGTTCAGGAAACGTCTTGATCAGCAGGAAACGAGCGCCCCTGAACGCTCAGCTTGGCAATACGCACATTGCCCACAATTCTGGAGGAAATAGGATGACCTGGTTTGACAACATGACCCTGAAGGGAAAGCTGCTGGTCGGCTTCATCACCGTGGCGATCATTGCCGGCGCCATTGGCGGCTATGGCATTGTTACCATCGACAAGCTCGATGTGGCTGATACCAAACTGTACGAGAAAATCACCGTGCCGCTCGGCGAAATGGCCAACATCTCCATCGCTTTTCAACGAATCCGGGTCAACTCCCGGGATTTCCTGACCGCCACCACGCAGGAGCAGCGGGAAACCTTTGCCGGCCGGATCAAGGAACTCCAGGCCAGCATCGACAAGAACACCGAGAGTTTCGAGAAAACCATCCTCACCGATGAGGGCCGCCGCCTGTTCGAGGACTTCAAGAAAGCCAAGGAACTCTATACCACGCTCCTGGGGCAAGCGATTGCCTTGGCGCGCGAAGGCAAGGGCACGGAAGCCACCGCCCTGCTCCAAGGGGAGGTGGTGAAAGCCGCCCTAGAAGAACAGAACATCATCGACAAGCTCATGGAGGCAAAGATAGAGCAGGGCAATCTGACCTCGATTGAAAACAGCGCCACCGCCAAGAGCGCCAATATCATCATGACCGTGCTGGCGGTGGTCGGAGTGGTGCTGGCCATTGGCCTGGGTCTGTTCATTGCCCGCATTGTCCTGCGCCAACTGGGCGGCGATCCGAAACAGGTGGGGGAAATTGCCAACACGGTGGCGGTCGGCGATCTGTCGCACGATATCGTGCTCGCCAGCGGCGACACCACCAGCGTCATGGCGGCAATGAAGAAGATGGTGGCCACCATCCAGGCCCTGGTCGACGATGCCAACATGCTGGCCACCGCCGCCGTGGAAGGCCGGCTCGCCACCCGCGCCGACGTCTCCCGTCACCAGGGGGATTTTCAGAAGATCGTGGTTGGGGTCAACGACACCCTGGATGCGGTGATTACCCCCTTGAACGTGGCTGCCGAGTATGTCGACCAGATTGCCAAGGGCGTCATTCCGCCGGCGATCACCGCCAACTACAACGGCGATTTCAACCAGATCAAGGACAATCTCAACAACATGGTGCGGATGATGACCGACCTGCTCGCCCAGACCGACCTGTTGATCAAGGCGGCCGCCGACGGCGAGTTGGACAAACGCGCCGATGCCTCGCTCTTTGTCGGCGGCTGGAACACCCTGGTGGTCGGGGTCAACGACACGGTCACCAACATCGTCAACCCCCTGCGGGTCACCGCCGACTATGTCGACAGGGTATCCAAGGGCGACATGCCGCCGCTGATCACCGATGTCTATAAAGGGCAGTACAATCAAATCAAGAACAACCTCAACCTGTTGATCGAGGCCATCAACAACATCGCCGCCAACGCCAAGCAGGTCGCCCAGGGCAACCTGATGGTCGAGTTGAAGAAGCGTTCCGACAACGATGAATTGATGGTCTCCCTGTCCACCATGGTGGACAAACTGAAAGAGGTGGTCACCGAGGTGCAGGCTGCGGCCGACAACGTGGCCACCGGCGCCCAGGAGATGTCCGCTACCGCCCAGCAGATGTCGCAAGGCGCGACCGAGCAGGCGGCCAGCGCCGAGGAGGTCTCGTCGAGCATGGAGCAGATGGCGTCCAACATCCGCCAGAACACCGACAACGCCATGCAGACGGAAAAAATCGCGGTCAAGAGCGCGTCCGATGCCCGCGAGGGCGGCAAGGCGGTGACCGAAACCGTCTCGGCCATGAAACAGATCGCCACCAAGATTTCGATCATCGAGGAGATCGCCCGTCAGACCAATCTGCTCGCCCTCAACGCGGCCATCGAGGCGGCGCGGGCCGGCGAGCACGGCAAGGGATTCGCGGTGGTGGCCTCCGAGGTGCGCAAACTGGCGGAACGGAGCCAGTCGGCGGCAGGCGAGATCAGCCAGCTGTCCACTTCCAGCGTGGCTATTGCCGAGCAGGCCGGCGAGATGCTGGGCAAGATGCTGCCCGATATCCAGAAGACTGCCGAACTGGTCCAGGAGATCAGCGCTTCGAGCAAGGAGCAGGATACCGGCGCCGACCAGATCAACAAGGCCATCCAGCAGCTGGATCAGGTGATTCAGCAGAACGCGGGCGCGGCCGAGGAAATGGCCTCGACCACCGAGGAACTGTCCAGTCAGGCCGAGCAGCTCAAGGCCACCATCGCCTTCTTTACCCTGGACACCGGCCGACAGCGGCGGGTGACGGCAGCGGTGCAGCCGGTTCGTGCCCAGCAGCCGTTCATCGCTCCCGCGCCCCTGCCCAAGAACGCCGGCGCGGTCAAGGTAGCTGTGGAAAAACCGGGCAAACCGGTCCGTCAGGCCCAGGCCGAAACGGGTATCCAGCTCGACCTGGGTGTCACGGGCGGTGCGGATCACCTGGACGAGGAATTCGAGCGGTTCTAAGCCGGATTGCCTCCCATTGGGCTGGAAGGGCGCGGGTCGAGCAACGTTCGCCCCGCCGTTCCAGCCTGCCTTTCACTGGAACACACACGAGGAAACACCCATGAGCGTGGCCGGAATCACTGAAACTGTTCAATACCTGACCTTTAAACTGGCCGACGAGGTCTTTGCCTTCGATGTCGCCAAAGTGCGGGAAATTCTGGAGATGACCTCCATCACCAAGGTGCCGCAAACCCCGGAGTTCATGCGCGGGGTGATCAACCTGCGCGGCAGCGTGGTGCCGGTGGTGGATCTGCGGCTCAACTTCGGCATGCCATGCACCGAACAGACCGTCAATACCTGTATCATCGTGGTCGAGGTCAACCTGGCGGGCGAGGTGCTGATCCTCGGCGTGCTGGCCGATTCGGTCCAGGAGGTGGTGGAGATGGAGCCCGAGCAGATCGAGCCGCCACCCCAACTGGGCACCAAGCTGAACACCGAGTTCATCCGTGGCATGGGCAAGGTCGATCATGATTTTGTCATGATCCTCGATATCGACAAGGTGTTCTCGTCCGAGCAACTGGGCGATATCCAGGGCAATGCGGCCCAATAAGCGAACCAGTTGCGGGAAGCGGAACATGCAGCCGACAGCGGCGGAAACAGGGCGCACGTCCCAGGGGCTGGCGCCGGCTAAAATGCGCGACAGGGAGTTCACGCAGTTTAGCGCCCTGATCCGCCAACGGGTGGGCATCCAACTGCCGCCGGCGAAAAAGACCATGCTTGAATCCAGGCTGCACAAGCGGCTCAAGGTCCTGCGCCTGGATTCCTTCGAGGCCTACGGCAGCTATGTCTTCAGTCCCGAAGGGCAGCGGACGGAAATGGTGCACCTGATCGACGTGGTCACCACCAACAAGACCGATTTTTTTCGCGAACCCGGCCATTTCGAGTATCTGACCCACACGGCCCTGCCCGCGCTGCGGGCGCGGCGGGGCGATCGGTTCGAGGAACCCCTGCGCCTGTGGAGCGCCGGCTGTTCCAGCGGCGAGGAACCCTATACCCTGGCCATGGTGCTCGCCGAATTCGCGGCGGGGCATCCCCCATTCCGTTTTTCCATCCTGGCCTCGGATATCAGCACCCGCATTCTCGAAGCCGCGCAAACCGGGGTCTATCCCCAGGAACGCACCGAGGGCATCGCTATCGGCCTGAAGAAAAAATATCTCCTGCGCAGCAAGGACCGGAGCCGTGGCCTGGTGCGCATCAGCCCGGAACTGCGGGCGCGGGTGGTGTTTCGCCGGATCAATTTCATGGAGGATCATTTCGGCCTGTCCGAGAAAATGGACATCATTTTCTGCCGCAACGTGATCATCTATTTCGACAAACCCACCCAGCAGGAGCTGATCCGCAAGTTCCATCGTCAACTCCGCCCGGGCGGCTATCTGTTTCTCGGCCATTCCGAAACCATCAACGGTCTGGATGTCGATTTCGTCACCGTGGGTTCCACCGTCTATCAGAAACAATGATCCCCTTTCTCGCCGGCCATAGCAGGCAAGCCTTTCTCAAGCCGGGCGAGGTGATCGTGACCGCCGAACCCCTGCTGGTGAGCACCATTCTAGGCTCCTGTGTGGCGGTGACCCTGTATGCCCCGGATCAGGGTATCGGCGCCATCTGCCACGCGATGCTTCCGGACGATCCGTCCGGCAACAACGACCTGCGCCACGTGGGCACGGCGGTGCGTGCCATGTATCAACAGATACAACGGTACCGGCGCAGCAAGCAACTGGTGGTCAAACTGTTCGGCGGCGCCCAAGTCCTGGCCTGCGAGCCGATCATCGATGCCAGGCTGGCGGTGGGCGCGCAGAACATCCGCCAGGCCCGGCAGACCTTGGAACAGCTTGGCCTGGGTATCGCCAATGCCGACACTGGCGGGAACGTGGGAAGGAAAGTGCTGTTCTCGATCAAGACCGGCGATGTCTATGTACGCAAACTGCGACACAGGGACAACGGTTGCACCTGCATGCAAGGGAGGTTTCCGTGAAGAAAATCAAGGTGCTGGTGGTCGACGACTCGGCCCTGGTGCGGCAAACCCTGTGTGCGATACTCAACGCTGACCCGGATATCGAGGTGGTTGCCACCGCCGCCGACCCCTTTGCCGCGGCGGAACGGCTGCGCACGGTCATCCCCGATGTCATCACCCTGGACATCGAAATGCCGCGCATGGATGGCTTGACCTTCCTGCGCAAGCTCATGAGTCAGCATCCCATTCCGGTGGTGATGTGCTCCAGCCTGGCCGGTGGGGGCAGCGAATCGATGCTCAAGGCCATCGAATACGGGGCTGTCGACATCATCACCAAGCCGCGCATGGGCACCAAGCAGTTCATCGAGGAGTCGCGCATCATGATCTGCGACGCGATCAAGGGCGCCGCCGCTGTCCGTCCGGGGAAAACACCACCTGGCCGCAGCACGCTGAAAGAACCGTCACCCCGCTATTCAGCCGACGTGATCATGGCCAAACCGACCTCCCAGGCCATGCTCCAGACCACCGACAAGGTGGTGATGGTCGGCGCCTCCACCGGCGGCACCGAGGCCCTGAAGGTTTTTCTGGAGATGCTGCCCGAGGATGCGCCCGGGGTGGTGATCGTCCAGCACATGCCCGAATATTTCACCGCCGCCTTTGCCCGACGGCTGGATGGCCTGTGCCGGGTAACGGTCAAGGAAGCCATGGACAACGATAGCGTGGTGCCTGGCCGGGTGCTGATCGCCCCTGGCAATCGACATACCCTGCTCAAGCGCAGCGGCGCCCGGTATCATGTGGAAGTGAAGGACGGCCCCCTGGTTTCGCGGCACCGGCCGTCGGTGGACGTGCTGTTCCGCTCCGCCGCCCGCTATGGCGGCAAGAACGTGGTTGGGGTGATCATGACCGGCATGGGCGATGACGGCGCGCGGAGCATGAGGGAACTGTTCGAGGCCGGCGCGATCACCATCGCCCAGGACGAGGCCAGCTGCGTGGTCTTCGGCATGCCGGCCGAGGCGATCAAACATGGCGGGGTGCACAAGGTGCTGCCCCTTGAGCGCATCGCCCCCGAGGTATTGCGGCTGTGCGTCTGATGCCGGCGCACCGAATAACATCTTCCAGATCGACACACAACCCATTGCTTTTCCCATGATCTTCCATGATCTTCTTTTCAACCTGACCCTGTTGATCGCCCTGAGCGTTGTCTCCGGCTTTGTTGAACAACGCTGGGCGCGGCAGACCTTGCAGGGTCAGGTGGTGCAGGGCTGCCTGTTTGGCGGTGTCGCCGTCCTGGGCATGCTCCATCCCGTGCAGGTCGAGCCGGGTCTGTTTTTCGATGGCCGCTCCATGATCCTCAGTCTGGGCGCGCTCTTTTACGGACCGGTGACCGCCACCCTCGCCTCGCTGTGCACCATCGGCTCGCGGTTGGCAATGGGAGGGATGGGCATGGCCACCGGGGTACTGTTGGTGCTCAGTTCCTCGGGCATTGGCCTGCTTGTCCATCGTTCTCTTCGAGGGAACACGACCTCGCTCACCGCGTGGGATCTGTACCGCTTTGGTCTGCTTGTCCACTGTGCCATGCTGACCATGCTGTTCTCCCTGCCCCTGCCCAGGGCCCTGGATACCCTTGCATCGATCGGCCTGCCGGTGCTGATGCTTTATCCCCTGGCCACCCTTCTTGCCGGGAAAATTCTCCTGGATCAGGAAAACCGCTTTCGCTTTCTCAACGAAGTGCGACAAACCAAGGAGCACCTGCACACCATTTTGCACTCCCTTGGCGAGGCCGTCCTCTCGACGGATGCCCACAACAGGGTTCTGTTCATGAATCCCGTGGCCGAGGCGCTGACGGGCTGGACGCTTGCCGAGGCCATCAACAAACCGCTGACCGAGGTCGTGCGGATGGTCGATGGCCAGGGCGGTCCTGTCCCCAGGGAAGGTTCCGCCGGCCGGGCTGTCCTCCGTTGCCGTGATGGCGCCCAGTACACGATCACCCAACACACCGCCGCAATCCGTGACGGGCACCATGACCGCGCCGGCACGGTGCTCGTCTTTCGCGATATCGGCGAGGAAGACAGGGCCCGGCAACGGCTGCAACGCAGCGAGTTGTTGTTCAGAAATCTCTTTGAACACCACGCGGCAGTCAAGCTGATCATTGATCCAGACACCGGCGATATCATCGAGGCCAACCAGGCGGCGGAACTGTTTTACGGGTGGCCCAAAGAGCTCCTCATCCAGATGAATATCGCCCAGATCAACACCTTGCCGCTGGAGGACATTCAACGGGAAATCAACAAGGCCAAGCATGCCCGGCGCAAGTATTTTGCCTTTCGCCACCGGTTGGCGGATGGCTCGGTCCGCGATGTTGATGTGTTCAACAGCAACATCGAAGTGGCCGGCAGAACCCTGCTCCATTCCATCGTCCACGATGTCACCAGCCAGAAGATGGCCCAAGAGGCCTTGCAGGCCAAGGAGAATTATCTGCGCAGCATCTTTCGGGCGGCCCCCGTGGGCATTGGCGTCGTCCGGCAGCGCGTGTTTGTCACGGTCAACGATCACCTGTGCGCGATGACCGGCTATACCCAGGCAGAGCTGACAGGCCAGGACGCGCGCTTGCTCTACCCCGACGAGCACGAATACCTGCGTGTCGGCGTGGGAAAATATCGGATGATCGCGCAACGGGGGACAGGAACAATGGAAACCCAATGGGTGCGCAAGGATGGCCAATGCATCGATGTTCTGCTCGGATCCACGCCGTTCAACCCCGGGGATCTCGGCGAGGGCGTCACCTTCACCGCCCTGGACATCACCGAGACCAAGCAGAAGGCCGCCGATCTGGAACGGCTGCGGGTGGCCATCGACCAAGCCGGAGAAATCTTCATTGTCACCGACCCCCAGGGAACCGTGCAATACGCCAATCCCGCCTTTGAACAGCTCACCGGCCACACCCTGGAGGATATTGTCGGCCAGAATCCGCGCGTGCTCAAAAGCGGCCAGCACGACGCAGCCTTTTATCAGGACTTGTGGGCGACCATCTCCAAAGGGAAAACGTGGAACGGCCGTTTGGTCAACAAACGCAAGGATGGTTCGCTGTATACCGAAGAGGCGACCATTTCACCGGTGTTCGCTCCAGGGGGGGAGATCATCAACTATGTGGCGGTAAAACGGGATATCACCGCTCATCTCAAGTTGGAACAGCAATTTCTCCAGGCGCAGAAAATGGAGTCGGTTGGTCGATTGACCGGCGGCGTGGCCCACGATTTCAACAATATCCTCTCGGTGATCATCGGCTACACGGAAATGGCCCTGGAACAGACGGAGCCGTCACAGAAAATCCATCACAACCTGCGCAAGATCCTGGAGGCGGCCAGTCGCTCCGCCGATATTGTCCGCCAGTTGCTCGCCTTTTCCAGACAGCAGATCATCGCGCCCAAGGTGCTGAACCTCAACAGCACGGTCGAAGGCATGCTGAACATGCTCAGGCCGATGCTCGGCGAACAGATTGAACTGATCTGGCGTCCCGCCCAGGGGGTGCCGGCCATCACCATGGATCCGGTTCAGGTGGATCAGATTGTGGCCAACCTCTGCATCAATGCCCGCGATGCCATCGACGGGACCGGAACCATCGTCATCGCCACCCAGGATGTTGTCGTGGATGAAGGAAACCGGGCGGAAAACGATGAATGTGCCCCCGGCGCCTACGTGCGGCTCTCGGTGAGCGACACGGGCTGCGGCATCGAAAAACCACTGATCGATAAAATATTCGAACCATTTTTCACCACCAAGGGAGTCGGTCACGGCACCGGACTCGGGCTGTCCACGGTCTATGGAATCGTCAAACAGAACCGGGGAACAATCCAGGTCCACAGCACACCCGGCCAGGGGACCAGGTTCGACATCCATCTCCCGGCGCATCACGCGCAACCAGCGCGCGCCGCGCGCCCAGCGAGCACCGACATGGCCCCAGGACACCAGGAAACCGTGTTGCTGGTCGAGGATGATCGCGCCATCTTGACCATGGTCACCACCATGCTGGAACGCTTGGGATATACGGTGCTGGCCTCCCGTCTCCCCGAACAGGCCTTGCATCTGGCCAGGGAATGGACCGGCAAGATTGACCTCCTGCTCACCGATGTGATCCTGCCGGGAATGAACGGCCATGCATTGCGGCAACAGCTGGCAGGCCTGCATCCACAACTCAACGTGCTCTATATGTCTGGATATACCGATAATATCATCATGCCCCAGGAAGTGGTCAGCGCGGGGGTGCAGTTCATTCACAAGCCGTTCACGCGCTCGGATCTTTCCGTCAAACTCAGGGAGGCGCTCGGCAAAACCGTGCCGGCGGATGTGTCCCCGGCACGCTCACTCTAGGGTACGTTCGAGGGGACAGCTTTCGCGTTCCCGCCGACCGCAAGCCTCTTCTGCCGTAGACTTGCCATAATCGATTTTCTAGGCTATCAGAAAACAATATCCCTGAAACAATACCGCCAATGCCTCGCCTGTCCCGCCTTGGGGAATGGGCCGCAGGAAACGCAGAAGAGATCGCATGACGCAACGCCCATTGTCCACCTTTCTCACTGGATTGCTCCTGCTGACCATCCTGCCGCTGGTCCTCACGGCCGGTTGGCTGGCCGTTGACGATGTGCTCGACAAACAAGCGGAAATGCGGCGCCAGGCGGCCACCATCGCCGAAAATCTGGCCACGGCCATCGATTACCATTTGGACGCCCGGATCGGGGCGCTCCATCTGTTGGCGGCCTCGCCCCTGGCCGACGATCCGCAACGCTGGCCGGACTTGTACGCCCAGGCGCTCGGATACAAGGAACGCTTTGGCAGCCATGTCATCCTTGCCGGCCTTGGCGATCCCATGCCGATGCTGTTCAACACCCGCACCCCCCTGGGCGCCGCCCTGCCGCCGCTGCCGCGTTTCCAGGGACAGGCCGCCGCGCCGACGGCCCTCGCCACCAGGCGGCCGGCAGTGAGCGACACCTTTTTGGGACCGGTCGCCAAGGAACCGTTGGTGGCCATCGCCGTGCCGGGAATCCGTGCCGGCACGGTCACCCACATCCTGCTGACCACCATTGCCACCCGACAGTTTCAGGAACGGCTCGACCAGGTCGTGTTTCCCAACACATGGGCGCTGTCACTGGTGGATGGCCGCGGGGATGTCATTGCCCGCCGGGCGCCTTCCTCTTTCGATGCCAGGCGCGATATCGAGAGCATGGGACGGTTTACGGCCAGATTGACCACCTCCCCCTGGTCGGTGGTTCTGGAAATTCCGCGCACCGTCTATTGGGCACCCATAGCGACCACCGGCATTGGCTTGGCCTTGGCCCTGACGGTGGCCATCGCCGCCAGCCTGCTTGGCGGCACCATGGCCGGTCGTTGTTTGACCCGACAGATCACCGCGCTCACTCGAGCGAACGGAACCGGTCATTCGTCCATCACGATTCGCGAGATCGCCACGGTGCAACAATCGCTCACCCAACAAGCCGAGCATCTTCGCTTGAGCGAAAGTCGCTTCGATGCCACCTTCGAGCAGGCCGCGGTCGGCATCGCCCTGGTCACGCTTGAGGGGCATTGGCTGCGGGTAAACCGTCAGTTCTGCACCATTCTCGGTTACAGCCGGGAAGAACTGCTTGCCCTCGGCATCCCGCAGCTGACCCATCCGGATGATCTCGAAGCCGATCTGCTGGCCAAACGGCGCCTGATCGACGGCGAGGACGGACACTACTCCCTGGAAAAACGCTACCTGCGCAAGGACGGCACCCCCATCTGGGTCAACCTGTGCGTCACCCTGATCCGAAACATTGAGGGCATTCCAGACTGCTATGTCGCGGTGGTGGAGGACATCCAGGCGCGCAAGGAGGCAGAGGCGGCCCTGCTGGCCAGCGAACAGCGCTACCGCCAGTTGGTGGAGAACGCCAACAGCGCCATCATTCATTGGTCCGGGGAAGGATACATCACCTTCATCAATACCTTTGCCCAACGGTTGTTTGGCTGGAGCGAGGAAGAGATCGTCGGCCAGCACATCGGTGTCCTGGTGCCCAAGGAGGATGCCAACGGAGCCGATCTGACGGACATGGTCCGTGGCATCATTGCCGCCCCGGAACGGTATCAGCACAATACCAACGAAAACATCTGCCGCGACGGCCGCCGTGTCTGGATGGCCTGGACCAATCAAGCGATCCGCGACGAACAGGGCCGCGTCACCGGCATTCTCACCGTTGGCAACGACATCACCGAACTCAAACGCACCCAGACCCTGTTGCACGAAGGGGAAGAGCGCATCCGCTTTGCCCTGGAAACCAGCCAGATCGGCGCCTGGGACCTGGATCTCGTCAATCACACCGCCTATCGATCGCTGCGTCATGATCAGATCTTCGGCTATGCGGCCCTGTTGCCCGAGTGGACCTATGAGCTGTTTCTCGACCATGTCCATCCCGACGATCGCCAGCACGTCGACGCCGCCTTCCAGGAGGCGGTCGCCACGGGCGGCAATTGGAGTTTCGAATGTAGAATCTGGCGCCGGGATGGCCAGCTGCGCTGGATTTGGGCCGCCGGCCGGCACGCGGGCGGCGAGGACGGCGATGGCCGCAGGATGGCCGGCATTGTCCAGGACATCACCGAGCGCAAGGAGGTGGAAGAAGAACTGCGGCGCCGCAACGAGGAACTAGAACAGTTTAACCACGCTTCGGTTGGCCGTGAACTGCGAATGATCGAGCTCAAACGCCAGATCAACATGTTGTCCGAACAGCTTGGCCAGCCGCCACCCTTTGATCTCTCCTTTGTCGAGGTGGACGAGCCATGACGCGCCGCCGTTATATCCTTGTTGTCACCGGCGGCTATGTGCTGCTGGCGCTCGCCTGGATCCTGCTTTCCGATCAGCTGCTGGCCACCGTGGGCGATTCCCAGTCCATCGCCTGGATATCCCGGGCCAAGGGTGTTTTTTTCGTGCTGGTCACCAGCATGGCCTTGTTTTCCGTTTTGCATGCCGTGCCCGCCGCCGAGTCGGACATTCGGGCAACAACGATGGACGAGGGGCTGTTCGATCTGGTTTCCGCGCATCCCCTGCCTGGCTGGCTGGCCTATATCCTGGCCGCCGCCCTCACCGGAGTGGTCCTGTGCCTCCGGCTGCTCCTGCCGGTACCCATCGAAAAGCGGCCCCTGATGTTCATGTTCGCCCTGCCGATCATTGTTTCCGCCCTGTTTGGCGGCTTGGGCCCCGGGCTTTTCGCCACCCTGGTCTCGACGCTGCTCACGCTCTACGCGCTCATTCCTCCGGCGGGCAGTTTCACCATTGGCGCTGAGCAGGATCTGTTCCAATTGAGCCTGCTGATTGTCAACGGCCTCATCATTTCCCTGGTCAGCGGGGCCGTCCATCGGCTGCGCCGGAAGGATCGGCTCCGTGTGCATCAACTCAACGAGGCCCTTGCCGCCTTACAGGAAAGCGCGGAGCGTTTCCGCACCCTCTTCGAGGCGGCCCCGATTGCGATGACCTTGACCAATGAGGCCAAGGTCTTTCTCGCCCGCAATGCCCGCATGGAGCAGCTGTTTGGCTATACTCCGGCAGAGCTCGTCACGGTCGACGACTGGTGGCATCTCGCCTACCCCGATCCGGTGTATCGCGCCGAGGTGCAGGCCTCGTGGAACGCCGCTCTCAGCCGGCTCGGCCCGGACAACAAGACGGTCATGGGCGGCGATTTTCGAGTGCGATGCAAGGATGGCACCGAACGGCTGGTTCGCTTTTTCGCCACGCTCATGCCGGAAGGGCAGTTGACCATTCTGCTCGACGAAACCGATCGCCACCAGGCGGAACGCCGTTTGCGGCTGTGGGCGGAATCCTTTGACCAAGCCCAACTGGCTCTGGTGATCGCCGATGCCCAGACCAACACCATCGTGGCGGCCAATCCCGCTTTTGCCCGACAGCGCGGCTACGGGCGGGAAGAACTGACCGGCATGCCCTTGTCGCGCCTCTTCCCGGCAGACCGACAACAAGATTTGAACGACTTGGTCGCCACGTTGCGTTCCACCAGTCATGGTTTGTTCCAAACCGAGCATGTCACCAAGGAGGGACATCGTTTTCCGGTATTGATCGATATCACCGCGTTGTATGATCAGGAAGGCCGGCCCGTCAATCGAATTGCTTATGTTCTTGATATAACTGAGAAAGAACAAGCAGAACGGGCCCTGGCCGAGGCCCTGGAGCGCCAGCGGGACGGCCGGATCGCGGCACTCAACCAGATGCAGGACGCCAACATTGCCCGGGGCAAAGCCGAAGCGGTCCTGGCTGCCCTGCGGGAGAGCGAGGAACGGCTGGCGCTGTTCATCGAGCACGCGCCGGCGGCCCTGGCCATGTTTGACCGGGACATGCGCTATCTGGCCGTCAGCCGGCGCTGGCTGCATAATTACTCCATCGGCGAGGCTGTTGTCCTTGGTCAATGCCACTACGACATTTTTCCTGAAATAGGTCCGGATTGGAAAGAGCTGCACCGTCGCGGCCTGGCTGGCGAGATCCTCCATCGTGACGAGGACCGCTTTGAACGGGCCAACGGTCAGACGCAGTGGGAGCGGTGGGAAATTCGTCCCTGGCATACTGCCACCGGTGACATCGGCGGCATCCTGATCTTTTCTGAGGACATTACCCGGTTCAAGGAGGCCGAGATGGAGATTCGCCAGCTCAATGCCGAACTCGAACAACGGGTGGCCGAGCGGACCGCCGAGCTCACGGCCGCCAACCGGGAGTTGGACAGCTTTGCCTATGCCGTCTCCCACGACCTGCGTGCTCCCCTGCGGGCAATGAACGGCTTTTCCCAGGCCTTGATCGAGGACTACGGTGACCTCCTTCAGGGCGAAGCCCGCGTCTACCTGGAGCAGATCATCATCGGCAGCCGCAAGATGGGGGAGCTGATCGATGGACTGTTGGCCCTGTCGCGGAGCACCCGGGGCGAATTGCAGCGACAACGGGTGAACCTGTCCACAATGGCTCGGCAGATCATGGAAGACCTGGCTGCGGCGGAACCCCAGCGCCAGGTACGCTGGCACATCGAGCCCAATCTGCTGGTCCGCGGCGACCGGGCCATGCTCGAAGTGGTGGTGCGCAACCTGCTCGCCAACGCCTGGAAATACACCTGCCGCCGCGACGAGGCGATCATCCGGGTGTTTTCCAGAAAGGAGGGCGACGTGACGTACATGTGCATCGAGGATAATGGGGCTGGATTTGATCCGGCCCATGCCGACAAATTGTTTCAACCGTTCCAGCGGCTCCACCGGCAGGAGGAGTTCCCCGGCATCGGCATCGGGCTGGCAACGGTGCAACGGATCGTGCACCGCCACGGCGGCAGGCTGCATGCCCGGGGAGAAAAAGGACAAGGAGCGACCTTTTGTTTCAGTCTGTCCGGGGAGATGTCAACCATGGAGGAATGATGAACGAGAAAACCCTTCTTCTTGTCGAGGATAACCCGCAGGATGAGATGCTCATTCTGCGGGCATTGCACAAGGCCCGGATCGCCAACCGGATCGACGTGGTCCGTGACGGCCAGCAGGCCGTCGACTACCTGTTCAACCAGGGCGAATTTGCGCAGGAAGGATGCCGCGAATTACCGGTCGTGGTCCTGCTGGACATCAGCCTGCCGAGGCTTTCCGGCCTGGAGGTGCTCCGGATCATCCGCGCCGATGCGCGAACCCGGCTGCTGCCGGTGGTCATCCTCACCTCATCGGACGAAGAAAAGGATCGGTTGAAGAGCTACGAGAACGGCGCCAACAGCTTTGTCCGCAAACCGCTCAACTTTTCCGAGTTTGCCGAAACCGTGGCCCGGTTGGGGGTGTACTGGGTGGCTATCAATGAACCGCCGTGGATGAAATGATGCCTACATTGAACATATTGATGATCGAGGATGAGGCTGCCGACTTTTTATTGATCAAGCGGCATCTCCGTACCGGCGGACTGGAGACTGATCTGCACTGGGTGCAGGAGGAAGCCGGCCTGCACAGAGCCCTCGAACACGGAGGCTGGGACGTGGTGCTCTCCGACTACAAGGTACCGGGGCTCGATTTCGCCCAATCGCTGGCGAAAATCAAAGATCGCTTGCCCGATGTGCCGGTGATCCTGATTTCCGGCAGCATCGGCGAGGAGACGGCGGTTGAACTGTTCAAGAGCGGCTTGGCCGACTTTGTCCTCAAGGATCGATTGTTCCGCCTGATTCCGGCCATTGAGCGCTGCCTCAACGAGGCGGGGGAAAAACGGAAACGGCGGACGGCGGAAGCGCGGCTGGTGCGCAACGAGCAATTGATGCGCTCGGTGCTCGAAGGCACCGCCGATGCGGTGTTTGTCAAGGACGGCGAGGGTAAATATCTGCTGTTCAATGCCGCAGCCGCCCGTTTTGCCGGCGTCATGGCCGAACAGGTGATCGGCCATGACGATACCGTTGTCTTTCCACCGGCAACCGCCCAGAAGATCATCGAACAGGACAGGATGATCATGGCTTCCGGGCGGGTGAATATTTTTGAAGATGAAGTGCTTCATGTGGGCGGCGAAATACGTTGCTATCTCACCACCAAGGGGCCGACCTTCGCCGATGATGGTCAGGTGAATGGCCTGTTCGGCATTGCCCATGACATCACCGATCGGATTCGCGCCGAGGTCTTGCTGAAAAACCAGGAAGAGGAGTATCGGCGCCTGTCCCAGGAATACAAGACCCTGCTCGACAATGTTCCCGATGTCATTGTCCACCTCACCAACGACTATCGCATCCTGTGGGTGAACAGGGCCGCTCGGCAAATGTTCAAGCTGGCGGAAGATAGCCGTTCCTATCAGGGCAGACACTGCCACGAGGTCTTCTGGAGCCGGCCGGAGCAATGCACCGATTGCCCGATTGTGCGTTGCGCGTCAACGGAGTGCAACGAGATCGGCTTTCTTTCACCGGCACACAACGGCCAGGAGTTTGAAATTCGCGCCATTCCCATGCGCAACCAGGCCGGCGAAATCGGGAGCATCATTGAAATCGCCCGGGATATCACCGCCCACCGAAAATTGGAGGAACAGTTCCGCCAGGCGCAGAAGATGGAGTCCATCGGCACCCTGGCCGGCGGCATTGCCCATGATTTCAACAATATCCTGTCCGCGATCCTCGGCTATGGGGATCTGGCGCTGGAGGACATGGCCGAGGACCATCCGGCGAGAAAAAGCGTGCAAACCATGATCGAGGCAGGCATGCGGGCCTCGCACCTCACCAAGGATCTGCTGCTGTTCAGCCGCAAGCAGGTCAGCCAAAAGGAGGCGGTCGATATCAATCAGATCATTGGCCGCATCGAGAAATTCATCCGCAGGATCATTGGCGAGGACATTCTCTGCCAGACCCATCTGGCCAAGGAGTCGCTGGTCATCCACGCCGACAGTCATCAGATGGATCAGGTACTGATGAATTTCGCCACCAATGCCCGGGACGCCATGCCTGGAGGCGGAGTGTTTTCCATCACCACCGAACGGATCAGGATCGACCAGGATTTCATCGACCTTCACGGGTTTGGCATCCCTGGACCGTATGCCCGCATCACCGTGGCCGATACCGGCAAGGGCATGAACCCGCAGACCGTGGCCAAGATATTCGATCCCTTTTTCACCACCAAGGAAATGGGCAAGGGCACCGGGCTCGGTCTGGCGGTTGTCTATGGGATCATCAAGCAGCATCAAGGGCATATCGAGGTGACGAGCACGCCGGGGAAATGCACGGTCCTGACGGTTTACCTCCCCTTGCTCGCCGCCGATCCGCACGACCACCGTGACACCATCGGCCTAGAACAACCGCGTGGCGGCCGGGAAACCATTCTGCTCGCCGAGGACGAGCCGACCGTGCGGGAATTGTATGCGACCGTCCTGAAAAAAAACGGCTATGGGGTCATCGAGGCAACGGATGGGGAAGAAGCGGTTCGTGTCTTCACGGAACACAAGGAGGCAATCGACCTGCTGCTGTTTGATCTGGTCATGCCCAAGATGAACGGCAAGCAGGCGTATGAGGCCATTCAACACCTGCAGCCCGCCATCAAAGGGATCTTTATCAGTGGCTATGCACCGGAAAACATCCAGCAACGGGAGTTGCTCGACATGCACGTCGAGATTCTGTTCAAGCCGGTTTCTCCAAGAGACCTGCTGCGCGCGGTGCGCCATGCGCTTGACGCGTCCCGTGGAACCGCTGGTTGAATTTTTTCTCGCGCGGGATCGAAAACGTACGCCCCTCCGCATGAACCCAGGGAAGCAAGTTTCCACAGCGTTGACTGCAAAGGTGTCAGATGGCGCGCGGGGCTGTGGATCGGCGAGGGGGCACTCAAGGCGAGGAGCGTTCTGGACTTGTCAGGTTGTATTGGTTGATCAATTGGTACAACCTGGAGCGGGAGAGGCCAGAGACACGGCACGCCTCCCGGACATCCCCCCGGGTGAAGGCGAGCAGGTGTTTGAGGTATCGACATTCCGAAGCCGTCTTGTGGTCTTTCCACGAGGGCGGCGGGCCAGCAAGCGGCCGGGAATCGATGTCCGTGGCATGAGGAGCGGCGGCTGGCGCCATTGTCATGCTGGCGAGCGTCTTGCGTACGCGAAAATGCTCTGGCAGATGAAAGGCATACAAGGTGGGATAATGGAGGGCGTTGACGAACACCTGTTCGATGGTCTGTTGCAACTCCCTGACATTGCCGGGCCAATCGTGGGCCAGGAGATACTCGATGAGCTCGTCATCGATGCCTTTGCTGCTCACCTTGTGGAGCACGCACAGGCGCTTGAGAAAATGCAGGGTCAATTCGCGGATATCCTGTTTCCGCTCTCGCAGCGGCGGTAAGTGAAGGGCCAGCGAGCGCAAACGAAAAAGCAGATCCGCACGGAACGCCCCGTTGTCCACCGCAGAATCCAGATCGCGGTTGGTGGCCGCGATGAGGCGAAAGTTGCTGTATTCCTCCTTGGAATCGCCAACGGGTCGAAACCGATGCTCCTGCAGGACACGCAGGAAGGTTTTCTGGATTCTCAACGGCATTTCCCCGACCTCATCCAGAAACAGGGTGCCGCCGTGGGCCATTTTGACCAAGCCGCTCGTTGTCCGCTCCGCGCCGGTGAACGATCCCTTGACATGGCCGAACAAGGTGCTTTCAATCAGATTTTCCGGCAGGGCCGCGCAGTCGACCACAACAAAGGGATGCGAGGCCCTGGGCGAGTTGTCATGGATGGCCCGGGCAAAGACTTCCTTGCCGGTGCCCGTTTCTCCCGTGAGGAGCACGCTCGCATCACCGATCGCCGCCTTGGCGACGAAATCGAGACATCCCGTCAACGATGCACTGCTGCCGATGATGGCTTCTCTTTTGAGGGCAACGGGCAACACGCCAATTTTTTTCTTTTCGGCTCGAAACTGCAGGGCCCGGGTCACCGGCAAAAGCAGATCGCGGACCGCATGGGGTTTTTCCAGGTACCCCCATGCGCCGAATTGAATGGCTTTCTTGGCGCCATCCGGGTCACCGCTGCCGGTCATGATGATGATTTCCGGGGCTGAGGCGACCTCGGAGAACGCGGAAAAGAAATCCAGACTGTTGCCGTCCGGCAGTTGCACATCGAGAAGGATGAGATCGAAGTTGCCGGAGCGGGCCAATGCCAGTCCTTGCGCAACCGTCAGGGCAGGTTCGGTTTGATGGCCGGCCCGCTTGAGATGCTTTTCAATCAGTCCGTTGAGAATAAAATCGTCATCGACGATGAGAATCGTAGCCATGCCGCTGAATAGAGGTGAGTGAGCCATCGGGTTTTGGATATATTTTATATCACACTCCGAACCTGTTGCGGAATCTTTTGTCGGAGCTCATCGTCTTGCGGCTGTCTTTTTCCGTCCGGCCATGGCGTGCTGTCAATATAAAATTATATATATTTCAACTGGATGGATCACGTGTTTGGTGTGCATTCTCTTTCGCGTCATTTTTGCAATTGTAAATACTTCCCTTGAGTGGAATAAGAAGAAAGGTTCACCGCAGATCACGAGGGCGACGGCAAGCACGCCCACTCAGACTCGATGAACATTGTGGTATGTCGCGTTCCGCAGCATGCAATTGCAACCGATGGAGGACCAGCATGAGCCAGAGCATCATCTATGGAAAACATGGTTGACCCTACACCACCAGCGCCCGGGCGGCGCATCCCGATCATATCTATCATGACGTCAAGGCGGAACCTCGCCGCATGGAGGAAATGCTGCAACACAGCCTGGGGCAGCGCAGGGTGCCGGTGCTTGTCATCGACGGCAAGGTGACCGTGGGCTACGGTGGCTCCTGAGGCGTCTAGGGGGTTTGAAGTCCAATGGAACGAAAACGTACGCTAAGACCATCCGTCCAGTTCAGATGGCTGCTTTAACGGCCTGAGTTGGCCCTTCAGTACTTGTTCCGCCAAGGTAAACGAGTAATGGCCGAGCATATTCACATGTTTATGGCTGAGAGGGGATAATCTGGCTTCATCCTCTTCTTTCACATCCTTCCCCTGTTCTTTTAGATGATCAAGGGCGGCCTGCATATAAATTGTATTCCACAACACCAGAGCGTTGGTCACCAAGCCAAGCGTGCCAAGTTGATCTTCCTGACCTTCCCGGTACCGTTTGCGAATTTCGCCCCGCTGACCGTGACAAATAGCCCGTGCGACGGCATGACGGCCTTCGCCGCGATTCAACTGCGTCAGAATCCGGCGACGGTAGTCCTCATCATCCACGTAATTTAGCAGATACAAAGTTTTGTTGATCCGACCCGCTTCAATAATGGCTTGCGCCAGGCTGGAAGGACGATCACTTTTCAGTAGAGATCGGATCAACTCGGATGCCTGCACGGTACCAAGTTTGAGTGAACCGGCAATACGCATCATGTCGTCCCAATGCTGCTCGATCTTGTGTGTATTGACGCAACTACGTGCTAGGTCATCTAATACGCCATAGTCGGCATTCTTGTCCACGCGCCAGAATACGGATTCGCCAGCGTCAGCAAGGCGCGGTGAGAATTGATAACCAAGTAACCAGAACAAACCGAATACCATATCGCTTGCACCGGCGGTATCGGTCATAATTTCCACCGGGTTCAGACCGGTCTGCTGCTCCAGCAATCCCTCAAGCACAAAGATGGAATCGCGCAATGTTCCAGGGATAACAATACCATGAAACCCTGAGAATTGATCAGAGATAAAGTTGTACCAGGTAATGCCCCGGCTAGAGCCGAAGTATTTTCGATTTGGCCCGGCATTAATAGTGCGGACCGGTGTGACAAACCGCATTCCGTCGGCGGAAGCGACCTCGCCACCACCCCATTTCCTGGCTAGATATAAAGTAGATTGATAGTCCACCAGTTTGGCGTTTGCCTTTACCAATGTTTCGGCACGCAGGTAATTCTGTTTGACCCAGTTCAGACGGTGTCGAGTCAATGCGGGCACATGGTGCTTGATCAGTGGTTCCAACCCTATGTTGCAAGCCTCCGCCAATAGTACTGCGCAGATGCTGACAGTCAGGTCATCGACGCGAGCATTGGCTTCACTGACATGAGTAAATTCGTCAGCGAAGCCGGTGTGAGTATGGATTTCCAGTAGCAGCTCTGTAAGATCCACGTTGGGAACCAAGGCCTCAATTTGTTGTGAGAGGATAGTTAGGCTGGCGGGGTCATCCAATTTATCAAAGTGTGTAATCGTCAACGTTGGCCGTTTGCCGGACAGGTCGAGCTCAACCGCATTGTCATCAAATCTGCTGGCTACCTGTTTATACGTATCATCCAGTTGGCGCACCAGAGCATCAATGGCCTCTTGGGGATTCAGAGGATGACCAAGTGACCGACACACCTGAATTCGGTTAGCTTGCCATTCCTGGCCCTGTAGTAGTTTGGCACGTGGATCACCCCAACGATCACTATTTTCGACATAGACGTCCCGGCGGCGCAGGCTGTCTTGCAACTTATCAAGAAAACACAGCGTATAACCTCGTTTGGTTACTCTCCCTTCTTTATCAAACACCATGCGTTTCCAGGAATTAGAAACAATGTCCAGTGGGGCCTCATCCAATAACTGTTTGCGTGATTCCAATAACCCGGCCAAATACTGATGGGCTTCAAGAGTTGATTTCCCCGCAGGAGCTGCTTTAAATTTGATAACATGCAATAATCTCGGCAAGAAACGCCTGACCCGGCCATACTGCTCCACCATTTCATCTTGGAAGTTATCGTCGTAGGGCCGAGCCAGGTCATGGACAGTGGCAATGGATTCCGCCAGTCTTTCAGGTGGCATTTTGGCAAAGATAGTCGGCCTCAGCAGTTCATCCTGCATGCTTTCGTTGAGTATCAGAGCACAAACCTCTGCCAGCGCCAGCGCAGATTTATCTAAATCCTTCAATGTACGTAGCCGTTTCTTCTGGCCCAGCTTTTTAGCCTCACCGGCGATCTCGGTAATCAGTAAATCCAGCACGTCCAGGGCTTCATCGAAGGCGATGGTCACATACGCTCTGGCGAAGGCAACCAGAATAGCAGTACGCTTACTCTCCGGCATGCGAGCGATTTTGTGCATAGAGATCATACCAGCGTGACGGGCTATGTTCTTAAAGCGTACCGGCGGGATACCTGTGAAATCGAGCTCATGCATGCCGAAGGTCTTCAGCTCCTGATAACGGTCAACTGCCTCATTGAAGGCGGGACCACTGATTGTCACCGGCCCCTTGCGGAAGCGATCAAAACGAGAAGTTCTTGACCCTTCCGGGATCTGAAACAACGTCTCTAGCTTGGCAATTTGCGTTGGGGCAGGCAACGCCGATAATCGTTGCCATAAACGATTGGTAGCTCGTTCGCGCACCTCTGAAATCAAACGTGTCAATGTGGAAGCACCGGGCAGAAGGATCTTATTTTGAGTCAACCATCCAGTGGCCAGGTCAAACAGTAGGCTTGGTCTCTCGTTACTGATCCAACTGCGTGTATAGAGTAAGCGGTTCAGCCGGAACGACCAGGGCCATGTGAATTCTCGGTATTGATACTGATTGCGGATGAGAGCAGTATGCTCTCTTCGCGTGGTCTCCCTTTGAGCATATTTAGACAGTATCCCAACATCAGTGATATCAAGCTGTCGGGCAATGAACCATTGCGCGTTGACAGGTACCCGTGACAGGTCGAAGAGGAAGGTTCCTAGAAATCGAACACAGCCCACCTGTAAGGCGACACCAAAACGGTTTTGATCACCACGCCGGTTATTGATAAAAGCAAGGTCAGCTTCATCCAGGTGAAAATATCGGGCCAGCTGCACTTCGTTAGGTTCCCCAGAAAATTGGCCGTAGCAGGCTTTCTGTTCCGAGGTTAAAAAATCGACGGGCATGATTCCCTCCCCATCAAAACTGAACTTCGAGCAATTTTAATGTCTACTAATTTATAATTTTATGGACAGTATAAAATAACCAGATTAAACTGTCTATTAATTCGCAAACAAGATAGTTGATAGACATATTGTCCATGAATCGAATTAGGAGACGATTTTTACCATGCGACTCTTTGGGTATGCTCGCGTTTCAACCAGCCAACAATCTCTGGACCTCCAGGTGAAGGCACTCAAGAACGAAGGCGTTCGGGCAAACAGAATTTTTACCGATAAGATCTCCGGCAGTCACTTGGACCGAGAAGGTCTTCAAATGCTCCGGCTCAAAGTTGAGGAAGGAGATGTCATTTTGGTGAAGAAGCTTGACCGGCTTGGTCGTGACACGGCAGACATGATCCAACTTGTTAAAGAATTTGATGAAATGGGGGTTGCCATCAGGTTTCTGGATGACGGAATCAGCACGGAAGGGAGCATGGGTAAGATGGTGGTTACTATCCTGTCAGCTGTGGCCCAAGCGGAACGACAGCGGATACTTGAGCGTACCAACGAAGGACGGTTGGAAGCCAAGGCTAAGGGAATTAAATTTGGTCGCAAACCCTTTGTGGATAAAGAGAAGGTTCGGTCTCTTCGCGGACAAGGTATTGGTGCAACGGATATAGCCAGACAATTAAATATCGGCAGATCGACTGTTTATAAAATTCTAGAATCAAATCAATCATCGCGAATCTCACCAGTTGTCGAAAACGCCATGAATTCATGATCATTGATCTGTTCAGAATCAAACAAGATACCTCTCAATATATTCTTGAGCGATCCTGTCCGAGGGGAGGATTTTGTTTTTACCGCCTTGATGAGCCAAGTCCCCAAGACACCTATTTTGCGCTGGCCACCCTCGACCTTTTGCAGGTTCATTACGACATTAAACCAACCATTCGCTACCTTCAGGCCATTCAGCAGCCCGATGGCGGTTATGTTTCCCTGGCCCAGGCCTTTTTTGTGCTGTCGAGCCTGCACCTCTTGGAACGCCAGCCGCTTTTCGATCCTGCGGCCGGCGTTGACATCTTCACCATACAACTGGTCGATCTCGCTCTTCGGCCTGCCGACGCCTCTCCTTCCCTTTTTCATGCCATAGATCAGCTCGCCACGCTACGAGCAATTCTGGGTCTGGAATGGCAGTATACCCAGAGAACAGCTATTCTTCAGGTAATCGAGTCTTTTCACCACCAAACGAATGGCGGTTTCGGTATGGAGAGCAGTGCCACCTTGCCCGACACCTATCGCGTCACCCGCATCCTCAAACATCTCGACTCCACCGTGCCACTGGATACCCTTGTCCCCTTCCTCCGCGCCTGCGAACATCCCGTCTTTGGCTTTACCGGCAAGCCGGGAACCGCGCTCTTTTTTCTGGAATACCTGCATGCGGGCTTGGCTCTGTGTCGGGAACTTGCCTGCATTCCGACCTTTCCCGCTGCCTGCTTGTCAGCGCTTCTGCGGTGTCAAACCGACACCGGCGGCTTTGCCCGCGCCCATTTAGCCATAGCCTCTATGGATGATACCTACCGCGCTATCCACGGATTAACCCTTCTGGAACAGACGGGTACCTTGTAGCTATCTCGCAGCCTCAACCCTTATTATTTCTGTTGAATTGTAACGACCGTTACATTGTAATAAGCACGTGATAAGAAATCCCTGAAACTGATAACCCTATCTTGACGGTTAGGATCGATGTGTTTCTGTCCAACAGTGTGGATGCGATTGATCGGGTACTGTTCCATAAAAGGCTCGCAAAGCGAAAAAAGAATCTGAGACGCATGGAGACACAAAATTGGTTGTTGCTGACGTATAAAGTACCACCGGAGCCGGCAAAGAAGCGTATTTCCCTTTGGCGAAAGCTGAAAGGGATGGGAGCTGTTTATCTGCAGAACGGTGTTTGTTTACTCCCAAAAACCGATGACTACACCCGACGATTGAAGATACTGGAGAATGAGATCATTGAAATGGGTGGCGACGCAGTGATTCTGGAAGCTGTGGCCCTAGACAAGGCTCAGGAAAACAAAGTGGTAGCACGATTCAAGGCAGACCGTGACGAAGAATACAAAGAGTTCCTTGATAAATGTAAAGATTTCGAAGCAGAAATCGCCAAGGAAACCGCCGCCAGCCACTTTACCTACGCTGAGTTGGAAGAAAACGACGTCGACCTGAAAAAACTCCACTCCTGGCTGGAAAAAATCCGCAAGCTCGACTTCTACGGAACCAATCTCGCCGAAGAGGCCCAGAAACGGTTGGCAGACTGTGAATCCCTGCTGGATGCCTATGCGCAGCGGGTATTCGAAGTGCAGGATGAAAATCGTTAAGGCAATGTTTGGGGAAAACCATGCAAAAATCTATCGATACCCAGGATGCACCAACCGAATCTCAAGGTCAGCCGCAGGGCTGGCTTAATCGCACCGTAATAGGTGCTGGCATCACCAGTGCATTGGGTGATTTCTGCTATGAAACCACCACGGTCATCCTGCCGGGGTTCCTGGCGGTCCTTGGCCTGCCACCGGCTGTTCTGGGGACGATCGAGGGCATTGCCGATGCCGTGGCCAGCTTCACCAAGATGATCTCCGGCTTCATTGCCGACAAACTCGGGCACCGCAAGTTGCTAGTTGTGATTGGCTACGGCCTGACCCCGATTGGCCAGTTTCTGATCGCCTTGGCCGCCGGTTGGCCCCTTATCCTCTGGGGCAGGATCATCTCCTGGTTTGGCAAGGGATTGCGTGGCCCACTCCGCGATGCCATTGTCATGCAGGCGGTGCAGCCGGAAACCCGTGGTCGGGCTTTTGGTTTTCATCGGGCCACCGATACCATTGGCGCTGTGCTCGGTCCCCTGCTGGGCGTTGCTCTACTGGGATGGGTTCAAGGATGGAATGGGCATGACGGATCGTTTGCCTTCCGTGTTGTGTTGTGGCTCTCGGTTATCCCTGGTGTTCTGGCTGTAGTCGCATTTTTCACCCTGGTGCGAGATCCTGAACACTCTCCCAACCCGGCGTTGCGGTTTTTTCATACCCTGCGCGGGTTGCCGCTGCGGTTCAAGCGCTATTTAGCGGCGGTTGGTATTTTTGGTATCGGCGATTTTTCCCATAGCCTGCTGATCCTGGCGGCTACCCAACTGTTGACCGAAACTATGGGTGTGGTTCATGCGGCGCAGGTTGCTGGTCTTCTCTACGTTTGGCGCAATGTGGTCCAGGTAGTCGTCTCCTTTCCCATCGGTGTCCTTGCCGACCGTTTTGGCCACATGCCGACCCTGATCGCCGGATATGTGCTAGGTGTGCTCACTGCCATCTTGACTGCTGCCGCTTTTGCCCTTCGCATCGACAGTATCGTCTTCTTGGGAGTGATTTTCCTGGTTGCTGGTTTGTATATGGCGGTGCAGGAAGCTCTGGAATCGACGGTGACCGCCGAAATGGTCAGCCAGGAACTGCTCGCTACCGCAGTGGGTGCATTGGGCACAGTCAACGGCACTGCCAAATTTATCTCCAGCACCGTGGTCGGCGTCCTGTGGACGGCAATATCGCCGGTGTTCAGCTTTGGCCTGGCAGCTGTGCTGATGCTGGCCGGCACCCTTGTTTTACGACAGGCAGGCGGTGCACAACAATCATGAAGCAGGTGGCAACAACCTGCTCATTCACAACAAAAGGAGACAGGCATGTACTCTTCAGAAGTGGCACAGATGACCTGCGTGGCCAAAGGACCCAATCACGGTCCCGCGGCCATCCCCCAGGAAGGCCGATGGACCCAGGCCAAAGAGATTAAAGATATCGCCGGTCTGACCCACGGGGTCGGCTGGTGTGCCCCCCAGCAGGGCGCCTGCAAACTCACCCTCAACGTCAAGGAGGGCATTATCGAGGAGGCCCTGGTCGAGGTGATCGGCTGTTCGGGCATGACTCACTCGGCGGCCATGGCGGCCGAGATCCTGCCGGGCAAGACCATCCTCGAAGCTCTCAACACCGATCTGGTCTGCGATGCTATCAACACCGCCATGCGTGAACTCTTTCTCCAGATCGTCTATGGCCGCTCGCAGACAGCCTTTTCCGAGGGTGGCCTGCCCATCGGCGCCGGTCTGGAGGACCTGGGCAAGGGGCTGCGCAGCCAGGTGGGCACTATGTATGGCACCAAGGCCAAGGGGGTGCGCTACCTCGATATGGCTGAAGGATATGTGACCCGGCTCGGCCTCGATGCCAACGACGAAGTGATCGGCTATGAGTTTGTCCATCTCGGCAAGATGATGGAGATGATTCATCGGGGTACCGGCGCCGACGAAGCCCTCACCAGGGCCACCGGCAGCTACGGCCGCTTCTCCGAGGCGGTACGAACCATCAATCCCCGGCACGAATAAGGAGGCGGATCATGGTTTTTTTTGAAGGATATGAACGCAGAATTGAGAAGATCAACACGGTGCTAGCTCAATGGGGTATTGCCTCGCTGGAGGAGGCCAAAGCCATGAGCGTGGCCATAGGGGTCGATGTTCCAGCCATCGTCAAAAACATCCAGCCAATCTGTTTCGACAACGCCTGTTGGGCTTACACCCTAGGCGCGGCCATTGCCCTCAAAAAAGGGGAAAGCAAGGCGGTGGATATAGCCCGCACCCTGGGCGAGGGTTTGCAGGCCTTCTGTATCCCCGGCTCGGTGGCCGAGGATCGCAAGGTGGGCATCGGCCATGGCAATCTGGCCTCCATGCTCCTTTCCGAAGAAACCAAATGTTTTGCCTTCCTCGCTGGTCATGAATCTTTTGCCGCCGCCGAGGGCGCGATCGGTTTGGCCCGTTCGGCCAACAAGGCTCGCACTGAACCGCTGCGGGTGATCCTCAATGGTTTGGGTAAGGATGCGGCCCAGATCATCTCCCGGATCAACGGCTTCACCTATGTGCAGACCCAGTTCGATTACGCCGCTGACACCCTGAGCGTTGTCCGCGAGCTTGCCTATTCCACAGGCGAGCGAGGCAAGGTGCGCTGCTTTGGCGCTGATGATGTTCGTGAAGGGGTTGCCATCAACCACTTTGAAGGGGTGGATGTGTCCATCACCGGTAATTCGACCAATCCGACCCGCTTTCAGCATCCAGTGGCCGGGACGTACAAGAAAGAATGTCTTGAACAGGGCAAGAAGTATTTCTCCGTGGCTTCTGGCGGCGGCACCGGCCGCACCCTGCACCCCGACAACATGGCCGCCGGACCGGCTTCCTACGGAATGACCGATACTATGGGCAGAATGCATTCCGATGCGCAATTTGCCGGGTCATCCTCAGTTCCAGCTCATGTTGAAATGATGGGCTTCCTTGGCATGGGCAACAATCCCATGGTGGGCGCATCTGTTGCGGTTGCGGTTGCTATCGCTGGAGCCTGTTCGTAAAAAAATATTATGCTCAACTCAATACTTGCAATCAGTGTAGGCGCCTCAGTTGGAGCGGTGTTGCGGTGGCTGCTTGGTCGCACTCTGAACACTATTTTTCCCTTTGTTCCGCCAGGTACCCTAGCCGCCAATTTACTTGGCGGCTATTTGATCGGGGTGGCCTTGGCGGTCTTTGCGGCAGTGCCCCAGTTGTCTCCGGAATGGCGCTTGATGGTTATTACCGGTTTTCTTGGTGGACTGACCACGTTTTCCACCTTTTCCGCCGAAGTAACCACCTTGTTGCAACAAGGGCGTTTCCTTTGGGCCGGAATCGCGATTTCAATACATGTCATAGGGTCGCTCTCCATGACCATTTTGGGTATGGCAACGATTGCAGCCTTCAGAAGCTGAAAGAACGAGGCAAATATGCTTGGATATCAACTGACATTTTTTACGCAACAGGATCGAAATCATAAAGGCCGACCGGTAGCGAAATGGTTAGTGGAGGAGGCTAGATCAATAGGAATTGGCGGCGCAACGTTGACCCAGGCTGCCGAGGGGTACGGCCATGATCGAAAATTACGCTCTGTGCATTTTTTTGAGCTGACGGATCAACCCCTGCAAGTAACCATGGCGGTAAGCGAGGCGGATGCCGAACGGTTGTTTGCACGGATCAAGGAGGAAGACGTGAACGTTTTTTTTGTTAAAACGGCAATTGAATTTGGCATGACAGGAGACCTATAACTAGCAGGATAGAGTCAGTTTCTCGATTCAATTGCTGATTTTAGATATCGAAACATCTCCATTGAATTCTTAGCGTACGTTTTCGTTCCGTTGGACTTCATACCCCTCTAGCGGGTTCGGCGGTCGCCGAACAATCACTGTCTGACAGGATGGAGAACAAACCGGTTCGGGAACAGTCTGACAACAGGGCCGGGGGAAGATCATGAAAACCATTTTGGTGCTCTACCACTCCCAGGGCGGGACCATGGATGGCATGGCCCATCGTTTCGCGCGGGGGGCGGCTCGGGAAGAGGAGGTTGTCGTCAGTCTGAAACGGGCGCAAGACGCCACCCTCGACGACTTGTTGCGGTGCGATGCCATCGCCATCGGGTCTCCGGAATATTTTGGGACCATGGCCGGGATGATCAAGGATTTTTTTGACCGCACCTTTCAAGCCGCTCAGGATCAAACCATTGGCTTGCCGTTTGTCCTCTTTGTCTGCGCGGGCAATGACGGCCGGGGAGCCATCAGTCAGATCGAGCGAATCGTTGCGGGCTACAAATGGAGAAAAGCGCTGGAACACATCAGGATCGCCGGCCGTCCCACCGAGGCCGATTTTTTGGCAATTGAAGAGCTCGGCCACACCCTGGCGGCAGGAGTTGCCCTGGGCATTTTCTGAATGGTCTGGCAGCAGGCAATTCCGGCGCGTTTGCCCTGTCAAGTCAAGGAATCGGTTCCCCTTCTTCCTGAAACCGCTGTTTTCCTCGTCCCTCCATGGCGACAATGGCGGCGCGAAGGTTGCGTCTCTCCTCAAGCCAGGACTTATACTCCCGCGCCCGATGCAGACAAGCGTAGAGGGCCAGACAGTTCTCCAGCCCCAGGGTTGCCTCGATGGCCGGGGCCGGGAATCGTTCGTCCACCTTTTCGGGCTGGGCGGTGAGCTGGTAAAAGGCCAGTCGGCCGAAGTAGAGGGACAATTCCTCAAGCGCATCCCAGAACCCTTCGCGCCAGGTGGCGATATCGCCGGCGTCGGCCAATTGCCGCAAGCCGGCCTTGAGCGCGTCACGGGGAAAATCGACCTGGGCAAACTGGTATCGACCATCTGCAGGCGGCGTCTCGCCGTTGACCTCGTGCCAGCAGACCAGCGCATGGCAGCGGGTGGCGATTTTCATGGCCTGAAATTTGGTCCACAGCAGAAACTCGTAGTAGTAATCGGCAATGGCCTGCGACGGTTCCAGGCGGTAAACGTTGCCGTGATCGGCGGCATACCGGCTGAGGTTGCCCAGGTGGACCATTTCGGTCACCAGGGAGTGGATGTAGGAAAGGCCAGCCACCGTCTCCTTGTTGAGCAGAATCTTATGCTGCCCTTCCTTGGGCGCGAACACCAACCGGGCGCTCCGGTTTTCCAGGCCAAGGGGGGCATAGTAGGGAGCGAGCTGTTCGCATTCGTCGCTAAAATTCTCGGTCTTGACGATCAGGGTACGGGCCGCCACCTGATCGAGCGGCGCCTCTCGTTTGCCGACAAAGCTCAATGCCCGGTTGAGTCGGCGTATTTCGTCGGCGGAAAAATTGAACATCTCCATGGCATTCTCCAACAGCGATCAATGAAAAAAGGCAGTCTGGTTTAGACTGCCTCGGTCAAGCGCAGCGGTGCGCCCGGGTTATTTGGCTTCGTTTTTTTCGGCTTCTTTCGCGGCCATGCGTTCGGCTTCCTGATCGAGAAGTTCGCCCAGGGCTCTGGCGGTCTCGCCAACAACCTCGATGCAATGCCGCCTGCGGCTCTCAGGGTTGCCATAGAAGTCCTTGACCTGATCCCGATCCATCCAATTGACCCGGGCGATCTGACAGCAGTTGATGCCGCCGTGCTGGGCGGTCAGTTCCTCGAAATGTTTCATCACCAGCTTGGTGGCATTCCACATCCGGGGATTTTCCTTTTCCTCAAGGTTGCTCCGGCTGTACAGGCTGCCAATCACACTGGCCGCGCCCACCAGCGCGCCGCAGATGTTGCCCGTGCCGCCGATACCGCCGCCAAAGGCTCCGAGTGCCTTGATCACCGAGGGGTCGTTCAACCCCAGTTTTTCCTGGCCGACCATGGCCAGCACCTGGCTGCAGTGCATTCGCTTCAAGAACAGGTCAATCGCTTTTTCCCGCATTTCATCCGGCCGCATCGAGTCCTCCGCATAGATAGAATTGAGAAAGGAACGGTAACAACGCGTTGAATGTACCCGATTCCCCGTGGGTGCGCACCGCGTTTTTCATCCTTGCCCCCACATGAGGGCGAGAGTCTCCCGAATACGCCGAACGCCGGTTTTGGCACGCAACGGGTGCGAGGCTACAGACCGAGTTTGCGGCCGGTGCGAAACATCTCCTCGTAGATGGGCGGCAACTGGTGGTCGCGGAGAGCCTTGGCCACGGCCTCGACATCGTAGGGACAGCGATGATGGCGGACCGATATCCGGCCATGGGCCAGCTCGAGAATGGCGTAGGAGGCATCGGGACAGCCGTCAAACATTCGTCCCACCGAACCCGGATTGATGAAATGCACCCCGTTCACGTAGCGATGATAGGGGGAATGGGAATGGCCGGTCACGACCACCTCGCAGTTGGTTTCCTTGGCCAGTTCCTTGAAGCGCTTTTCCGGCGTGTCGGCACCGAGAAATTCCTCATGATCGTCGGGGCTGCCGTGAAACAGGCCGATAAAGGTTTGGCCGAGACGCAGCAGTTTCTTTTTTTTCAGTTCCAGCAAAAAGGTCTGGTTCTCGGGGGAGAGCACCGCCGCGGTGCTGGTGTACATGATCCGTTTTTCGGCCTTGGACGGCTTTTTGAACTGCTTTCCCTTGAGCAGCTTGATCACCCGATCGTCGGTATTGCCACGGATGGTAAACACTTGATGGCGGCGCAGCCAATCCAGGGTTTCATTGGCAAAGGGGGCATAGACAAGCGAATCGCCGCAGTTGAGCACATGGTCGCAGGCCAGCGGCGTCGCTGCCCGAGCAACCGCCTCGAGAGCCGGATAATTGCCATGGATATCACTGATCAGCAAGATTTTCATAAGCAGAAAGGGCTCGATTGGGGGAAAATGGATTGATTGGCCGGATCAGAGCAGCGGGCTCACCAGCAGGGCGATGTTTTCCAGCAATCGCTGGCCAAAGGAACGGGCCTGAAAGATTTCGACGTCGTGCTCGGTGGTCTCGCGAAGATACTGCTGCTGCAAGGCGCGGACCTTGGCGGTGAATGTCTTGTCATAGATGAACAGGGTCATTTCAAAATTCAACCAAAAACTGCGCATGTCGAGGTTGACCGAGCCAAACAGGCAGAAATCGCCGTCCACGGTGATGGTCTTGGTGTGCAGCAGACCGCCGGAAAAGGCCATGATTCGCACGCCGGCCCGGCTCAGGGCATCGTAGCGGGCCCGACTGGCGTACTGCACCAGGCGGGAGTCATTTTTTGCCGGAACAATGATGGTCACGGCAACGCCCCGCTGCGCCGCCGATTTGAGCGCCGCCAAAATGGCATTGTCCGGCACGAAATAGGGGGTGGTGAGAATGATCTCCCGCCGCGCCGCATACAGGGTGGTGAGCAGCAGATTGTGGATGGTGTCCTCGCCATATCCCGGCCCGGAAGGCGCCAGTTGCACCAGGGCCTGTCCGCTCGGCTCAACCGGGCGGATATCGGCGGTTCCGCTGTATTCGCTCAGGCATTGCCGGCGCTCGAGCAGCCAATCAAACATAAAGGCCGCCGTCAGCAGTTCCGCTACCGGGCCGGTGATCCGGACCATGGCGTCCACCCATTCGCCAACCCCGTCGTTTTGTTTGAAGAAACGGGGATCGACCAGATTCTGACTGCCGGTGTAGGCGATTTCGCCGTCGATCACCGCGATCTTGCGGTGATTGCGCAGGTCAATGCGGACAAACAGGGCTCGGATCAATCCGGCGGGCAGGGCCTCGGCCACCTCGACTCCGCCGTCGCGCAGACGAGCCAGTTGCGCACTGCGGAGAAAAGGTTTGGAACCAATACTGTCGAGCAGCAGCCGGCAAGTGACGCCGCGTTGTCGCGCGGCCAGCAGCGCCTCGATCAGCGCATCCACCCAGCCTCCCGGTTGGAGGATGTAAAACTCCAGCAAGCAGGAGAAGCGGGCCTGATGGATATCGTCGATCAGTTGGGAGAAAAAACAGCCGGCGGTGTCGATCAGTTCCAGCTGGTTGCCGGGCATGGTCGGAATGCCGGTGGTGGCCAGGATCTGCCGGTCCAGGGGCAAACATTCCGGATTGATTCCGGTCCAGTCGATTGTCGGCCGCTCCCGCAGGGCGCTGGACCACTCGCGCACGACCTGCCGATCCTTGAGCAGGCGACTGGCCCGCCGTTCACCGAGCCGGTTCTCGCCAAACAACAGGTAGGTGACGGCGCCGCCGAAGGGGATGAGGAGAATGACCGCCAGCCAGGCAAAGGAAACGCTGGGGGCTCGCTTGCGCATGATCACCCGCAGCGAGAAGCCGACGCGGATGGCGAGATCGGTCAAAAAGAGCGAGGAGGTCAATCCCCAGGCAACCGCATCCGTCATGCCGCGAGAAGGAATGGCCCGGCGGGTGCCGAGGATGTTGAGGGAAACGAGGGCAGTATCATGGTCTGTTGTGTGCGCGACGGCTACCAGGACGGACCGTGGCAACCGGTTGGTAACGTTGCATGAAAGCCGATGGATGGTCAAGGAAAAATGCGCGGCGTCCGGTTGTTCACTCTTTTCTTTTATGGGGTATCTGGTAGAGTGGCCTTTGGCGTCTTGCCGATAACTTCAATAGAAAACAGGATGTTTCATGCAGGTAAAAGGATTTTCCGCAGCTGCGGTCGCCGCCGGAATCCGGTACGCCGGCCGGCTTGATCTTGGGATGATTTTTTCTCGGACCCCGGCGGTCACCGCCGGCACCTTCACCACCAGCAGGGTCAAGGCCGCGCCTCTCCTGCTCGACATGGAACGTTTGCGTTCGGGCCGCGCCCAGGCGGTGCTGGTGAACAGCGGCAATGCCAACGCCTGCACCGGCCAGGAAGGGCTCGATCTGGCTCAAGCCACCAGTGCTTTGGCCGCGCGCGAACTGGGAATCGACGAATCGCTGGTGCAGGTAGCCTCGACCGGGGTGATCGGCCAGCAGTTGCGGACCGAACCTTTTGCCCAGGCCATGCCGCAGTTGGTGGCGCAACTGTCCGAAGACGGCTTTGAAGAGCTTGCCCGCGCCATCATGACCACCGATCTGGTACCCAAGGTGGCCACCGCCACGGTGCTGTTCGACGATGCCGAGGTGTCGATTCTCGGCGTGGCCAAGGGTTCAGGGATGATCATGCCCAATATGGCCACCATGCTTTGCTTTGTGGTCACCGATGCGCACATCGCCTATCCGCTGCTCGACCGGCTGGTCAAATCCGGGGTGGAACGGAGCTTCAATCGGATCACCGTCGATGGCGACACCTCGACCAACGACATGGTCCTGGTCATGGCCAACGGCGAGGCTGGCAACGCCCTGATCGATGATCCTGATCGGCCCGAGGCCCGCCTGTTTGGCGAGGCCTTGAGCGGGGTTTTCAAGGACTTGGCGCTGAAAATCGTGGCCGACGGCGAAGGAGCGACCAAAATGGTGACCATCAGGGTGACCGGCGCGCGCACCGATCAGGAGGCGCTCGATGCGGCCCGCACCATCGCCAACTCGCCGCTGGTCAAGACCGCCTTTTTCGGCGAGGATGCCAACTGGGGACGGATCATCGCCGCCCTGGGTCGGTCCCAATGCCACTTTGATCAGCATCGGGTGGCTATCAGCTTCGACGCGGTTCGGCTGGTGGAAAACGGCCTGTACACCGGAGCCGAGGCCGAGGCAGCTGCCACCGCGGTTCTCAAGCAGCGTCAGTTCACGGTCACGATCGACTTGAGCGAGGGCGAGGGCGAGGCCGAAATGTATACCTGCGATTTTTCCTATGATTACGTGAAGATCAACGCCGATTACCGGAGTTGAGGCATGTGAGCCATGGAACAGCTCGGCACGGATACCTGGTCACTCCCCGACGCGCTGCAGCTTGACACGCTGCTATCTGCCCTGGCGCGGGAGTTCCGCTGCGCGAGCGCGCCCGAATACGCGGCCAGGGTTGTCTATGCCGATTCCTTTGACTGGCGGCTCTATCAGCAAGGCTATTTGCTGCACAGCCACGGTTCCTGCTGGACCCTGTACCATGGCGACAGTTGCGCCATTACCCTGCAACAAGGAGGGCCGGAGCTGAAGTCACCCTGTTTCGCCCAGGATTTTCCCCCTGGCCAACTGCGGGAAATGCTGGAACCGATACTCGGCATCCGTTGCCTGCTGCCTTTGGCAACGGTGTCTCTGAGCGGCCGTCAGTTCCGGCTGCTCAACCAGGATGACAAAACCGTGGCCCGATTGGTGGTCGAGCGTCAGCAACCGGAAGGGCTGGACACGGCGTTCCGGCTGGTGCGGTTGTTCCCCGTGCGCGGCTACACCCAGGAATTGGCTCGTACCCGTCGTATCCTGGAGGATAACGGAGTGCTCCAGATCGCTTCGCCCCTCATCGGTTTCGTGGAGGCTTGCCGCGTCATTGGCCGCCAGCCGCTGGATTATACCTCGAAATTTTCCTTGGAACTCGATCCGGACTCTACCGCCCGCCAGGCCATGACCCGGATCTATCAGGCGTTGCTCGACACGATCACCCGTAACCTCCCTGGTGTGGTGAACGATTGGGACAGCGAGTTCCTCCACGATCTGCGGGTGGCCATCCGCCGCACTCGCTCCGGTCTCAGCCTGGTGAAAAAGGTCTTGCCCGAGCCGGTGACCGAACGCTTCAAGAGGGATTTCGGCTTGCTGGGCGGCCTGACCGGACCGACCCGCGATCTCGACGTTTACCTGCTCAACCAAACAAATTATTTAAATCGGTTGCCGCCGGCCCTGCAACCGGGGTTGAGCGCCTTCTTCGCCGATCTGACCCTTCAGCGCCAGGTGGAACAGACCAAGCTGGCTCGTGCCCTGCGGGCGAAAAAAAACCGGGCGATCCTGACCGCCTGGCATCGTTGCCTGCACCGCCCCGACCGACAGCCGGCCCCCTTGGCGGAAACGCCGGTCAAGGAGCTGGCCAGCCGGATCATTTTCCGCCGCTACAAACGGGTACTGCGCGATGGTCAAGCCCTGAATGCCGCCACCCCGGACAGCGAAGTGCATCGCCTGCGCATCGAATGCAAGAAACTGCGTTACGCGATCGAATTTTTCAGCTCTCTCTATCCACGGGAGGATATTCAGGTGGTGGTTCGGCATCTGAAGAAATTGCAGGATATTTTGGGCGATTTCAACGATCTCTCGGTGCAGCAGGACATGCTCCGCCAAACCCTGGAAAAGATGGGCGCCGGATCGCGTCGTGACCTCGCCCAGGCGGCGGCTCTTGGCGGCCTGATGCAGAGCCTCTTTCTGGAGCAGCGGGAATTGCGCGACCATTTCGCCGAGGCCTTCGACCTGTTTATCGATCAGGAAACGACCACCTTGGTCCACGACCTCTTCCGCAAACACGAGGCATCCGCATGAGCGTTCTGGCGGTGTACCACATCAAGGGCGGAGTAGGGAAAACCGCCACCTCGGTCAACCTTGCCTACCTGGCATCCCGGGAGCACGGCAAAACCCTGTTGCTCGACATGGATCCGCAGGGATCGGCTTCCTTTTATTTCCGCATCCGCTCGCCGGAAAAATTCAGCACGAAAAAGCTGCTCAAGGGGGGGAGGCACATTGAGGAAAATATCCGCGGCACCGATTATCCAGGCCTTGACATGCTGCCTGCCGACTTTTCCTACCGCAACATCGACATTGCCCTGGACGAATGCAAAAAGTCGCAGAAACGGCTGAGCAAGGTGCTGCAACCGCTGGAGGAGGAGTACGAGCGGATCATTCTCGATTGTCCGCCCAATCTGACCCTGTTGTCGGAGAACATTTTCTACGCCGCCGATGTCATCCTGGTGCCGGTGATTCCCACCACCCTTTCGTTGCTGTCCCTGGACCAGCTATTTGCCTTCCTTGACGAAATAGGCCACGGGCACGACAAGATACGCTTCTTTTTTTCCATGGTCGAGAAACGGAAAAAGATGCATGCCGAGCTGATGCACTCTCTTCGGGAACGGCCCGGGGTTCTACAGAGCACCATCCCTTACTCTGCGGATATTGAGCGGATGGGGGTGTACCGGCAGCCGGTGGCCGCCGCCCTGCCCGGTTCGACCGCCGCCCTCTCCTATCAACGGTTGTGGCATGAGATCCGTGAACACCTCCCCCGTTGAACAGCGACTGCTGCTGATTTGCCGCCATGCCAAATCAAGCTGGCATGATGCGACGCTGGGTGATTTCGACCGCCCGCTCAACAAGCGCGGCCAGCGAGACGCGCCGGAAATGGGCAGACGGCTGCTGCGACGCGGTATTCGGCCGGATCTGATCATGGCCAGCCCGGCAGCGCGGGCCAAGGCCACCGCAGTCCACTATGCGACCCAATTGGGCTATCCCCTTGCCCGCCTGCAATACAACCCGATCCAATACACGGCCACGGTGCCGCAACTGCTCGGCCTGGTGCACACGGCGGCCACTGCGGTCCACACCTTGCTGCTGGTCGGTCATAACCCGGAGAGCACGGCGTTGGCTAATATGCTTGGGGGGTTGGCGATCGACAACATCCCCACCAGCGGTATCGTGGCCCTGGAGTTCGCCCTCGCTTCCTGGCGGGAATTGACGGCGGGCGCAGGCACTCTCCTGTTTTTTGATTATCCGAAAAACCATGGCTGAGCAGGGTTGAGTGTCGGACCAACGCCTCTCCAACGGTTGACCATGGACAAGCACAAACCGAACCAAGCGCCCAACTGCCTAAAATGCCGAAATTTTTTTGTCACCTATGATCCCCGCCAACCCCGAGGGTGCCGGGCCTACGGATTTAAAAGCAAGGAGATGCCAACCCAGGTGGTACTGGCCACCTCTGGCCTGCCGTGCCAGTTCTATCGGCCCCGCCCTTCTCCCTAAGGTGCGCCACGTTCCGCCAGTGTGCCGCATCGTTCCATGCATTTGCCCCGCAGCACGCTACATCCGGTTGGATTTTTCCCGTGAAGCTGGTAAAATTGTTGTTTTTCGAGCGGTACCTTTTTCCGCTTCACGGGTTCATGTGCTCTTCCCCGGTCTTTGGCGGAATGTCTGAAGGCGTTTTCGCCCACGGTTTGGCACAACGTTTTTTCATCGGTTCGGAGTCCACCCCATGAAAGTATCGGCATTCGGCGAAAAACTGACCAAGGGAGCCGGAATCCTGTCGCTGATGGATGATTTGGGCAATGCCCTGGCCGAAGGCGGCAAGATCATGATGGGCGGGGGCAATCCAGGGCACATCCCGCAAATACAGGAATTGATGCGCGAACGATTGCGGATGCTGGTCGAGGATGACCAGGCATTGCGCAAGCTGATCGGCGTCTACGATCCGCCGAGGGGGGATGGTTCGTTTCGTCGGGCTTTGGCGGCGTTGCTGCGGCGCGAATATGGGTGGAAAATCGACGAGGACAACATCTGTCTGACCAACGGCAGCCAGGGCGCCTTTTTCCTCCTGTTCAATCTCCTGGCCGGCAAGACCACGCAAGGCGGCAACCGAAAAATCCTGCTCCCCCTGGCCCCCGAATACATCGGCTATGCCGATCTCGGCCTGAGCGAAGATTTTTTCACCTCGGTCCGGCCCAGGATCGAGCTGATTGGCGATCATTTCTTCAAATACCGGGTCAATTTCGACCGGATCGACCTCACCGAGGAAATTGCCGCCATCTGCGTCTCCCGGCCGACCAATCCCACCGGCAACGTGCTCACCGCCGAAGAGATCGCCGGTTTATCGCGCCTCGCCCAGGCCCACGACCTCCCCCTGATCATCGACAACGCCTATGGTCTGCCGTTTCCAGGAATGATCTACACCGAGGCCGCGCCGGTGTGGGGCAAGCATCTGGTCCTGTGCATGTCGCTGTCCAAGTTCGGTCTGCCGGCCGCGCGCACCGGGATTGTCATTGCCGACCAGGAGTTGATCCGGTTGCTTTCCGGGATGAATGCCGTGGTCAACCTGGCCACTGGCAGTCTCGGAGCCATGTTGACCACCGAACTGGTCGAATCCGGCGAAATCATGCGCCTGAGCCGTGAGGTGATCCGGCCGTTTTATCAGGACAAAATGGAACGGGCCCTGGCCCGCATCGAAGAAACCTTTAGCGGCTTTCCCTACAAGGTCCATGTGCCCGAAGGCGCCATGTTCCTTTGGTTGTGGTTTCCCGACCTGCCCGTGTCCTGCCGGCAACTGTACGAACGCTTGAAGGCGCGCGGGGTCGTGGTGGTGGCCGGTGATTATTTTTTCCCTGGTCTGACGCCTGGGTGGCAACATGCCCGCGAGTGTTTGCGGATAACCTACGCGCAAGACGATAAGGACGTACTGCGGGGCATCGGGATCATCGCCGACGAGGTCCGGAGTATTTTCTCGAACAAACACGCATAAAAAACGGCTTAACATTCGCTGATTATCCACCCGGACGATGCGTCTTCGGGACGCGGCTTTCCAAGGATGCGAAGAACAGCACGCATCCAAGGTCGGATGCGACGCGTTGAAGCTCCAGAGAACACGATAAGGCAAGGAGAGGAAAAGATGTTGTGGCAATACCGGACCATACTGTTTGAGTTCACCAAGGATGGATTGTTGGGTGACCGATATGTCGACGACGAGGAAATGGAAAAGACCCTCAACCAGATGGGGCGTCAATCCTGGGAACTGGTGAACGTGTCGCTGCTCCAGGACGGCTTGCTGGCTTTTCTGAAACGACCGGCCCAGGAAGAGGCTGTCACCAGCAAGATCAGGGAACGGGAGCCCAAGGAACGGGCAGCGGTGGAACCACCACGTCCGAGCGAACCGGTGCTGCCGCCCATCGCCCCGCCGATCAGCAGGGAACCCCGACCGGCCATGCCCGTGCGCACACCGGCGGTCGCCGACCAGGTACAGGTTGAAGAGCGGCAGTCTCTCCGTGGCGGGCCGGAACGGCAGCGAAGGGGCGTGATGGAAAAGGACGACCACGATTTCATCGGCGGCATTAGAATTTCCTGATCCGCACGTGTTACCATGCCCCTTTTTGCCTGGCTCACCGCCCTGAACAACAATCCTGATCAATGACCGTCTATATCCTCAAAAGACTGCTGCTGATGGTGCCAACGCTGGTTGGCGTGATGCTCATCACCTTTATCGTCACCCAATTCGTGCCCGGCGGACCGGTTGAGCGGATGATGGCCCAGTTGAGCGGTGTCGGCACGGGCCATGAAGCGGCGGCCGCCGCCGGTCTCTATCAGGGCAACAAGGGGCTGGATCAGGAACGGATCGAGCAGCTGAAAAAGCTCTATGGATTCGACAAGCCGCCCATGCAGCGGTTTGTTGATATGATGGGGCGCTACCTGGTCTTTGATTTCGGTCACTCCTACTATCACCACATGAGTGTGGCCCAGCTGGTGATCTCTAAGCTGCCTGTGTCCATGTCGCTGGGGCTGTGGAGCTTTTTCATTGTCTATTCGGTGTGCATTCCGCTGGGTATCGCCAAGGCGGTGCGCGACGGCTCCACGTTCGACATTGTGACCAGTTCCGCCATCCTGATCGGCTACGCCATTCCCGGCTTTGTGCTGGGCATCGTGCTGATCGTGCTCTTCGGCGGCGGCAGCTTCTGGAACATCTTCCCCCTGCGCGGCCTGGTTTCCGACCACTGGCGGGAACTCAGCCTGGCCGGCAAGGTGCTCGACTATCTCTGGCACATGGTTCTGCCGATCATCGCCTCAACCGTCGGCAGCCTGGCGGTGATGACCCTGCTGACCAAGAATTCCTTTCTCGAGGAGATCCGCAAGCAATACGTGATCACGGCCAGGGCCAAGGGACTGGAAGAGCGGCAGGTGCTGTACAAGCATGTGTTCCGCAACGCCATCATCCCCATCATCACCGGTTTTCCCGGCAGCTTCATCACCGCCTTTTTCACCGGCAGCCTGCTGATCGAAACCATCTTTTCCCTGGACGGCATGGGACTGTTGGCCTACGAATCGGTCATGAACCGCGATTATCCGGTGGTGCTCGGCACCCTCTATTTTTTCACCATCATCGGCCTGGTGTCCCGCCTGCTGTCCGATCTTTCCTATGTGCTGGTCGATCCGCGTATCAGCTTTGAGGGCAGGCAGTAGGCATGCGCACCCACCAATACAAGACGAACAGTCTGGTCCACAGGCGTTGGCGACGGTTCAGAGCCAATCGGCGCGGCTTTTATTCGCTGGTGCTGTTCACCCTTTTATTCGGCCTCAGCCTGTTTGCCGAGGTACTCAGCAATGACAAGCCCCTCTATGTCCAGTATCAGGGACAGCACTATTTCCCTTTGTGGCAGCAATATCCGGAAACAGTCTTTGGCGGCGACTTCGAAACCGAAACCGATTACCGCGACCCCTATATCCGCGAACAGCTGCACACGGCGGGCAGCATCGTCGTCTTTCCTCCCAACCCGCACAGTTTCAATTCGATCAATCGTGATCTGGATCGACCGGTTCCGGCACCGCCAAGCCGGGACAATTTTCTTGGCACCGACGATCGCGGCCGGGATGTTCTCGCCCGGTTGATCTACGGATTTCGCCTAAGCATCCTGTTTGGTGCGGCGCTCACCGCGGTCGGCACCCTGCTCGGCATCGCCGCTGGTGCCCTGCAGGGATATTTCGGAGGTCGGATCGACCTCTTCTTCCAGCGCTTCATCGAGCTGTGGGGTTCCATGCCCGAACTCTATCTGCTGATCATCTTTGCCTCGATCTTCAAGCCGTCGCTGCTCCTGCTGCTGATCTTGCTCTCGATGTTCGGCTGGATGGGGTTGTCGGACTATGTCCGCGCCGAGTTCCTCAAGGGGCGGTCCATGGAATATGTCAAGGCGGCCAAGGCCTTGGGCGTGGGTAATTTCACCATCATGAACCGTCATCTTCTGCCCAACAGCATGACCCCGGTGATCACCTTCCTGCCCTTTCGCATGTCCGGTGCCATCCTCGCCCTGACCAGCCTCGATTTTCTCGGTCTTGGCGTGCCGCCGTCAACGCCCAGTCTCGGCGAATTGCTTGCCCAGGGCAAGGCCAATATCGATGCGTGGTGGTTGTCGCTTTCGACCTTTGTGGTGCTGGTCGGCACCTTGGTGCTGCTGATCTTTATCGGCGAGGCCCTGCGGGAAACCTTTGATCCCCGAAAATAAAAAAGGGAACCGGAGATGATTCCGGCTCCCTTTTTCAGGCAACGGCTTGAACGTCGTCAATGGTGATGCTTCAAGGCATGCCGCACGTTGGCAAACTCTTCCTTGATTTGCCCTCGTAACGCCGCAAGTTCGAAATACAGATCCTTGGCGGTGTAGGTGAATGACGGTTCCTGTTCCTTGCTTCCCTCGTCGCTGGCAGTGACCGCTGGAACAAGCGGCATGAGACTGCTTGCCTGCTGCAACCAGCCGGTAAAGCGGTTGATCGCGTTCGGCAGAACGTCGGGAGGACACGAAGGGCGAAGCAGCTGTTCATAAAGATAATTGACCAGCTTTTCGGTTGCCGCGTTGTCGTGGGCGGGAAGACGCATCAGCATGGAGACCACCGATTCCAGCAAGCGGAGCAGGGCAGTCTGTTCACTGGACAGCCCCGCTTGATGAAGGGTGGCGATCATCTCAGCGGCTTCAGCCATTTTTTCACGGGAGGGCGTGCGGACCACCAGGGGCAACAAGGCCCCCAGCGCGGCCAGATGCATCTGCTTGTCGTCGTCCAGCGTGCCGATCACCCCATCGCCAAGGGTTGCCGCCTCAAGGGCCTCGGTCAATTCGTCGGCCGCCAGTGGTTCGAGCTCTTTCTTTGTTTCCTCTTGCTCCGCATCAAAGAACAAATCAAGGGCCTCTTCGAGTTCGGTTTCCGGCAGATCAACGTTCGCGATCGCGGCCAGGGCGTCTTCTTCCTCCTCGGGAACTGCCGAGGAGACGATCTCTTGCAACGCCGGGGTAATCGCCGGCGCAGTTTCGGCCATCGATGCAAGGGCTGCATCAAGAGACGTTTCCCCCTCGACGTCCGGTTCCTCTGCCTCCGTGCCAAAGAAGAAATCGAGTTTTTCTTCAATTTCAGCGATTGGCACCACCTCTAGAGGCGTTTCTTCTTCCTCGAAGCCGAGTTCTTCCGGAATGTCGGCCAAGGCGGACGGGCTGATTTCCTGATCGGCAAGGGTCAGTTGTTCGATTGCTTCCCCATCTGGTTCCTCCGCCACCGTCTCGGCGGGCTCTTCGGCCACATCGGCAAAGAAACTGTCCAGCTTGTTTTGCAGGTCTAACGAGTTTTGATCGTCTTCACCTCCCGAGGCTTCCAAGGCAAACTGATCGGGAGGCGGTTCAGCATCGGCAAGGGCCACGATCGGCTGGTGCTCATCGAACGATATTTCGTCGGCTGGCGCGAATTCGAAGGACAGGACAGGTTCCTCCTGTTCCGCCCCCTGCCTTGCTGGGATGTCGGTCAAGGCGGCGTGCAGGCCGCCTTCCTCCTCGAAAGCGAGGGGCTGGCCGAACTCTTCGTCAACGGTATCCGCTATCATCGACAGTTGAGGCTCTTCCTCTCCTTCGGCAAAGAACTTGTCCAGTGTGCCCTCGATGTCGAGACTCTGCTGATCGTGATCACTCTCCTCGGCTTCCAGGACAAAGAGGTCCTCTGTCGGCAATGCGGTGCCAAAGGGGGCTTGTTCGTCGATGTCGATATCGGCAAGGGCGGCAATTGGTTCGTTCTCGTTGAACTCGCTGGCCGCGACCCCGTCTTCCAAAGGTACGGAGCTTGAAGCCGGTTCAGCGTATTCCTGGCCGTCGGTTTCGGCAAAGAGAACATCCAGTTGTTCGGCGAGATCGCTTTCCATTGGCAAATCGCCCACGCTCCTCTCCTGGGGATACTCGGACTGCCCGTCGATGTCGGACAAGGCCGGCATCAGACCACGATTGGCGCTGAGGTGGGCCTCGATGAAATCGTCTGCCAGCTCATCGTCGACAGGATGAATGGCCTCCGGCGGCAGGATTTCATCGGGATATTGCAGATCAGCCGTTTCCATTGCCGGAGTGGCGTTGAGGGCAAACAGCGTATCGATTTCCGCCTCAAGATCATCGGTCGCAGACGCGTCTCCCGGCAGCTGGAGATCGCGGTCGATCGTCAATGCCTCCTGCGACAGAGCATCAACGGGAGACGCTTCCACGGTCAACGATGGGCGCTCGGAAGCCGTCTCGTCTTGATGAGCGGCGGTGCTGATTTCCTCGACAACTTCATCGATGAAATGCTCGTCGACCGGGGGAGCGACCGGTGCGGTGATCAGCATCTTCAACGTGTTCAGGCGATTGACCCGGTCAACAAGAAGATCTTGAATGCTGGCCTGATCAAGACGCTGGCCGTCTGTTCTGGTCACCTGCTCCAGGCCTTCATTGAACGAATGCAGCAGGGTGAAGGCTTCGGGGTGTGCGTCCGCGCGCTCTTCGGCGATATAATCGCCCAATGCCTGTAACCCTTGGAGTAAGACGAGCGCCGGCTTGTTGTCGGCCATCAGTTGATGACAACTGGCGAGTGTTGTGTGAAACTGGGCAAGGCTGTCGTTCGTCACCTCCCAATCGAGGCTCAATATGGCGGCTTTCAGCTGTTTTGCCGAACTCGGTTCGGTGGAAGGAGCAGTTATGTCCGGCGTGGGCGGACTCGGTTCAAAGGTGCTTTCGACGGGCGGAATCGAAGAGTCTTCACTTTGATTGATTTGATACTGAAGGATTTTAAATTTGCGAATATCGCCCTTGAGCAACTGGGTGATTTGTTCGCCGGTTATCTGTTCGGAAGAGATAATTTTCTCGAAATTATAGAAAAAAGTGAGGAGTAATTTGATGGAATTGGGATGCGCATAGGCTCCTTTGGTACGAATGTAACTTCCTATCTTGCTCAGTCCCTGCAAATAAACTTCCGCGACTTTATCTCCCTGCCACATGGACTGCAAGTTATCCAATTCATCGGCCAATTCCTGCAAAATTTCGTCATTGATTTCCCAGTCGAGCGAAAGAATGATGGATTTCAATCGGGTTAAAGGTGACGACTCTTCACTGGTGAACTCAAAGAGGTCAACGTCTTGGGTGTCGAAGGATTCGTTGGCAAAAAGCGTCAAATCCTCAAAATCATCGGTTGCGGTGATGGTGGGTTGCTGCGATTTTTTCATATGCAGGCTCTGCTGTTAACTCCCTGATCACGGTTGCTACATCAGTTTCTTTTGGATGGAAAGAACCGTGGATGAGATGATTTTTTTTAACGTTTCCGGAACGTTGTACCCTGTAAGCGCGCTGGCCTCAAAGGTGGGCACCTTCAACTTGCTGTTCAAATCCTTGTCCAGCACGGCGGTGGGCAGAATCGGAATCCCCTGATTGCGCAGATCGACTTTGTTGTACTGAAGCACCAGTGGAATCTTGAAAATGGATTCCTTGTAGCTCATGAGATTTTCATGCAATTGATTAAGGGACCGAATGTTTTTTTCCCGCATCTGCTCTTGGGCGTCGGCAACGAATACAATACCGTCAACTCCTTTGAGCACCAATTTTCTCGTTGCATTGTATTTGACCTGTCCAGGGACCGTATAGAGCTGTATTTTCAATTCATAGCCTTTTATCTGCCCCATGTTGAACGGCAGGAAATCAAAAAACAGGGTTCGGTCGCCATGAGTTTTCAGACTGACCATTTCAGACTGAATCTGCTTGGAGAATTTCCGGTTGATGTATTCAAGGTTGGTTGTTTTTCCCCCGCGACCCGGTCCATAGTAGACAATCTTGACCTGAACGATTTTTTCTCTGAGATTAATGAAACTCACCACATTCTCCTACGGCCTTACGCTGATCACACACGCACAATTGAAATACATCCAATGCCTTGACCGAAGATGACGATTATTTGCGCGCCCAAATCTTCTTGATTCGTTCAATGGCCTCAACGACGTTGAGACGTAAAAATCCCAGAGATATGCTCTTGCCGAACATGGTGATGAGCAAGAGTTCATCGTCTATTTTTGAAAAATGAATGTTGCATTCCGCTCCTTTATGAAAGAGGAGAGAAAACTCCTGTTCTCCAACGAGTTTAGCCATGGCATCGACTGTGGCGAAATTGCCGGCGGCCAGGGCGGCAAACGAATAGACATCATATTTCGATGTGCCGTTATCCTTGGCGGTAATGATGTTTCCTGCCATATCGATAATGATAACGCAGTCAACGCCTATCTTTATGAGCTTTTCAGTCAGGATTTCATCTATCTTTTCAAGCTGCTCCTGGCTAACAACTCCATAATTCATAAAGCTACCTCGTTCAGGTTCAAAGAAAAGTTAAAAGGAAGAATGAAAAAAACAGTTCGCAAAGGGGCACGAAAATCCTTTTTCCCCATTACCCATGGCGAGACCACTCTTTACAGGGAAAATTGTTGTTTTTCCGGAAAGATAGTTTTGCAACCGTTCAATTACCGGAAGTATACGTCAGAAAAAAAAATATATGAAGCGGTTTTTTTTGGGTTATTTTTTTTAAGTACCGCATGCTTAACCGCACGCACAAAAGAAGCAATGCATGCTGACCGCTCCCCTCTTCAATCAGGAAGATGCATTCCTGCCGCACAGAGCCACAGAGCGGTTGACGTCCTCCTCAGGCCAGGCAACCTGCCCGTTGAGGACGCCAAGGAGGGTGCCGAAAAGGACAAACCGCACCGTCTGTTCAGGGCAAGGACGAACCGCTTTCGTTGGTTTCCTTTTGCGCTGCATGTCTCAGAATGGCATGGACGCCTTGTTCCAGGGCTTGGTTGAAGGCATGGGGACGGGCAAGCATGAGAAAATGATCGCTCTGTTGGATGGTGATGGTTTCCAAAAGATGCATGTGCCGTTGGTTGGCCTCGGTGTTGACCGGCCACAGATCGCCATTGATCGAAACCACTGGCGCCTTGACGTCATCGAAAACGCGCGCCGCCTTGCCGGTGACGAATAGGTCCATCATCTCCTCCAAGGCGCTGAGAGCGACACGAGGAGGCGCCGAGGACATATCCGCCAGGATCCAGGCGCGCAACTGCGGATCGGTGGAAGGCAGCAACATGTCCGCCACGAAAGCGCGGCTTGCCTCCCGGAAGTCATCAATCATCGGCGCGAGCACCATCTCCATCTCCGAGCGGCTCATCGGATATTCGATATTGTCGTAACTGTCCACCCCGATCAGGCCAATCACCTTTTCCGGCATGAGCCGAGCCGCCTCGGCAATCACCTGGCCGCCCATGGAATGGCCGACCAAAATGATCGTGGAACTGCCCACCGCCTCGGCCACCGCCCGCACGTCCTCGCCAAAGGCCTGCATCGAATAGTCTTCGCGGGTCAGGCCTGAATGCCCGTGTCCGGCGAGATCAAGCGCCACTACCCGGTATTTGCGGGCCAAGTATTCCACCTGCAAACGCCAGTATCGAGCATCGGTGCTCCAGCCATGCACCAGTATCAGGGTTGGTTCTCCTGAACCATAGACCTCGTAGGAGATCGGTGTCTTGTCCTTGGACAACGCCACCTGAGGCCAGTTGGACATCGTTGACCCCGCTTGCGCTGTTTGCGCCGTGACGGCAAGGAGCACAAGGACCGCGAGCAGGACAAAGGTCCGCAAAGACCAACAGGTGCCGCGTGCGGCATGAAAACGCTTTTGAGGTACGCATGCTGTCATGATGATTCCCGTGTGTTGGCGTTGTTGTTGAGAATGAACCCTTGTGCGGCGCGGGTGGGGCAGTGGCCGATTTCTCCTATTCTGCCAAGGGCGCTGCCAGCGGACGAATGGCGGCAATCCACGGTACGCGTCGAGACCCGTACACCAGTTCGACCTCATATCGTGGCGCTTTTCCCTCGGTGGACAAGAACTTGCCTTTCCCTGCAAGCTGTTCGAGCGTCACCCTGTGTTCCAGGGGAACATGCACCGTGTCGGGGCTGATTGAGCGGATGGCGCCGGCCGCCCACTGCCTGCCCCCTTCGGTGCGGTACATCAGCTCGATCACCCCCGGGGTGACGATGAACCGGTTTGTCTCGGGATAGCTTGTCCGCAGCGGTTGGGGATCAAGTCCGGCATCAATGACAAACAGCCGTGACTCGCTCTGTTCCTCGGCACGGATACGCTTTTTGGCTTGGAGCCGGATCGATCCGTTCCTGTCGGCAGGATTGGCGCGCAACGCCGCTTCCTCGTGCTCCAGAATCTGCGCCACCCGCCTGCGCGCGGTTTGGTAGGCCGGGCCGTTGTATTCAAGGACCAGATACACTTTCTTGGACATCAACACCTTGGTGGGCTGGTTGTCCACCGACAAGCCATCGACGAATCGAAACCCCAATTCCTCCAGTTTTTTACCGCTCAGCCAGGAGGGCATGCGGTCCTCGCCCCCATTTACGTCACGGCTCAAGGTTCGCCAGACCAGGCGCAGCTCCATGCCACTGTTTTCATGGGCCAGCCAAAACGCTTGCGGCATTTCCCGCTCGGTCAGCCACAAACGCGCCTCGGCCTCCCCTTTCCTGTTCGCATTCACCTGGAAAAGAATCATGCCATTCGCCACAGCGATCAAGAGAAAGCCGACGGCCAAGAGCAGACCACGAACCACGGCCGCATTCATACCGTCATCTCCGCCTTCCGCCGGATCGAGAGGAAGCGCATTCTTTTGAGAATCAGCAGCATGCACAGGGCAGTCAGGCCGATGATCAAAAAAAACTGGTACTTGGGCATCCAGTCCCACCACCAGTCGTAAAATTTCGTGTAGAGAAAAAGAGTCAAAAACACAGTGCCGCTGTTGACCGTCTCGGGCCACCCCTTGACGATACCAAGGCCGATGGCCGCCGCGCTGGCGACAAAGCCGAGCACTTGGTAGAGGGCTTCGATGCGCTCAGGGGCCAGGTCGATATAGCTCAGAGCCCCCCAATTGCAGAGGATCAGCGCCGGCAGGAAAAAAAACAGCAGGGCAAAGATCCGGTAAATGGCGGGAAAGCCGGTATAGCGACGTTGCGGGAGAAGAGCGAACAGAAAAAAGCACAGTGCCGCCGGAAGGAAGTTTTCCGGCCGCTCGCCAAAGGAGATCCAGTAGCAGCCGTTCCAGGTGGCGGTTTGCGCGGAAAGGAAGGCGGCAAAGCAGAGGATGCCCATGGCGAGCAGGAAGCGTCCTTCAGTCGCGTAAGCGAGGAGGCAGGCAAACGCCGCCCAAACGAGCAAGGCATGAGGGGTGGGCCCAAGGTTGAAAATCTGACCGAGCAGGGAGAAATCGAGCATGAAACAAACCAGACTGACCAGGGCGAACAGCTTGGAAAAATAACCGGATCGCTCCATCCAGACCGCGGCCATGGTGAGCAGCAAGCCCGCCAACGGCATGGCGACCAGGATGGTCACCTGGGTGTTGGTGGCCAGCCATCCCCAGTATTGAAAGTAGAAAAAGAACACACTGGCCGCAAGTCCCATGGCCCCGAAAAAGGCGGTAATCCGCATTCCCAGGCTGAGTTGCTTGTCCCTGCTGGTCAAGTCGATATCAAACACAGCGGCCAACCGGGCGAGCACCTGGTCGTGATAGCGATGCACCGCCTCCCGTTGGCCTTCATCGAGCGTGATCACATGCTTCTGTTCGATGATTGCCAGTTCGGCGCGGAAGGCCGCCAACTGATCAACCCGTTGCTGCGCCTCGGCTCTTGAGCGAATGTCCATGCGATGCCTCCAGCGTGGAGCAGAAACCTTCAGAGGCTAGCAGTGCAATAAACGCTGCAACGCTTCGGAAATATGAGCGATCTGCCGGGGGCAGACCGCGTGCTCCATGGGATAGGTGCGGAAGACGACCGCATAGCCGCGATCCTTGAGAAATTCGGCAGCCCGAATACCCAGTGCCTGAGGCACCACCTGGTCGTAGAGGCCGTGATGGATTTCGATCGGCAGGTCCAGGTTGGCTTCGCTCAGGGCAATCGAATCACTGGTCGCGAAATAGGTGGACATGGCGATCAGTCCGCCCAGCGGCTCGAGATGACTGAGGCTGACCTGATAGGCAACGGCGCCGCCCTGGGAAAAGCCGGCGAGGATGATGCGGCGGCTGGCGATGCCGCGTTCCCGTTCCCGCTCGATGAAGCGGGTGATGGCCGCGGCCGAGCGCAACAGTTGGTCGCTGTCGACCCGGCGATCAATATCCATCTCCAGAATGTCGAACCAGGCAGGCATGACGTAACCGCCGTTCACTGTCACCGGCACGGCCGGGGCATGGGGAAAAATAAACCTGATGGCCAAGGTGTCGGGCAGGTTCAATTCCGGAACGATCGGGGCGAAATCATAACCGTTGGCCCCCAGGCCATGCAGCCAAATGACGCTGGCATCGGGATCGGGGCGGGTTTCCTGCTCAATGGCCGGCAATAGGGTCATGGGAACCTCCGCTGCGGTGGTTGAAACGGGACGGACGAGGACCAGAGGCGGCACTATACCATGCCTGCCGACAAATGCCCACAGATCATGAAAGGATAACAGCACGTTGCGGAACAGTCGGCACGGCCTATTCCGGATCCGGATCGAAGGTGTAGCCAACACCGTACACCGAACGGATCAGGTTGCACCCGGAACGCGCCAGATCCAGCTTGCGGCGCAATTTCTTGATGTGGCTGTCGATGGTCCGGTCGTTGACAATACGCTGATCGGGATACATGCCTTCCATCAGTTGCTCGCGGCTGTAGATTCGGCCCGGATGGGCAAGAAGAAAGGCCAGCAGTTTGAATTCAACCGCCGTGAGATCAAGATGGTGACCGTCAAGGCTGACCCGCATGGTCGATGCGTCGACCCTCAGCCCATGAGGGGCGGGGGTGCGGGCACTCGTGCGACGGAGCACCGCCTTGACACGGGCCACCACCTCGCGCGGACTAAAGGGTTTGCAGACATAGTCGTCCGCGCCCAGTTCCAGGCCGAGCAGCCGGTCGATCTCCTCGATGCGGGCGGTGACCATGATGATCGGCACGGTGGAAAAGGTTCGTATTTCCTTGCAGATTTCCATGCCGTCGCGACCGGGCAGCATCAGATCCAAAAGGATCAGATCGGGCCGATTGCCCCGCACCCACGCCACCACTCCCCTTCCCTCGCCCAGGCAATGGGTGGAGTAACCGGCGGCGTGGAGATAATCGGCCAGAATCGAGGCCAGACGCTGTTCGTCCTCAACCACGAGGATCCGTTGCATGGCCATCATCCGTTGGTTGGCAAGGTGATGCGTATTTCCAGGCCACCCAGATCGGAGTGCGCGGCCCGGATGGTTCCGCCATGGCCCTCGACAATCGATTTGCACAGGGCCAGGCCCAGGCCGGCGCCGCCGTGAGCCCGGCTGCGCGACCCCTCGACCCGGTACAGACGTTCAAATAGCCGCTCCAGGGCTTCGTCGGGCACGCCCGGGGCGGAATCACTCAACCGTAACAGTACGCAGCCCCCCTCCTCGGTGAGGCGCACCCGCAATGTACCGCCGGCATCGGTATAACGCAGTGCATTGTGCAACAGGTTGGCGAGCAGTTGACGCAGCCGCTCCGCGTCGGCAAACACGACCAGCGGCCGGTTGGGCTCGGTGTAGTCCAAGTGCAGGCGGTGGGCCTCGAACCGTTCCCGAAAGGCGAGAACAACCTGGGCAACCAGGGCGGTCAGGTCGAGCTGTTCCTTGCGATAGGTCAATGCCCCGATGTCGGCCAGTGCCAATTTGTACAGATCGTCGACCAACCGGCTGAGATGGAGGATCTCGCCATGGAGGTGTTCCATGGTCTGCGGCGTCCATTGACGAACACCGTCTTGAATGGCCTCGATCTCGGCACGCAGAACCGAGAGCGGGGTGCGCAATTCATGGGAGATATCCGCCACCCAGCGACGGCGCAACTGCTCGTTGCGATGCAAGGTCTGGGCAAGGCGGTTGAAATCACGGGCCAATTGGCCCAGTTCATCGCTGGTTTCAACGGGTACGCGGATGTCATAGTACCCCGAAGCCAGACGGTTGGTGGCTGCCGCCAGGGCGGTGATGCGCCGCACCAGCCGGCCCGCCAAGGGGATGGACAACAGGGCCGCGCCAGCGGCAATGCACAGGGCAATGACGATCAGGGCATGGTGCTGCTCGCGGACAAATTGGCGCACCCGGACATCGGCCAGGATACGCGGCGGGATCAGGCCAAGATAGCCGATCTTCCGCTCCCCGGTATTGAGAGGCAGCAGAAAGGGTGGCTGCGGCCAGGGCTCGGCCGGACCATATAGCCGATGCTTGTCGGCATCGAGCAACAGGACCCTGAGTTCGAAAATCTGTTCGCCCTTGGGCAAGGGAGGCGGGGGCGGTTCCAGCTGGAGCGAGGGGCCGTGCCCATCGACCAGCGCGCCCATGCGTTTATGGAGCTTGAACAGCGGGTGGTGCAGCGGTCTGCTGCCCGCGACCAGTTCCATCCAGGTCGTTGGCTCCTGCTCAAGAAAATTCCACTGCTTTTTTTCCGCGTAGAACTGCTCCAGGGTGCGGGCCAGGAGTTCCAGCCGCTCCTTCTCCACCAGATGGACATAGCGGAAGGCCCCGCGCTCAAAACTGATTCTGGTGACCACGAACATGCTGACGATGACGCAGCAGGCGGCGGCAAGAAAGGCGAAAAACAAACGGTAGCGAATACCGAGGGTCAAGGGTGTTTTCATCAAAAGTGCTCCTCCCGGCCTGTACCTACCACACCCCTGCCGACCACTTCCACCCTCTTTTCGCCCAATCACCGATTTCCTTTTTTCTTCCACATTTCTTGCACAATGACGGGGTAAGGTGGAGGCATTGTTGATCAATATGGGGGATTCGCCCCACCACCACTACCACATGGAGATTCATCATGGAACCGAAAGGATTGCTTGCAGCCGCAATGCTCATCGGCTTGCTGCTCACCGCGCCGAGTGTCGGCCTGGCGGCGGTCGACACCGATCAGGAAAGGCCGCAGAGGCGGGAACGTCCACAAGGGCCACCGCCGGAATTCTTCCAGGCATGCACGGACAAACAGGCCGGCGAGGCGGTGAGTATCGAAACCCCGCACGGTCACGTCATTGACGCGATCTGTACAGAAAGAGATGGCCGCCTGGTGGCCAAACCGCTGAATGACCCGCCGCCACCTCCGGACAAGGAACAGGAATGAGTTGAATCAATGCCGGAGGATGCCGTTCCCGTGAACCGCTGTTCTCCGGTTCACCGCACAAGACGCTGCCGTGCTCGATCCTGTCCATTGCCCGTTCGCGCTGTACGACCCGCACTGAACCGGTTGCGCCTTGTGTGCTCGTTCGCCCCATCCCTCACCACCATCATTAGCGAGGATACACATGCAACCCATCAATGGACTCAACCCAACCGACCGAATAACCAAACGCTCCTGGCAGATACAACGCAGCTGGCTGACCCCGTTCACCTTTGGCACCTTCATCTTCACCGCAGTGACCGGTATCCTGCTGTTTTTCAACATTCATGGTGGCCTGGTCAAGCCGGCGCACGAATGGATCAGCTGGCTGCTGGTCATCGCCGCCCTCCTGCATCTCGTGCATAATCGCCGCTCCTTCACCTCCACCCTTTCCCAGCCGCTGGCCAAGGTCGTCGTGGTCTTCTTTTTTCTGCTCCTGGGAGCCAGCGTGCTGCCCATGGGCATTGGGGACCAACAGCAACACAGACACCCGGCCGAAAGGATCACAGAGGCGCTGGTGCGGGCACCGCTGTCCACCGTGGCCAAGGTCGCCAATCGCTTGCCCGAGGAGACCGTTCAGCTCTTGTGGAACAAGGGGATACGAGCGCAGGGCACGGAGCAAAGCATTCAGGCGATCGCCGCGGAAAACCGTCAGGGAACGATGGAAATTTTATCGATCATTTTCCAGGGCCAAACCGCGACAACGCAGAAAAAAAGGGATCACATCTAGGCATTTCAGCCATTCTGCCCTATTGTGCAAAACGTCCGTGCGCTTCTCCACAGCTGGAGAAGCGCTTCAGCTCGCCTCTGCGCATCGAGGCTGGCCGTTTATCCGTCACTGATCAGACCTTGCCATGAAGACCCTACAGAAACGATCCCGCTGGCGTTATCTGCTGCCCGCCGCCCTGCTCGTGCTGGCGGTTGCCGGCGGAGCCTTGTATTATTTTGGCCGCGACAAACAGCCCGGCTACATGACCGCGCCCGTGTCCCGGGGCGACCTCGAAACCACGGTGCTGGCCAGCGGCACGGTGGAATCGGAAAACATGGTCAGTGTCGGCGCCCAGGTGTCCGGACAGCTCAAGTCGCTCAAGGTGGAACTGGGCGACACGGTCAAGGCCGGGCAGTTGGTGGCGGAGATCGACAGTTTGCCGCAGCAGAATACCCTGCGCACCCAAACCGCGGCGCTGGCAGCGGTGCGTGCCGAAAAGCAGGCCAAGGAGGCATCGCTGAAACAGGCGGAGCTGGCCTACAAACGTCAAAGCCTGATGCTGCGGGGTGATGCCGCTTCCCGCGAGGATTTCGAGGCCGCCGAGGCAACCTTGCAGGTGTTGCGGGCGGAAATCACCGCCCTGGACGCCCAGATCGAACAGGCCAAGATCGCCGTCGATACCGCCCAGCTTGATCTGGGCTATACCAAGATCAGCTCGCCCATCGACGGCGTGGTGGTGGCCATCGTCACCAAGGAAGGACAGACGGTCAACGCCAATCAGACCGCGCCGACCATCATCAAGGTGGCCCGACTCGACCGGATGACCATCAAGGTCGAGATTTCCGAGGCGGACGTGGTCCGGGTCCAACCGGGACAGCGGGTCTATTTCACCATCCTTGGCGAACCGGACCGTCAGTATCCAGCGGTGCTGCAATCCATCGAACCGGCGCCGGAGTCCATAGAAAACGACGATAGCACGTCCTCCAGTTCATCCGCCTCTTCCAGCTCATCGAGCACCGCCATTTATTACATGGGCATCCTGGAGGTGCCCAACCCCGACGGCAAGCTGCGCATCTCCATGACCACCCAGGTGAACATTGTCCTGGCCGAGGCCAAGAACGTGTTGACGATTCCCTCCGCCGCGTTGGGAACAAAGGACAAGGAGGGGCGCTATCAGGTGCGGGTCGAAACCGGACCCAACACCTTCAACGAACAGTGGGTGCAAATCGGCCTCAATAACAATGTCCAGGCCGAGGTGGTGGACGGGCTGACCGAGGGACAGCGGGTGGTGATCGGCGAGCAGGTCAGCGCGGCCGCGGCTCCAGCCACCACCATGCGACGGCGCGGCCCGATGCCGGGAATGATGTGATGGCCACGCCGCTGATCGAACTGCGGGGCGTCTGCCGCGACTATCCCTCCGGCGACGAGGTGCTGACCGTGCTCAAGTCCATCGACCTGACCATCGAGGCCGGCGAGATGGTGGCCATTGTCGGTACTTCCGGTTCGGGCAAGTCTACCCTGATGAACATCATCGGCTGCCTCGATCGGCCCAGCCGGGGCGTGTATCGGGTCAACGGTCAGGAAACCGGCCAACTTGCGCCGGACGAGCTGGCGTTTCTGCGCCGTGAGCATTTTGGTTTCATCTTTCAGCGCTACCACCTGCTGGGCAACCTCAACGCCCTGGCCAACGTCGAGATTCCGGCCATCTATGCCGGAATGAACAGCCGGGATCGCCTGGCACGGGCGGCGGCCCTGCTCACACGCCTGAACATGGCCGACCGCATGGAACACGTGCCGGGCAAGCTGTCCGGCGGCCAGCAGCAGCGGGTCTCCATCGCCCGAGCCCTGATGAACGGCGGCGCGGTGATTCTGGCCGACGAGCCCACCGGCGCCCTGGACACGGCCAGCGGCAACGAGGTGATGACCATCCTCAAGGAACTCAACGATGACGGCCATACGATCATCCTCGTGACCCATGATCTGCAGGTGGCTCAGCACGCCAACCGGATCATCGAACTGAGCGACGGGGCCATCGTCGCCGACCGGCGAATCAGGACGGACAGCAACAAAGGCGCCCATTCACCCAAGGCCGCGGGAGAATCCTCCCGGTGGCGGGCCCAGTGGGACCGATTTGCCGAGGCCTTTCACATGGCCACCCTGGCCATGGCCTCGCATCGGCTGCGCACCCTGCTGACCATGCTCGGCATCATCATCGGCATTGCCTCGGTAGTTTCGGTGGTGGCCCTGGGCGAGGGGTCCCGCCAGCGTATCCTCAAGGATATCAGCGCGATGGGCACCAACACCATCAGCATCTATCCGGGCAAGGATTTCGGCGACATGCGTTCGGGCAGAGTTCGCACCCTCATCCCCCGCGATGCGGATGCCCTGGCCCAACAGCCCTATGTGGACACCGTCACCCCGGTAGTCACCAAATCGGTCACCCTGATCCACCGCAGCGTCAGCGTCACCGCCCAGGTCAACGGGGTGGGCGAGCACTATTTCCGGGTACGCGGCATGGAACTGGCCGAGGGGCAGTTGTTTGACCGCGCCAGCGTGCGGGCGAGCGCCCAGGACGTGGTCATCGACCAGAACACCCGCCGCGCTCTGTTCGCCGACACCCCCAACGAGGTGTTGGGTCAGGTCATCATGCTGGGCAAGGTTCCCTGCCGGGTGATCGGGGTGACCAAGAAAATGGATTCCAATTTCGGCGACACCGACACGCTCAATCTGTGGGTTCCCTATACCACGGCCATGCATCGACTGACCGGCCAGCAGTATCTGCGCTCGATCACCGTGCGGGTGGCCGACAGCGTGTCGAGCGCGGTGGCCGAGCAAAGCGTGGTCAAACTGCTCACCCAGCGCCACGGAACCAAGGATTTTTTCGTATCCAACCTCGATTCCATCCGCCAGACCATTGAGAAAACCACCCAGACCATGACCCTGCTGATCTCTTCCATCGCCTTGATTTCACTGCTGGTAGGCGGCATCGGCGTGATGAACATCATGCTCGTTTCGGTGACCGAGCGCACCCAGGAGATCGGGGTACGCATGGCCGTGGGCGCCCGTCACAGCGACATCATGCAGCAGTTTCTCATTGAGGCGGTGTTGGTCTGCTTGCTCGGCGGCTTTCTCGGCATTGGCCTGGCGTTGGGCCTTGGGGTGGCGGTCACCTTTTCCGGCAGCGATTTCAAGCTGATCTATTCCACCAGTGCCATTGTCAGCGCCTTTCTCTGTTCAACCTTCATCGGCGTGCTGTTCGGATTTCTGCCGGCGCGCAATGCCGCCCGCCTCGATCCGGTGGTGGCCCTGTCGCGGGAGTGATTCCAATGCGTCCAATTTCTGGCAAATATTTCAGCACCGCGTTGGTGGTTCTTGTCCTGAGCGGCTGCGGTGCCCTGACCCACACCCCCTACACCACCCCCGAGGCGCGTCTGCCGGCCTCGTGGACGCATCGGTCCGAGGTCGGCAAAGTGTTGGCGGACCGTTGGTGGGAAGGGTTCGATGATCCGGTGCTCAACCAGCTGGTCGGCGAGGCGCTGCGGCGCAACAATGACCTGGCCGCGGCCACCGTGCTGGTGCGCAAGGCCGCACTCCAGGCGGAACTGGCGGACAGTGACCGGCTGCCAAGCCTGGCCGTGGGCGGCAGCACGGACTACAGCCGCAATCTGGGGGCGAAAAGCGGTGAAACCCGCACCGTTGCCGTCTCGGCCGCGGTTGGATATGAACTGGATCTGTGGAACAGGCTGGGCAGTACTTCTGACGCGGCCCGCTGGCAAGCGGTGGCCACGGACGAGGACCGCGCCAGCACGGCCCTCTCCCTGGTGGGCACGACCGCCTCGCTCTACTGGCAGATCGGCTATCTCAATCAACGCATCTCCCTGTCCGAGGCCAGCATCGCCTATGCCCGCCGTACCCTTGAACTGGTACGGGTGCAGAAGGCGGCGGGGGCAGTCACGACCCTGGAAATCCTGGAGGCAGAGCGCAGTCTGGCAAGTCAGGAGGCAAGCCACACCAGTCTCGTTCAGCAACGGGTCGAGGCCCGCAACAGTCTGGCCATCCTCTTTGACGGGCCGCCGCAAAGTCTGGCCATCCGTGAACCGCAAGACTTGACTACCGTCATCCTGCCGGGAGTGGAGGCCGGTCTGCCGGCCTCCCTGCTCGCCAGGCGGCCGGATCTGCGCGCCGCTGAAGCCCGGCTGCGATCGCTGCTGGCCAGCAGCGACGCCACCCGCGCTTCCTATTACCCGGCCATCAGCCTCAGCGGTTCCTTTGGCGGCAGCAGCGAGGAGCTTTCCCGTCTGTTGAGCAATCCTATTGCCGCCCTGGGGGCGGAACTGGCCCTGCCCTTTATCCAGTGGCGGGACATGCGCCGCACCATCAAGATTGCCGAGGCCGAATACGAACAGGCGGTGCTCGAATTTCGCCAGACGCTCTACCGTGCCCTGGCGGAGGTGGAGAACAGTCTCTCGGCCCGCCAGCAGTACCGGATGGAGGAAGAAAAACTGCAACAGACCCTGGCAGCGGCCAAGCGAACCGAAGAACTGTATCGAATCCGCTACCAGGCAGGAGGCAGCGCGCTCAAATCCTGGCTCGATGCCCAGGAAGACCGGCGGCAGGCGGAAATCAACCTGGCGGAGAACCGCTTCAATCAACTGCAAAACCATATTACCCTGGCCAAGGCCCTGGGCGGTGAAACCCGTCGGCCAGGGCAGTCCTCTTCCCATGCGGACGGTGCGGCGGAGCAATAGCCAGCACGAAGGTGGTGGTCAACCAACGAGAAACAGAACGGTGCCGCCCACCAGGACGAGGTGCAGCAGGTGACGGCTGGCACGCCGATAGCGCTGCTTGACCCGATGCCAGCCCCAGGCCAGGGGCAGCATCAGACTGACGAGCAGCAGGGCCATGCCCAGCGAGGCGACAAGGCTATACTGCTGCCCAACCCGCATCACCAATGACTTGCCCTCCCAGAACGGCCGGTAGAGGATCTGCAAATGGACGAAGTACACCATGAGCGATTCCCGGCTGGAGTAACGCAGCAGGGAAATACCCCGTGTCTTTCCGTGACACACCAAGTGACAAAGAGCCAGCAGCAGGAGAACGCAACCGAGCCGGCCGGTGAAAAACAGCAGATGGGGACGCTCGTCGACAATCCATCCCAGCTGGTCCTTGAGCACAAAGAGCAACGGCAGACTGACTGCGCTCAGTCCCGTGCCCAACAGGGCCATCCTCGCCACCCAGCGATTTTCGTCGCCCCTTTGCCGCGCGTCGAGAAACAGACGGCCGGCCAGCACCCCTGCGGCCATGAAGCCGAACCAGGGTAGCAGGGGAAAGAGCGTCGAGCCGAGGGGGCGAAGATAGGCGGCCACCCCGAACGGCAGCCAACCAAGATCGGTCCGGTAGACCCAAGGGGCCGGCAGCACCGCCAAACAGAGCAGCAGACCGATGGTCAGGGAAAAGGTTCGCTCATTGTTAGCCAGCAGGCGCGCGCCCAGAAGGATCGACAGGCCACAGGCGATGCACTGCAGCACATCGACGCTGAAAAACTGCCGCCACTGTTCAGGGGTGGCCAACTGGTGCCAATCGTGGAGCGAAAAGTACGGAATATGGAGCAGGTAGCCGGTCAGCCAGATCAGGCCGATCCGCCCCACGGTGCGCATCAGCGGCGGCCCGCCAGTGCCCAGCTCGTCACGGCAGCGTTCGTTGGCCAGGAGAAAGGCAAAACCGGCGACAAAGAGAAAGGCGGGGGCCACCAGGCCGTTGAGAAAATCGAGCAGACCAAACCAGGTAACCCGGCGGTATCCGGGCTGCATCAGGCTGTTGATCGTGTGCACCTCGATCATGACCATCATGGCCAGACCGCGCATCGCATCGACAAACAAAAACCGCCCCCTTTCTTCGCCCTGCCGACTGAGGGGAGCTGTCCCCGGACCAAAGGGCAGGTCAATCGGCGGCGCTGGTGGTTGAGGCGGCATGAGGAGATGAAGCCAACAAACGGCGAACAGCTTACCGCAACAGGGAAAGGATCCGCTGTTCAATTTCCGTACGAGGAACGGCGCCGACCAACTGATCGACCATCTGCCCTTCCTTGAAAAACAGCAGGGTCGGCACCCCGCGAATCTGAAATCGGGCCGCGGTCATCTGCTGGGTCGAGGTGTCGAGTTTGAACACCAGCAGCCGGCCGGCATACTCGCGGGCCAGTGCCTCGATGGTCGGGGCGATGGTCCGGCAGGGGCCGCAGGTGGGCGAATACAAATCAAGCAGGACCGGCAGGGGCGACCGTTCGATCCACTGATGGAATTGGGCGTCGAGGATCGGGTTGACCAGACCGGACACCGGCGCGCCGGCAAGCGACGTGCCGCACCGGCCGCATTTGGGGGTCAGGTGCTGCTTTTCCGGGGGAATTCTGTTTTTGGCCCCGCATCCGGGGCAGACGATCATGGTATTCACGGCAGGGCACTCCTTGCATGTTTATGCACATCACATAACCCGTTGTGCATCCGATCGCGGCAAAGGGAACGGACCACAATCCTTGTCTGTTCGGGCTAGTATAAGAACGACCCGAACCTTTTTCCAGGCTGTCGATAGGCAATAAAAAAGCCTGAGCATTAAGCCCAGGCTTTTTTTGACTAAGCATTGGTAAGCATTGTACCAGTGCATCATGTGTAAGTGGTCGGGAAGAGAGGATTCGAACCTCCGACCCCAGCGTCCCGAACGCTGTGCTCTACCAGACTGAGCCACTTCCCGATCCGTTTTGTGCCGCAGAAGATGTCGCCATCAAATGCGGCTACCCATTTAGCATGGTTTGTTCTTCGTGTCCAGCCCTTTTCATCGATTTTTTTTACTCTTCTCGACATGAACGGAATGTTCAGGAATCGCATGAACACGACAACCATGACCAGGCTGGGAAGGTACAAACAAAAACAGCTGACGACCGTCAGCTGTTTTTCACCCGTCGATGAAAAGGACCGTTAGTTGACAGCGTCAGACAGTTTGCTGCCCGGTTTGAACTTGGCGATCGTTTTGGAGGGGATTTCGATCATTGCACCGGTACGAGGATTTTTCGCTTTGCGTTCGGTGCGTTTGACGGTGGAAAATGTTCCGAAGCCAACCAGGGTTACCTTGTCTCCCTTGGCCAGTGCGTCAGAGACAGCCATAAGCATTCCATTCAGCGCTTTTTCGGCCGCGGCCTTACTGATTTCTGCCGCCTCCGCCATGGACTCAACCAGTTCCTTTTTATTCATTCTTCCCTCCCAGAGTTTTGACCATTGCCACAACAGCCAGGCTCTCGTTCCTGACGCGGCATCTGTTGACAACGCCGAAACTAAAATAAAAAAAGATTTCTTTGTCAAAGGAAAAAAAATGAGCGGATCAGGTGTAAAATGCGGGCACTCAAGGCTTTTCCGCCCCCTCCCCTTGTTTGCGCCCCTCTTGGAAAGACAGCGGTCAACCATCTTCATTTATTTGATTTCGCATGCTTTCATTTGAGTGAATTTCCCAATCGGCCAAGGAATCACCCAAAGAAGAGCATCGCCCTGGTCCATGACGCGCGTTCACGACCGCCCTCCCCTCCCCCGATTCAATCACACAGAGCAAAGTGATGGCTGCCTGTCTGCCGGTCATATTGGGAAGAATATTTCCAAATCCTGGTAAATTTGCGAGCTGTTCTCCTCCCTCTGCTTTGGTTTAGTGGGCCAACGAACGGCACCCCTGTTGGTCGAATTTGGCCAGCCGTTCCTGCACGATTCATGTTGCCACGGTATTTTTGACACAATGGAGGGTTGGATGATTGAAAAGAAAACACACCAGGCATTCGTTTGCTGCATGATGCTCTCCTGTCTGACAGCCATGCATGCGGCGGCTGCGGACAGCACAGTGACCGAACAGCCGCAAACGGAAAAGATGGGAGGACTGAGCGGCACGCCGGTCAACTCCGCCATCAGCGGCGGCGGACTGGTGCCCAAGGGGCTGCTGCTGAGCGCGTTGAATTTTTCCTATCGAGACAAGGATGACATCGTCGACGACGCCGGCTTTGGCGCCAGGACCATGGAGAGCGAACTGTACCTGCTCAAGCTGCGCTACGGCCTCACCGAGCGGGTCGAGATCGCCTTTGTGCCGGGATACATCAACAATCACCGCGACGCCTACGGCAACTTAGCTTCGGATCGCATCGATGGGCCGACAGATTTCGCCCTGGGCGCCTCCTACGCCATCATGTCCCAGCGGCTGGGCGATCCTCTGAGCCTGGCCGCCACCCTGGGCGTCAACATGCCCACCGGCCAGGAAGGCCCGGATCATCCGGTTGGCGGCGATGTCTGGTCCTACAATGCCAAGATCGGCGTCACCAAGGTCTGGCATCCCAAGCACCGGGTGGACTGGGACCTGGGCTTTGTGCAACCGACCGAAACCGGCAACCAGGGGGTGAAAAAGGATACCGCCTGGACCATGACCGGCAGCTACCATTACGTGTTCAATCCGCATTTCGACATCGGTCTGGAATTCACCGCTGAAAACTGCCGCTCGTGGGAACGCGCCGGCAGGGATATGAACAATGACGCCACTGAAGTGTATGTGGGCCCAACGGCCAACTATGTGATGCCGCAATGGAATATGTGGCTGGGCGCGGGTCTGTTTGTTCCGGTGGTGCGGGATTACGACGTGGCCACCGCCTCCGATGATATCCGCATCGAGATCAAGCTGGGGAAAATCTGGAGCTTTTGAGCCATAACACAACCGCCCGGCGATTGGGCCGGGCGGTTGTCAGAGTGCATGGTGCAGGGGGCGCGGCATGCAGGCAGTCCCTTGGAACGCCCCTCTCTCCTTCCTGCTCAAGCAGTCATTTGTTTGAGCAGGTTTTCTTTGCCTTCCGTCCGCCTCGACCGCCGATTCACTTGATGCCGTGTTCGACGGCAAAGCGCATCAATTCAGCTGAACTTTTCAGTCCCAAGATCTCCATCATGCTGTATTTATGAAACTCCACCGTGCGGGAGGAAATACCGAGCACGGCGGCGGCCTCCTTGACCGAAAGTCCCTCGGCAATCAACTGCAGCACCTCGCGCTGGCGTGCGGTCAGACGGGCAACCCCGCCCTCTTGGTCGCCGCTGGGCCGGTTGCGCTGGTAGTTGAGCAGTTCACCGGCCAGCAACGGCGTGATGTAGGTTCGTCCCTTGAGCGCGCTGCCGATGGCGACCAGCAGCTCCGACGGAGCCGAATGTTTGAGCACATATCCCGAGGCGCCGGCTTCGAAGGCACTGGCCGCGTAGGCGACATCGAGGTGCATGGTGAGAAAGACCACCGCGATTTCCTTGTTTTTCTTCTTGAGCTGCCGTACCGCCTCGATCCCGTTCAGCAGCGGCATGGAGACATCCGCCACCACCACGTCGGGCATGAGCCGGTCCGCCGCCTCAAGCAGGGCCCGGCCATCCTCGACGATGCCGACCAGTTGATAGTCCGGCTCCAGCAGGCCGCGCAGCCCCTCGGCCACCATGCGATGGTCATCAGCCAACAGTATTCTTGGTTTTTTCATACTCCACCCTCTGCAGGGGAATGGACAGTTCGATCACCGTTCCCTGTCCAGGTTCGGACTGGATGGTGAACTCGCCCTTGACGTATTGAACCCGCTCCCGCATGCTCGCCAGACCGATGCCCGGGGTGTGGCGGGCGCATTTGGGCTCGAAACCGGCCCCGTCGTCCTCGATGGTCGCCAGCAGATGATTGGCCGAGAGCTTGAGGGAAATATCGACGTGCCGGGCACGGGCGTGCTTGGCTATGTTGCGCAGACTTTCCTGGATCACCCGGTAGATGCACAGGGAGGTCTGGGGCGGAATATCGTCGGGGAGGGGCTCGAAATGACAATCCACCGGAATATTCTCGCGGTCGGCAAAATTGATACACAGGGAGTTGACCGCCCGCCCCAGGCCGAGATCCTTGAGAATTGCCGGGTGCAGTTCCCTGGAGATGGCGTGAATGTCATCGGAGAGCCTGATCAGCTGATCCTTGACGTGACCGATCTTTTCTCTGGCCGGAGGGTCGAGCTGCTGCGAGTGAATCTCCAGGGTCCCGGTCTCGATGGCCACCGCGGCCAGACGCTGGGCAAAATCGTCATGAAATTCGCGCGCCAAGCGGCTCAATTCCTCCTCCTGCGAGGAAATCAGACGTCCGGCCAGGGTTTGCAGTTCTCGCTGACTGGCACGCAACGCGGTCTCCGCCTTCTTTCTTTGGCGGAGATTGACCACCAATCCGATGATCAGCAGCGACTGCAAGGTGACCAGGGCCACGATGCCGATCAGCGAATACTTATATTGATCCCAGAGGGTTGCTTCACGAAAGAGGATTGTGCTCTTGGGTGGCAGGAGAGTGTCCGCGATGGCATGGCGGTTGAGCTGCCGCCAATCATAGAGGGTGCGCTGGGTGTTGACGCCGCTGAACGATCCAGCCTCGAAGGGCTGGCCTCCCAGGATACGCAAGGCCGCCTCGGCGGCCATCTTGCCCTCGAGGCGCAGGGAAATCAACGGACCGCCAACAATTCCATACCCCATATAGGATTCGTAGGGGCCGAAAATCGGCTTGTCAGTGACGGCGGCGATCGACTGCAGGACATTTTTGGGCACAAAACTGCGACCTTTGCCGTCGACGAAAAGGGTCGAGAAAAAAATGACCGCATCCCGCGGCAGCTTCTCGCACCGTTCCAGAATCTCTCCCAGCGAACGTCCGGTCAGATCAATCAGTTCCACATCCGGCCGCACGGTTTGCAGCGCCTCGCGCAGGGCAACGGCACGGGCCTGGTCGTTTTCAAAAGCTCCGGCCACCAGCACCGCCTGCTTGGTGGCGGGCTTGAACAGAAAGGCCGATTCCACCAGTTGCCGCGCCACCAGGGCGGGCTCGATGATACCACTGACCCGTCCGCCAAGCGGCGAGGCGAGCAAGGAATCCTTGAGCCGCTCGGGGATGGCGCACATCACCACCGGGATTTCCGGAAACAGTTGCTCCCCATATTCCATGAGAAACAAGGCAGCCGGGACGTCCACACAGATGAGCAGGGCAATCTGGCCATTGCTGTAGCGCTGATCAAGCAGGTCCGCCAAGGCCTGACGCTGGGGGGTATCACGAAAGCGGGAGAGATCGAGATACTCGGAAAAGAGCTGGACGGTCAAACGCCGCTCCGCGTTCAGCGCCTCCTGGATTCCCTGTTCCACCATTTCGGTGGCGGGAAAATCGCGCGGCTGCGAGTAGAGGATCACGACCCGTTTTTCATTGTCGCCAAGCGGCTGGGATTCTGCGGCCCGAAGGGGCGTTGGCCCGATGAGCAGCAGGGCGAGGAGGCAGGGGAGGATCGACAAACAGGCAAGGACGGTTGACGGCTGCGGTGTTCTCTCGGACATGGCCTCGTTGCTCCAGTATGGTGGAGAGCTGCAGTGCAACGTTACGCTATACTCCATGGTTTATAGCGTACAGGGAGGAGGGAGGAAATGGAAAAACGTCCCAATGGGGGAAAACATTGGCTGTGTCGATCACCGCTCGGGCGATCCATGACCACAACGCAATATCCGTTGGTCGCCGTTGCAGCGAAGCACGGCTGGTCTCACACTGGGGAAGAGGGAAACCGGTTCTGCGGACCGGTTTCCCTTGCATCGCTCTCATGTTGGCGGAGGGTTATTCGATTTCCTCCAGACTCTTGCCGCCGGTACGCTGGCCCCAGATGAGCAGCGGAATGACCGGCAGGAAGAAGAGGATGGCCACCGAAGTAAAGATGCCGGCGAACCCGTAGGAGGCATGGATCATGGGAATCAGCGGCTGGGAGGCGGACACCGACAGTCGGGCCAGGCCGTTGTGGAAACCGGTGGCGGTGTTGCGCATGCGGGTCGGGTAGCTCTCCGCTGTGTAGGAGAACAGGGTGAAGTTCAGCGCCATGTTGAAAACGGTCACCGCGAAGCCAAGGATGGTGAGCAGGATGAGGCTCTTCATGCCGCCGAAGATCAGCGCGGTGATCGCAGCCAGGACGCTGAGAACGGCCAGCGGCAGTTTGCGGCCGCCCAGGTCGGAGACCAGCGAATTGAGAAAACAGCCCACAGGCACGCCCACGCTGATGATGGTCATGGCGGTGAGGCTCTCCTTGACAGAGAAGCCAAGCATCTTGAGCAGTTGGGTGGTCCAGGTGGTCAGCAGGAAGCCGGCTGGGGTAATGCAGACGAACAGCAGCATGATCAACAAGGTGCGGCCGATGTACTTGCGGGTGAACATGCCGATGAGCACGTCGGTGACGGCGATCTTCGGTTGTACGTTTTTGGCGGCCTCGGACAGGTCGATATCCTTGCCGGTCAGGTAGGTGACAATCTCTTCGGCCTCCTTGATGCGGCCATGGGCCACCAGCCAGCGGGGCGACTCCTTGAGGTACTTGAGGCCGAGCACAAAAGGCACCACACCCAGGCCACCGGCATAGAAGATGAACCGCCAGGCTTCCTCGGCCATGGGAATGACCATCCGGCAGATGAGGGCGACCACCGGCACGGCGCAGAAGCCGATGGCAGCCACCCTCCCCTGCCACATGCCGCGGCTCTCGCAGGGCGCCATCTCGGCAATGTAGGCCTGGGAGGTGACCATCATGCAGAACACGCCAAAACCGGTCAACGCCCGGAAAAGGGTGAACACGACAAAGTCATTGGTGAAGCCGGTGATCACCGAGCTCACCGAGAAAATAACGATGGAGATGAGGAAGGTTGGCCGCCGGCCGATGAAGTCGGAAATGACGCCGCCGAGAAAGCCGCCCGAGGTCATGCCGATGAAGTACCAGAAAAGGATGGTGGCGATGTCGGTGGGTTTCAGGCCCCAGGACTGGGCAATGGCCGGAGCGGCGAAGCCGAAGTTCCAGTTGTCGAACTGCTCGAAGAAGTAGGCGGCCATGATGATGAAGAACAGGGTCGCATGGATGCCGCGGACGGGGATGCCGTCGAAGTAATTGTTGGCGAAACGCCCGGTCATGCCGGACTTGTCGCCCAGGCCGCAGGGGGTGGTGTCGTTCAGTTCGTGCTGCATGAGTTCCTCGCTCCTTGTTGTGGGGATCAAATCCGTGATCGATGCCGGGGCCGGCCACACCGGTCGGCTGTTCTGTGCGTGTCGGGCATTAAAAGAAAAAGCGGCCTTGCCAACAACTCGCAAACTTACGAGGTTTTGGACTTCATCTTACGAGGTGGGCGATCATGCGATGCCCAACAAGGGAAGCAGGGGCTGGGGCGAAGGGAACGGGGAGTGTGCCGGAGCAAGGGATGAGGCCGGCCAATTGATTGGGGATCGGGTGGGCAAGCGGCACGCACCACCGACAGCGGTGCGAAAACAGCTCGTGGTGGCGGTCGTTCGGAAAGCGTGCCGAGAAACTCGGCTTGGATGTGATGATCAGTCTCTGGTGTACACGCCGGATTCGACCAAATCACCTACGGCGGTATCGCTGAAGTACATCCACGCCGATACCTGCGATGCATCGGCATCAAGGACCACATCCACCAGCTCGCGGCAATTCCACACCGGATTGCCTTCAAACAGATCCAATGTCTCCAGCATGGAGGGGTGGATGGAGTAGACTTCGCCATGGATGTGGGTCACGGCCTGGCCCTTGATCACGTAGGGGACGACGTGCTTGTACATGGCGAATTTCCGGGCGGTATGACCGGCACCGATACAATAGGCTCCTTTCATCAGGGAATGATTGGGGAAGCCCTGTTTGAGCGTGCCATAGACAAAAAGGAACTGATTCATGCGTCTCTCCTCGTTCATTCTCCCGCGCACGCAGGCTCAACAAACAGTGCCGTGTACGGAACGCATGATACACCCGTATCGCAACAGGGCAACGCTATTTTACCGCATGTTTTTTTGACGGTTTTCTCACCCGCCTCCGCCTCTTCCCGGTCACCACTGGTTGTGGCGGCAAACAAAACACCCCGGCACTGCGCAAGGCGCGGAAGAGCGGTTGTGTTTGCCGCGATCCCGCGCCCGGCCGGTAACCGGGGTGATCTCTTCTGCCCGGGGGCAGGAGGTGAGGCTACGCTATGATCATGAACAGCAGATGGTCACCCCGGTCTGGTACTTCTTGTCATTGATGATCAACTTGACCTTGAACACCCCGCTGAGGCCCAGCTTGCTCACATGCATCTTGATGTCCCGCTCGTCCTTTTCCAGAAAGGCGCCGGAGCACATCGCCAGATGCCAGGTGGCCGAGGTATTGAGGAAGTAGTTGTGGCTCTCCTTCTCGTTCTCCAGACAGAGCATGGCCAGGGTGCCCTTCTCGAACCGGCCGTGGAAGACGAACCGGTCCTCGTCTTCCTCGATGAAGATGTTATGAAAAGAGGACGGCAGGGTAAATACCTCCTCCGCCTCGGGCACGGTGTCGAACTCTTCGGTCACTTCCAGGCTGCCGAGCAACTTGCCGTCGCCGAGCACCAGGTTGTCGCCGCCGTGGTAGAGCGGCAGTTTCTCGGCCCGGTAGAAGTTGCCTTCGGTTTCCAGCTGGTAGAGGACCACGCCGTCTTTTTCCTCGACGGTGATCGAGCGCAGTTCCACGTTCGGGGCGTCGGCGTTGAGGAAGGGTCCGAGCGCCTTGGCGGCGTAGCCGTCCTCGCGGCCAATGCCGCCGGAATGGATCATGTAGTGCCCCTCGTCATAGTACTCGACGTTGCAGATGTAGGGGCTGAAGAACTCCTGGCCGCGCTCCTTGCCGTACTGCCAGATCTGCTCGATCTCCATCTTGTCGGTGTCGATGCGGTAGCGGACGCCGCGGGAGAAGTTGTTGCGGTTCTCGATGTAGTTCTCCTTGGACTTGGCGCGGTACTGGCCGTTGTCGAAGCACATCACGTCGCCGTTCGGGCAGACCACGCAGGCGTGCTGCTCGTACTGCCAGTCGAATTTGGACAGGTCGCCCACCGGCTTGAAGAAGTACTTGTCGACCATGTCTTGCGGCCAGCCTTCCGGGTCGCCGATGATCCAGTTGAGCTTGCCGGTCTCGTAGTCGAGGTTGATCACCGCGTCCTGATGCCGGCCGGACAGGGTCAGGCTGTGGGTGCGCTTGTCGTACCAGACGGCGTTGTTGTGGAACCAGTCATGGGCGTCCTGCGAGCCGGAGCCGGCCACGTCCATGGGCAGTGCATCGCGGTAGTCCCAGGTTTTGAGGATCTCGCCGGTGTTGCGGTCGAGCAGCACGCACATGTCCTCCACCGTGTCGCGGAAGAAGTCCTGGGTGAGGGCGAGGAGGTTGCCGTCCTCCATCTCGAAGTGGTCGTGGTGGTAGTTGCCCGGCATGCGGTATTCCTTGTAGATCTTGCCCAAGAGGTTGATCTCGATCAGACCGGTGCAGTTGTAGGGCATGTGGCAGAAGCGGCTGGAGCCGGTGACGATGTTGCCGTTTCGCACCCGCTTGATGTCGAACATGGTGTTCTCGGTGAGCATCCAGCGGATATCGCCCTTGTAATCGTAGGCGACGGGCAGATTCTTGCCGGCCGGGGTGAGGAACATGAGGTTGTCGCCGAGATAGTCGAGCGAGGCCTGGATGTTGAGGCAGCGGCACACGTCGCCGGGCAGCTTGCCGGTCTGGATGGTCAGGGTGGTGGTTTCGCCGCCCGGCAGGCTGACGGTCACGGTGTTGGCGAAGTCCTCGTAGAGGCCGAGCACGGGCAGGATGTGCTCGGTGGCCGCCTTGAAGGTGTGGGTGAGGTTCTCGCGCTCATAGCGTTTGCCGTGGACGGTGAGGGTCGGGGCCACGGGAGTCGGGGTGGTGAACAGCACCAGGGCGCAGAGCGGATTGATCAGGTAGGGGTTGACCACCACCTTGGGCTGCCCGAAGGTTGGCTGCTCGGTCTGGAAGGCGGCGAGAAATTCTTTTTCGGCGCGATTCTGGCGGGTGATGAGGTGATCCTCGCTGATATAACGGACTTTTGTGCTCATGACAGGCTCCTTGTCAGGCGATCGCTTCGATCGCTTTGATGATGGCGGGTTTTTGCTTGAGGCCTTCCAGGCGGCTGGCCTCGGTGCCGTCCTTGAAGAACAGCATGGTGGGAAAGCCCTTGACGCCGAGGCGTTCCTTCAGGTCCCGATTCTCGTCGAAATCGATGATGTAGATGGGGAACTCGGGCTTCTGCTTGGCTATGTCCTTGAGGACGAAGGAGAGCATCTTGCACGGCCCGCAGGTCTTGGAATAGAACTCGATCAGCTTGGGGGCGGCGTGATCGAGCGACTCGTACTCTTTTTCGGTGATTTCGGTGATCATGGCTGGTTGCTCCTTGGCTATGGGGAAAGAGGTCACTGTTTAAGGGATTCGACGTAGGAGGCTGCGCTGTTGGCCGCCACCGCGCCATCGGAACAGGCGGTGACGATCTGGCGCAGATGTTTGACGGTGATGTCGCCGGCACCGAAGATGCCCGGGACCTTGGTGCGCATGCGGGCATCGGTTTCGATGCAGCCGGTGCGGTCGACGATGCCGAGCTTGGCAAAGGCCTGGGAAGAGGCTTGAAAGCCGATGTACTCGAACACGCCGTCACAGGACACGTAGCGCTCGGTGGCGTCTTCCTTGGTCGATTTGAAGCGCACGCCGGTGAGACGGTCCTCGCCGGTGAACTCCAGCACTTCCTGATAAGGGTAAATGGTGACGTTGGCCATCCTGCGCAGCTGGTCGCAGGCCTTGGGGTCGGCGGTCAGGTCGAACATGGTGACGATGGTCAACTTGGTGCAGATGCCGGCCAGGTAGATGGACTCCTCGACCGCCGAGTTGCCGCCGCCGATGACCACCACCTCCTTGTCGCGATACTGGGCGCCGTCGCAGATGGCGCACCAGCTGATGCCGGAGCCGGCCCACTGATCCTCGCCGGGCACGCCGAGCCGCCGGGGCACGGTACCGGTGGCGAGAATGACCGCCCGCGCTTGGTAGACGGTGTTGTCCTCTTCACAGGTGAGGGTCTTGAGCGGACCGCCGTTGCTGATGTCGATCACAGTCTTGTAGTCGAATTCCACCCCCAATTCCTGAGTGTGTTCGAACATCTTGATCGCCAGCTCGGCGCCGCTCAGTTTACCGGCACCGGTGTAGTTTTCGATCTCGTTGGTGTTGATCATCTGTCCGCCCGGTGAGAGCCGATCGAGCATCAAGACCCTCATGTTGGCCCGGATGGCATAGATGGCCGCGGTCATGCCGGCAGGCCCGGCGCCGACGATGACGACATCGTAGATATTCTCCATGAATTGCCTCCCTGACCGCCTGCGCGGCCAAAAATCGTGTGATGGAAGTGTCCCCTGTGACACGGGGATATCTTGAGACCTGTCTGCGGGTCATTCTCGCCGGCTGCAGATAGGTGCGCCTTTGTTCGTGGTGGTCATTTAAAGAAAAAGGGACCTGGTCAACAACTCGCAAAATTACGAGGTTTCGCGCTTAATTTTTCGAGGAAGAAAAGAAAACCAAGGCTGGCGCAATGTGGACTCCCCGTTGGATCTGAGCGATTCTCGTTTTTGCCTGTACACACATTCAACGAAATACGATCTAAAGGGCCGCCGTGGAATGAGCGGTTTGCGAGGAGCTGGAAAGACGGATGACGGGGATGCGCAAAGAACCCCTATGAGGAAACCCTGTCCAGCGGGACGGGGTGGTCTGTGGTTGAGGCGATTGGGGCTTTCTGTACGCCCCGCGACGAAAGGATTGATCCTGACGGTTTGCTTGTCTGCCGGTCACGGTCCACATGGACCGACAACGGTGGGCGTGATCGGCGCTTCCCCTCTCTGGAGGTGCGGTGAAAGAAAGCGCCGAATCCGAAAAAGAGCGGGCGAAAAACGGGGAGCACTCCCGCTCCCCCGGGCGTTACGCCGCGCCGTTCACCTGGATCGGTTTTGCGTTCCTAGCCAATATTGTAAAAAGGATTGACATGGTCCCGTTTGGCACACGATTTCTCGGTGAACTCTATCTCTTTCACCCCCTCGATATCCTTGATCATTCCTTCAATCTTCGTCCGCAGGCCTTCATCCGAGCGCAGGACTTCGCCGATGTTGCACAGCGTGATGACGCCGTCGTGGGCCTGCACCTCGATCATCAGGGAGAAGTTTACCAGCATGGCATGGATTTTCGCGCACAAGACCTGATCGTCAAGGATCCGCTGCGCTTCGGCGGTTGTCTGAAACACCGGTTTTTTCACGGTTTCCATGATCAAGTCCGCCGCGTCGTCGACGGTTAACTTGTCAATCAACAAAACAATGTCGTACAACCGACTGTCCCAGGTATCGATGCCGTACAACTTGAGTCCCCACCGACGGCGCTCCTCGTCATCGGTTCGCAGCCGATGTTCGGCGTCCTGCCGTGATACCTGATCCCGCCGCATGACTTCCTTGACCCGGTCTTCCATGCTGGCCAGGATGCGCACCTTGAGGACATGGGGGATCGACCGGAGAAAATACTGCCCGGCCAAACCATGATAAATGACATTGTCTTTTTGCACATGTTTGAGCAAGGCGTACTGGTAATAACTGATATACCGCTCCTTGCCGTGGCGGAAGCGTTCCAGGATGGAAGGTGAATCGTGGATGGCGCGAACAAGGCTGATTTCGGGGATATTGAACTCTTCGGATGCTTCCAGAAGAATCTCCCGGGAAACGCAGTCGTAATGTAACTTCCGGGCCAGCTGTTCAGCGACGTCCTTGCCTCGGCTGTACGAACCGCGTGAGATGGTGACAATAGGCATAAAATCTCTCCATTGTAAAGGGAATGGGAAAACCGACTGAGCGCCCGGTCAGGAATGATCGTAAACAAACGGTCAATCGGCTCGACACCGGTGGTGACACTTTACAGGGCATCCGCAATTACGCGCCGTGCACCCTTCTCAAGGTACGCACGGCGAGCGGTTCACCCGCGCGGGTGTCCCCACCGCGCCTCCTTCCATCAAGGATTCAATACCATAGTTGCCCGCGCCAACCAAGATTGCAACCCCTATTTTAGGGGGTGGCCATTGGCTCGGCCACGTTTCGCACCATCAACATCGGGCAGGCAGCGGCAAGGCGCAGCAACTCGGCGTGGTCCACGGCCTTGCCATCGAGTGTGGCCACCGTCGGCGGTTGAAATAACGCCTCCCGCATGGCGGCAAAATCGTGCAGCGCCTTGCCGGACACTAGAAATCCCATGCTCAGCAGATCCTGCACCCGGTCGGTGGCAATGGAGTTGAACAGTTTGAGGGTGATAAAACCCGAATCGGTGGCAACGGAGGACTTGGTTGTCGCTGGCCGACTGCGCAGGCTGCCATGCACGCCCTGGCGGCGAAAAATGGCCCCGGCCAGACCGGGCATGGCGGCAGACAGCGCCAGGGTGGAACCTGGACCGAGATCGCGGTCCAGGCTGTCGGCCGCCACGCCGTTGATGAAAATGGTCTGCACCGTGTTTTCGATGTAATCAGCGCTGAAACCGGGCAGGGCAAGAAGAAAGGGCAGAACGGCCGCCGGCCGCTCCACCGGAAAGAGGATGCCGTGCTGCAGGAGGGAAGCGAATCCGGTCAGTGCGGAGGGCGGTAAGGCCAGGGTCAGTTGCGGATAGGAAGGGGAAGTACACATGATGCGCTCAATAAAATAAAGAAAAGGGTTAACGAATGGCTTTGTCCTACCACACTAGGGAGAGAAAGAAAAGCAACTCCATGGTTTTCCTACATAAACAGCAAAATATTTCGCACTTTCTCGTCGCTGAAATCAGCGTTTTTACCTCACCCGGTCATTCTGCCCCTTCCCTTCTTTTTACTGTAACTTTTTGACCCAATGCGGATAACATATAGATTTTACGAATATATTATCCAAGTCTGTTTGTTTTATTCCCCTTCTCCTCTTCTTTTCCACCAAGACACAGACAGATTGTCTCGTTGCGCCTCGTTTGCCCGTTCGCTGACCGTCATTGCTGTGCTGAGTCGTTTTAGCCAGCCGTGTCCGTTGACCGGGGCATCCTGACACGCTGTTTTCTTCACCTGTCGCTTTTAGTCGGTTATGGAAAGTTCCGCTCCGGAAAAACCGGGTTCAACCTGTTGAAAATAATATATTTTTATCATGGCACACCCTTTGCCTTTAGAAGGGTACGCGTTTCATTGGTACCAAAGAGAGGCAGGAATTTTAGGTAGGACGAGAGGAACCCTAACACTACAAAAGGATGGTTTCATTATGGCAGTTCGTGAACAAGTCTACGGTTATTTCATTCCCTCTGTAACCCTGATCGGCATTGGCGCCGCCAAGCAGATCCCGGACAAAATCAAGGCCCTCGGCGGTTCCAAGCCGTTGATCGTCACCGACAAGGGCATCACCGGTGCCGGCATCACCAAACAGATCACCGACCTGCTGGAAGCCGCGGGCATGGCCTACGTGGTCTATGACGAAACGATCCCCAATCCCACCGACAAGAACGTGCATGACGGCGTCGACATCTACAAGAAAGAGAACTGCGACTCCCTGATCACCCTCGGCGGCGGTTCTTCCCATGACTGCGGCAAGGGCGTTGGCCTGGTGGTCGCCAACGGCGGCAAGATCCATGACTACGAGGGCGTGGACAAATCCTCCAAGCCCATGCCCCCCTACCTGGCGGTCAACACCACCGCCGGCACCGCCTCGGAGATGACCCGCTTCTGCATCATCACCGACACCTCCCGTCACGTGAAGATGGCCATCGTTGACTGGCGCGTCACCCCCGGCATCGCCGTCGACGATCCGATGCTCATGGTTGGCATGCCGCCGGCACTGACCGCCGCCACCGGCATGGACGCCCTCACCCACGCGGTCGAGGCCTATGTGTCCACCATCGCCACCCCGATGACCGACTCCGCCGCCGAGAAGGCCATCGAGCTGATCGCCAAGTACCTGCGTCCGGCCGTGGCCAATGGCCAGGACATCGAAGCCCGCGAAGGCATGTGTTTTGCCCAGTATCTGGCCGGCATGGCCTTCAACAACGCCAGCCTGGGTCACGTCCATGCCATGGCCCATCAGCTGGGCGGTTTCTATGACTTGCCGCACGGCGAGTGCAACGCCATTCTCCTGCCCCATGTGGAGAAGTTCAACCTAATCGCCAAGATGGACCGCTTTGTCAAGATCGCCGAGCTGATGGGCGAGAACACCGCTGGTCTGGCCCCGCGCGACGCCGCCGAGCTGGCCCTGGTGGCTATCCGCAAGCTGTCCGCCGACATCGGCATCCCGGCTGGCCTGATCGAGCTGGGCAAGAAGTATGGCAAGGAAGTCAAGGCCTCCGACATCGACACCATGGTGGCCAATGCCCAGAAGGATGCCTGCGGTCTGACCAACCCGCGCTGCCCGAAAGACGCCGACGTCAAGGCGATCTACACCGCCGCGCTGTAAGACAAACAAGATGGTTCCCGTGCTCCCGCGCGGGAACCATCGACCGCTTTCACAAACTCCGGTGGAGCCTGCCCCTGTTTTCCCTGACTTGGCCTGTGCGGGCTTCACCGGCATTCTTCACCCAAGTTACGCTGTGGTTGGCGTTGCGGGGCGCGGTTTCGCGTCCCGCGTTTCACGTTTCCACCGGAAAGGAGGCGCAGGGCCTTTACTCCTTGTGACCCTGCGCCTCTGATCCGCAAAACGGCAAGAATGCAAGCGGGGTACGCGGCCCAGGCTGTCTGGTTGCGTGTCGTGTATCCGTTTGTCGGGCTGAATTGGACGGCTCTGCCGGGCCCCCCTTCCGCGGGGTCGTCATTCGGCCTGATTTCACACCATGCGGCAAGGCCGCGTTGATTTATCTCAAACTTTCATGGGAGTACCTCATGCAGAAAAAAACATTGTACGTCAACGGGATCGAGCGGTCGGTGGTCACCGAGGGTGCTGACCTGCTGTCCGACGTTATCCGCAAGAACCTGCGCCTCACCGGCACCAAGGTCGGTTGCGGCAAGGGACAGTGCGGCGCCTGTAATGTGATCATGGACGGCAAACTGATCCGCTCCTGCATCACCAAGATGGAACGCGTTCCCGACGGCGCGGCCATTACCACCATCGAGGGTATCGGCACCCCCCAGGATCTCCATGCCCTGCAAATGGCCTGGATGGTGCACGGCGGCGCCCAGTGCGGTTTTTGTACCCCGGGCTTCATCGTTTCGGCCAAGGCCCTGATCGATGCCAATCCCGATCCGTCCCGCGAAGAAATTCGCGAATGGTTCCAGAAATATAAAAACGCCTGCCGCTGCACCGGCTACAAGATGCTGGTCGACGCGGTCCGTGACGCGGTGCGGGTGCTCAAAGGCGAGATCAGCATGCAGGATCTGGCCTACAAGATACCCGCGGACGGCAAGGTCCTGGGCACCAGCATGCCGCGCCCCAGCGCTGCCGCCAAGGTGACCGGCACCTGGGATTTCGGTGCGGACTCCGCCCTCCAGCTTCCGGAAAACACCCTCCACCTGGCCTTGGTTCAGGCCGAGGTTTCGCATGCCAACATTCTCTCCATCGACACCTCCGAGGCCGAGAAGATGCCCGGCGTGTTCAAGGTGGTCACCCACAAGGACATCAAGGGCAAGAACCGGATCACCGGTTTGATCACCTTCCCCACCAACAAGGGGGATGGCTGGGATCGCCCGATCCTGTGCGACACCAAGGTGTTCCAGTATGGCGACGCCCTGGCCATTGTCTGCGCCGACACCGAGAAGAACGCCAAGGCCGCGGCCAAGAAAGTCAAGGTCGAGCTGGAAGAACTGCCCGCCTACATGAGCGCGCCGGCGGCCATGGAACCGGATGCGATCGAGATCCATCCCGGTACCCCCAACATCTACTACATCCAGAAGATCGCCAAGGGCGAGGACACCAAGCCCGTCTTCGACAAGGCCGACGTGGTGGTCGAGGGCGATTACTACACCAGCCGTCAACCCCATCTGCCGATCGAACCGGATGTCGGTTATGCCTACCATGACGACAACGGCAAGCTGGTCATCCACTCCAAGTCCATCGGCATCCATCTCCACCTGTACATGATTGCCCCCGGTTTGGGCGTGGAACCGGAGAACCTGGTTCTGATCCAGAACAACACCGGCGGCACCTTTGGCTACAAATTCAGCCCGACCATGGAAGCCCTGGTGGGTGCGGCCGCCATGGCCACCAACCGCCCGGTCTACCTGTGTTACGATTATGCGCAGCAGCAGATCTACACCGGCAAGCGTTCGCCCTTCTGGACCACGGTGCGGTACGCGGCGAGCAAGGACGGCAAACTGCTGGGCATGGAAACCGACTGGTCGGTGGATCACGGTCCCTACTCCGAGTTCGGTGACCTGCTGACCCTGCGTGGCGCCCAGTACATCGGTGCCGGATACGATATCGCCAACATCCGTGGCGAAGGCCGCACCGTATGCACCAACCATGCCTGGGGCGCCGCCTTCCGTGGCTACGGCGCACCCGAGGCCGAGTTCCCCTCCGAGGTGTTGATGGACGAACTGGCCGAGAAACTGGGCATGGACCCGCTCGAACTGCGCTATAAGAACGTCTACCGCCAAGGAGCGACCACCCCCACCGGCCAGGACCCGGAAGTGTATTCACTGCCGGAGATGATCGACAAGCTGCGGCCCAAATATGAGGCGGCCAAGAAACGGGTGGCGGCGGAATCCACCGATGCCGTCAAGAAAGGCGTCGGCGTGGCCATCGGCATCTACGGTGCCGGTCTGGATGGCCCCGACACCGCCGAAACCGATGTCGAGCTGCATCCCGACGGCACGGTGACCGTCTACAACGCCTGGGAGGATCATGGCCAAGGCGCGGACATGGGAACCCTGGCCACCGCCCACGAGGCCCTGCGGCCACTGGCGCTTTCCGTCAACCAGATCAAGCTGGTAATGAACGACACCAGCAAGTGCCCCAACTCCGGTCCTGCCGGCGGCAGCCGCAGTCAGGTGGTGGTCGGCCAGTCGATCCGGGTGGCCTGCGAGGATCTGATCAAGTCGATGAAAAAGGCCAACGGCAGCTACCGGACCTATGAGGAGATGGTGGCCGAAGGTCTTCCGACCAAGGTGCGCGGCAAATGGACGGCACCGGCCAATGACTGCGACGCCAACGGTCAGGGCAAGCCGTTTTGCTGCTACATGTATGGTCTGTTCATGGCCGAGGTGGCCGTGGAAAAAGCCACCGGCAAGACCACGGTGGAAAGCATGGTCTGCGTGGCCGATGTCGGCAAGGTGGTCAACAAGCTGGTGGTCGACGGCCAGATTTACGGCGGTCTGGCCCAGGGTATCGGTTTGGCGCTGACCGAGGACTTCGAGGACATCAAGAAGCACTCGACGCTTGCCGGAGCCGGTTTCCCGTACATCAAGCAGATCCCGGACAACATGGAGATCCTCTATGTGGAAACCCCGCGCCCGGACGGCCCCTTTGGCGCTTCCGGCGTGGGCGAGATGCCGTTGACCGCGCCGCACGCCGCGGTGATCAACGGTATCTACAACGCCTGCGGCGCACGCATCCGTCACCTCCCGGCCCTGCCGGAGAAGGTGCTGGCCGCCATGCCCAAATAAGGTGTTGTCTCATCCGTTAGCTGGTTAAATAGGGGGAGGTCGGGAAATGTACCTCCTGCCTCCCCTTTCCGGTTCATCACTCCAGACGCTCCCCTTTTGCCATGGATCAACCGCAGCTCAGAGAACTCGAATCCCGTTGCATCCAGGAAGAACAGCCATTCTGCACGGCCGCCTGTCCCATTCACGTCGATGTCCGCGCCTTCATGGCCTGCCTGGCCAACGGCAACGTGCGCGACGCCCGCAAAATCCTCGACCGGACCATGCCGTTTCCGGAAATCGTCGGCCGCCTCTGCGATCAGCCCTGCCGGCCTTTCTGCAAACGCGGCGAAATCGGCGATCCGCTCGCCATCGGCAGGCTGGAACAATACTGTGTCAGCACCACCCAGACCATGGTCAAACTGCCGAAACTTCCCGCCAAACAGGGTGCGGTGACCATCATTGGCGCTGGCCTCTCGGGTATGACCGCCGCCCTCGACCTCATGCGAAAGGGACGGGCGACCACCCTGATCACCGGCAGCGCCACGCTTGGCGGCAGCCTCTGCCGTCTGCCCGAATCGACACTGCCAAACGATGCGCTTGCCCAAGCCGCAGCCACCCTTGCCGGATACGGCGTTGTGCTGCGCACCGCAACTTCCCTTGATCCGCAGGCCATCGAGGCCCTGATCGGCCACGCCGACGCGGTGTATTTCGATTGGGACGATGTTGACCCGGCCCTGCTTCCCTTGCCGCAGGGTGTCCCCGATCCCCTGACCCTCGCCCTTGGCCGCGACGGCTGTTTTGCCGGCGGCGGCACCGAGGCCGGCAATCCTTTTTCGGTTATCCAGCAGGTTGAAAACGGCCGCCGGGCCGCGTTGTCGATCGAACGCTTCCTGCAGAAGGTTTCGCTCACCGCCCAGCGCGACAAGGAAGGCAGCTGCACCACCCGCATGGTGACCGTCACCACCGGTCATGCGTCGCTGGCCGCAATCGTTCCGGCCAACCCGGACAGCGGCTACACGGCTGCCGAGGCGCGGGCCGAGGCCAGCCGCTGCATCCGCTGCGAGTGCATGGAATGCGTCAAACAGTGCGTCTATCTGCGGCAGTACAACGAATATCCCAAGACCCTGGTGCGCAAGATGTACAACAATCAGGCCATTGTCCAGGGCACCCGCAACGCCAACCGGATGATCAATGCCTGCAGCCTCTGCGGCCAGTGCACGGTGATCTGTCCCAACGATTTTCCCGTGGCCGAAGTGTGCCGCGCCGCCCGGCAGGACATGGTCGACAGCAATCACATGCCGCCGTCGCCGCATGATTTCGCCCTGGAAGACATGCGTTTCAGCCAAAGCGAGTATTGCCGCCTCAGTCGTCACCAGCCGGGAACCAACGCCAGCCGCCATCTCTTCTATCCCGGCTGCCAGCTGGCCGGATCAGCCCCCGAGACGGTCAAAAAAACCTACGACCTGCTGGCCTCGCTCCTGGAAGGCGGCGTCGGCCTGATGCTCGACTGCTGCGGCATCCCGGCCCATTGGGCCGGACAGCGGCAAGTGTTCCAGCAGACCCTGCACCACTTCAAGACCGAGATCGAACGATTGGGACGGCCGAGGGTGATCGTCGCCTGTTCCAGTTGTCTGTCCGTGTTCAAGGAATTTACCGCGGACATCGAAACCATTTCTCTGTGGGAGGTGCTCGACGGCCTGGAACTGCCGACCGACCTTCCCGCCACGCCGACCGCACCGCTGGCCCTGCACGATCCCTGCACCGCCCGGCGGCAGCAGGCGATGCGCGCCAGCGTGCGCAGCCTTTGCGCCAAGCTCGGCCTCCCGATTGTCGAGCACGCCTACAACGGCGAACTGGCCGACTGCTGCGGCTATGGCGGCCTGATGCAGTTCGCCGACCAGCAGCTCGGCCGCAAGGCCGCCCTGGTCAAGGCGGAGCGGAGCGAACAGTGCGGCCTGGCCTATTGCGCCATGTGCCGCGACAATCTGGCCGCTGCCGGGCGGCCGGTGGCCCACCTGCTTGACTATCTCTTTGCCGCGTCCGACGGCAGCGATCCCCTGGGCCGGGCCAATCCCGGCTTTTCCCTGCGGCACGAGAACCGAGTCCGGCTGAAGGAGCAGTTGCTGACCGACCTGTGGGGAGAAACCGCCGCCTCCCGGCCCGAGCACACCGCCCTTTCCCTGCTGGTCAGCCCGGAGGTGATGGATCGGCTCAACAGCCGCCACATCCTTGAGGACGAAGCGCGGAAGGTGATTCATCACGCCGAGGCCACGGGCAGGTACCTGATCAACCCGGCCAACCAGCATCGCCTGGCCTGCCTCAAGCCGGTACGGGTGACCTATTGGATCGAATACGAGCCGACCGCGGCGGGCTACATCCTGCACAACGGCTACAGCCACCGCATGCACCTGCCCCAGGAGACCCCATGAGCACCTTTTCCTTTATCGAGGCCACGGATTGGCAGTGTGCGGCGTGCCATCAACCGCTGCAGCCGGCCAAGGTCAATGTCCGTTATCTCCATTCCGTGTTCAATGTCGAACTCATGGCCTGCCCGCAATGCGGCTTCGTTCTCGTGCCGGAAAGCCTGGCCATGGGCAAGATGCTGGAAGTCGAACAACTGCTGGAGGACAAATGAGATGAACGCGATCCGTTCCTGCCCGGCCTCCCCCTCTGTTCCCCTGTACGAACAGGAACCGTTGTCCGCCCTGACCGGCGGCACCCTGCGGCCGGGGGGCCTGGAGCTGACCAGGGAACTGCTCGGTTTCTGCCGTCTGCCTCCGGGTGCTCGGGTGCTCGATATCGGCTGTGGTCCCGGGCACAGCCTGGCGCTGATGGCGGACGAATTCGCCCTGGATGCCAGCGGTCTTGACCCCTCGGCCTTCATGCTCGACAAGGCCGCCCTCCGGGCGCCCGCCGCGACCCTCCACCAGGGAACAGCCGCTGCCCTTCCCTGCGCGGATGCCGCCTTCGACGCCGTGCTCTGCGAATGCGCGCTGTCGCTGACCGACAACCCGCAGGCCAGCCTCAAGGAAATGCATCGGGTGCTGCGGCCGGGCGGCTCGTTGCTCCTCACCGACATCTATTGCAAGCATTCCCAGCGGCCGCAGCTGCCGCCCCTGAAGAGTTGCATCGCCCAGGCCCTGCCCCTGGAGACGATCACCAGCGGCTTGCACCAGGCCGGATTTTCCCTCGCCCTGCTCCGCGACCGCAGTGACCTGCTCAAGCAACTGGCCGGACAGATCATTTTTTCCCACGGCAGCCTGGAACAGTTCTGGTCGCTGTTCATGGATACGACCGCCGCCCGCACCACGGCCTGCGCCCTGGCCACGGCGCCGCTGGGCTACTATGCGCTGATCGCCGACAAGGGGGCCTTCCATGGATGAAACCGCGCTGCGCATCATGCAACTGGCTGGACAGGGATTCTGCTGCAGCCAGATCATGATCCAACTCACCCTCGAAGACATGGGCGAGGACAACATTCCCCTGGTTCGGGCCATGGCCGGATTGTGCGAAGGCGCGGGCAGCGGCGAGCTGTGCGGCGTGGCCAGCGCCGCAGCCTGCATCATTGCCTTGTACACGGCCAAGGGCAGCGTTGCCGAACACCCCCTGGACTGCTATCCCCTGATGCTCGCCCAGTTCATGGACTGGTTCAAGCAAGGCGCCACTGCCTGGGGAGGAATCCGCTGCGATGACATCGTCGCCTATCAGGGGGGACGCAAGCCGGAAGTCTGCGGCGACATCATGATCCGTGCCCGCGAAACCCTGCTTGCCCTCCTGACCGAGCACAACATCGACCCCAGCCTGCCCCGGGAGCAGATCCATGGGGGCTGAGCGCACCATCGAACTGCTGTCGTCGACCGCCAGCCTCTGCCCGGTCTGTCTCAAACGGGTGGCGGCGATCCGTGAACAGCAGGGCGACGCCGTCTACCTGGTCAAGGAGTGCCCGGATCACGGCACCTTCCGCACGGTGATTTGGCGGGGTGCTGTTCCGTTTGCCACCTGGCTGCGACCGAAAAAACCCTCCGCACCCCGCCGGCCCTTAACGGCCGTTGCCGCCGGCTGCCCCCATGACTGCGGCCTCTGTCCGGACCATGGGCAGCATACCTGCACCGCCCTGATCGAAATCACCGCCCGGTGCAACCTGCGCTGCCCGGTCTGTTTCGCCGCCGCCGGCGCCAGCGGCGCGGACGACGATCCCTCCCTGGAGCGGATCGAATTCTTCTATGACCGCATCCTCGAAGCCTCCGGCCCTTGCAACATCCAGCTGTCCGGCGGAGAGCCGACCATGCGCGACGATCTCGATGCCATCATCGCCCTGGGCCGGGACAAGGGGTTCGGCTTTATCCAGCTCAACACCAATGGTCTGCGGCTGGCCGAAAACCCGGACTACGCCCGTTCCCTCAAACAGGCCGGGCTAACCTCGGTCTTTCTCCAATTCGACGGACTGAGCCGTTCCACGCACCAGACCCTGCGCGGCCGCGATTTGCACGCCATCAAGGAACAGACCATTCATCACTGCGGTGCCGCCGGATTGGGGGTGGTGCTGGTGCCGACCCTGGTTCCGGGGGTCAATACCCACGAAGTGGGGGCGATCATCGACTACGCCGTCCGCCATGCGCCCACGGTGCGCGGGGTGCATTTTCAACCGATCAGCTATTTTGGCCGTTATCCGCAGGCACCCACCGACACCGAGCGCCTGACCCTGCCGGAAGTGATCGAGCTGATCGAGGCGCAAAGCAACGGAGCCCTGCTGGCCGAGTATTTCGCCCCGCCGGCCTGTGAACATGCACTGTGCTCTTTCCACGGTACCTTCCTGGTCGAGGAGCATGGCCGTCTGACCCCTCTGGGCAGCGGGCAGGCAGCCTGCTGTTCCACCGGCGAGCCCAGGACATCCCTTCCCACCGCCCTGGAAGGACGGGAAAAGAGCGTCCGCTTCACCGCCCGCCAGTGGTCCCTGCCCGCGCTTGCCCTGGCCCCAGCCGACGCCTGCGCCTGCTCGGCCACGGATCGGCCCCAGGACGATTTCGACCGCTTCCTCGCCCGGGCCCGCACCCATACCTTTTCGCTTTCGGCCATGGTCTTTCAGGACGCGTGGAATCTTGATCTCGAACGGCTGCGCGGTTGCTGCATCCACGTGGTATCGCCCCAGGGTTTTCTCATCCCCTTTTGCGCCTACAACCTGACCTCCCAGCAGGGGCGCCCCCTGTATCGGGGCATGGTGCAACCATGAAATCCACCCCCCTGGACAAGCTGATCGGCCAGGCCATTGGCGAAACCAACCGGCCGTTGTCGCGGGCCGCCATCGACCGCTATCAGGCGGAACGGCTGCGCTCGCTTGTTGCCTCTTGCCGTGATCGATCCGCCTTTTACCGCCGCGCATTGACCGCCGCCGGTATCGATCGGCTGCGGGGCCTGGAGGATCTGCACGCCCTGCCGCTGACCACCGAGGCCGATCTGCGTGCCCATGGCCCGGAGATGGTGTGCGTCAGTCTGGATGACGTGGCCAGGATCGTCACCCTGCACAGCTCCGGCACCACCGGCGCGGCCAAGCGGTTGTATTTCACCGCCGAGGATCTGGAGCGAACCCTGGACTTTTTTCACCTGGGCATGGAACAGATGGTCGATCCGGGGCAAACGGTGGCCATCTGTCTCCCCGGCACCACCCCGGATTCCACCGGCCACCTGCTCGCCCGCGCCCTGGAGCGGATGCAGGTCAACAGCCATCTCCTCGGATTGGTGAGCGATCCCCAGGCAGCCGCCCATGCGGTTGCTGAACTGCGGCCCGATGTCCTGGTCGGTTTCCCGGTGCAACTGCTGGCCCTGGCGCGGATGGCCGCCCATCTACGCCTGAACCTGGCACCGGTCCGCTCGATGCTGCTCTGCTCCGACTACATTCCCGACAGCGTGTGCCACGGGTTGCGGCAGCTGCTTGGCTGCGAGGTCTTTTCCCATTACGGCACGGTCGAGACCGGACTGGGCGGCGGAGTGGACTGCGCGGCCCATTGCGGCTGCCATCTGCGCGAATCCGATCTGTTGGTGGAGATCATCGACCCCCGCACCGCGGCTCCGCTGGCAGCGGGCCAGTGGGGCGAGATCGTGATCACCACCCTGACCCGCACCGGCATGCCGCTGATCCGCTACCGCACCGGCGACCGGGGACGCCTCCTCGCCGGTTCCTGCCCCTGCGGCAGCGTCATCCGGCGGCTCGACAGAGTGACGGGACGTTTCAACCAGGTCCGCCCCCTGCGCGGCGGCGGCCAGCTGGCATTGCCCGAGTTGGACGAGCTGCTGTTGGCCCTCCCCGGCCTGCTCGATTTCTCGGCCTCCCTCGCCGACGATCACGGCGGGGAACAACTGCGGCTGTGCCTGACCACCCTGCCGGGCCACGGCGAGGCGGTGCGTCGTGCCGCCGCCGACCAACTGACCAGATATCCGGCGCTCCGGGAGGTGGAAGTTGCGCTGACCCTTGCTCCCGGACCATTGATTCATTACGCTAAACGCGTGCTCCATGAGCAGCGAAAGGACCAAGCACCATGAAAAAATTGATTCAGCAAATATGCACCACCTTGGACAGCGGTCAGGATCTTGTTCTGGCCACCGTGTGCAGCCAATCCGGGTCCACTCCCCGGGTGGCGGGCGCGAAAATGATCGTCTTTCGCGACGGACGCATCGCCGGCACCATTGGCGGCGGTCTGGTCGAGGCTGCGGCCATCAGGGAAGCGGCAGACTGTTTTGCCACCGGCGTTTCCCGCTGCCATGCCTTTGATCTGTCCAACGGCGATGCCGCCGTCACCGACATGATCTGCGGCGGACGGATGGAATTCTGTTTGGAATGCATCCGGGCCGATGCGTCCAACCGGGCGGTGTTCGGCGACCTGCTCGCGGCCATGGAATCGGGCCGCCGGGCCGTTCTGGTCAGCCCGTTGGAAGCGCACAACGGTGAACAGCGCTTTGTCGTCGATCACAAGGGCAGAACAACCGCCGCCGATGTTTCCGAAGCCCTGCTCGCGGCCGTCAAGCAGCTCCGGCCTTCCACCTCGGCGGCCACCGTCCTGGAACAGGCGGGGCAATGCTATCTGGTCGCCTCGTTCGCGGTCGGCGGCAATCTCTACCTGATCGGCGCCGGCCACGTGGCCGCCTGCACCGCCGAGGCCGCGGCCCGGGTCGGATTCCGGGTGGTGGTCATGGATGACCGGAGCGAATTCGCCAACCAGGAGCGTTTTCCCTCGGCCGACGAGATCAGGGTGCTGCCGTCGTTTGCCGGCTGCTTCCAGGGCGAGGATATTGATCGCGATGCCTATCTGGTGATCGTCACCCGCGGCCACCTGCACGACATGGAGGTGCTCGAACAGGCGTTGCAGACCGGGGCCGGCTACATCGGCATGATCGGCTCCCGCAAGAAACGCAACAGCATCTATGTCAGGCTGATGGACAAGGGCGTGACCGAGGCCCAGCTGGAGCAGGTGCGCTGCCCCATCGGCCTTGCCATCGAGGCGGACACCCCGGAAGAAATCGCGGTGTCCGTCGTCGGCGAACTGATCTATCAGCGGGCCACCGGCCGCAAGGCATGGCACCTCGCCTGAGCGCCCTGATCCTCGCGGCCGGGTTTTCCTCGCGCATGGGGCAACTCAAGGCCCTGCTGCCGCTGGCCACGGAAGGGCAACAAACCGTGCTGCAACGGTGCGTGGAGCTGTTCCGCCAGTGCGGTATTGACGAGGTGGTGGTGGTCACCGGTCATCGGCACGAGGAGGTAGGGGCCATGGCCCGAGGGGTCGGCGCGCGGGTGGCCCACAATCCGAATTTCGCCAGCGGCATGTACAGCTCGATCCGCGCCGGGGTGCACGATCTTCGGGACGGGACAAGCGGCTTTTTCCTTCTGCCGGTGGACATTCCGCTGGTGCGGTGCGGCACCATCAAACGGCTGGCCGATGCCTTTGTCCGGCACTCCGGGCACATCTTCTACCCGCTGTTTGCCGGCCGACGCGGCCATCCGCCCCTGCTCGCCGCTGAACTGATTCCGTTGATCAAGCGGGAGCGGCAACCCGAGGGCGGCCTGCGCACCCTCCTGGCAGAGGTCGAGGCCGCGCGGCCGGCCATGGTGCAGGAGGTCCAGGTGGCGGATGCCCACATCCATTTTGACATGGATACTCCGGAGGACTATCTCGCCGCCCGCCACGCCTTGCATCGCCAGGAATACCCCGCCAGCGACGAATGTGCCGCCATTCTCGACCACATCCACCCCATGACGGCCAAGGGGCTGGCCCACGGCCAGCGGGTGGCCGAGGTGGCGGTTGCCCTGTGCAACGCCGTCAACCGGCACGGCGGCAAACAGCTGGACGCGGATTTGTGCCGGGCCAGCGGCCTGCTGCACGACCTGGCCAAAGGGCATCCCGAACACGAGGAGGAAGGGGCGCGCTGGCTGCGGCAACTGGGCTTTGCCCGGGCGGCGGAGATAGTGGCCGCCCACAAGGATCTGGATTGGCGGCCGGGGAGGGCCATCGGCGAACGCGAACTGGTCCATCTGGCCGACAAGCTGGTTCGCGGCAGTCGGATGGTCGATCTCAGCGAGCGTTTCGAGGAAAAACTGGTCCTCTATGGGCAGGATGCCGAGGCATTGCGGGCCATCGGCGAGCGCTACCAGCTGGCCGTGGGCCTGGCCGAGGCCGTCGCCGCCGAGGCCGGGCAGCCGGTGGCCGAAATTCTGCAGACCGTCGGCCGACCGTGCAGTCGCTGATCGTTCTTGCTCGCCACGGCGCGATCGACACATCCTCGCCGCGCCGCTTCCTGGGCCAGACCGACCTGCCGCTCAATGCAGAGGGCATCCGCCAGGCGCGCATGGTGGGCGAGCGGCTCCGTGCGCTCACCTTCAGCCATATCTTTTCCTCGCCCCTGCAACGGGCGCTGCACACCGCCGCACTGGCCGGCAACCGTCCGCTGGCCGAGATTCAATCGATGGCGGCATTGACGGAAATCAATCTCGGCGACTGGGAAGGCCTGAGCGTGGCTGAGGTCCAGGCCCGCTATCCCGGAGCCTATGAACAGCGCGGCCAGGATCTGGAACATTTCCGGCCTCCGGGCGGTGAAAGTTTCGCCGATCTGGCGGCCCGCGCCCTCCCGGCCTTGCGGGCGCTGGCCGACGAGCACCCCGGTCCGCTGCTCGTCGTCGCCCACGCCGGGGTCAATCGGGTGATTCTCTCCCGTCTGCTGGACCGGCCGTTGTGTACCCTGTTCGCGCTTCCCCAGGACCATTGCGCGGTCAATCTCCTGCGACGCGGTTCACACGGCCTGCGGGTCGAGGCGATCAATCTCCGCCTGCTGACCAGGTGATGCTTGCATTCCCCCGACGGGTGGCGTAAACAGGAAACGGTCGTGCGCCCGCTGTCCCTGGGCTCCCCGCGCCGAGGGGAAGGAACCCAGGCCAACCTTCAGGCACGCTTTTGGCTTTCTTCGTCGTTCTCTGCCCACAATCACTCACCGCTGGTCTATGTCCACCCCTGCCGTCATTGTTCTTGATTTTGAAACCACCGGCCATTCGCCGAACCGGGGCGACCGGCCGATCGAGGTGGGGGCGGTGCGCATCGAGCACGACCGGATCGTTGACCGCTTTCAGGCGTTGATGAACCCCGGTTTCACCATCAGCTGGTTCATCGAACGTCTCACCGGCATCAGCAATGACCTGATTGCCCACGCCCCGCCCTGTGAAGAGGTGATGAACCGGTTCGCTGACTGGATGGGCGATCTGCCCCTGGTGGCTCACAACGCCGGCTTTGACCGCGCCTTTCTTGACGCCGAACTGGCGTTGATCGGCCGCCACCAGTCCAACCCCATGGCTTGCACCGTGCTCGCCTCCCGCCGCCTCTTTCCCGAATCCCCCAACCATAAGCTGGCCACCCTGGTCAACCATCTGGGCATCTTCACCGACGGCACCTTTCATCGCGCCCTGGCCGATGCCGAGATGACCGGCCATGTGTGGATCGCCATGACCGATGTGCTGTGCGATCGCTACGGACTCGACGAAATTCCCTTCACTCTGATGCAGGAGCTGGGCCGCATCGGTCGGGCCAAGGTGGACCGCTACCTGCGCAATCTTGCCGACCGACAGAAGACCTGTCTCGGAGACAGCGGCATCCACTCGCGGTGAACAGCCTTTCGCCGCCGGTCGGCAAAGGGGTTATCGAGAACAGGAATCAGGAAAATCGGTGAAGATGCCGTTGACCCCGAGTGCGAACAGCTGTTGCTGGCGGCCGGGGTCGTTGACGGTGAACACGTTGACCGGCAAACCGGCGGCGCGCAGGGCGGCAACCAGGGCGGCATCAACGAGGGTGTCTTCGGGATGATAGGCCTGCACGCCGAGGGCGCGCAGATAGGGAATCATATCCGGCGGATGCCCCTCTTCCTGAAGGGCGGCCACGGCGATTTCCGGGGCACGTTGGCGGCAGGCCCGAAGCAGATCGTGATTGAACGAGGAAAGCAGCACCAGGTCGCGGGTGCCGGAGGCTTGGATTTCTGCCACCACCGCCGCAGCCAGCTGTTCATTCCTTCCCTCTTGGCCGCTGTCCTTGAGTTCGACGTTGAGCGGCAAGTCGTGGGCCGAGGCCCAGGCCAGCACTTCCCGCAGGATGGGGATGCGCTGCGGCATCAGGCCGAGCAGCTGGTCGCGGCTGACCAGTCCCTTGGCCAGGGCGGCAAAGGGATCGGCGTCCAAAAACCAGGAACCGACATCGAGGCGGCGCAACTGGGCCAAGGACCAGTCGCCCAAGCGCAGGGCGGGCAGACCGAGTTCGTGGGCCAGGGTCGCCCCATTGCTGGTCCGCCCCAGCTCGTCGTCATGGAAGACCACCACCTCGCCATCACGGCTCAACTGAACATCGAGCTCGATCATGTCGCAGCGGCCCAGACTGTGGGCAAAGGCGCACAAGGTGTTTTCCGGATAACAGGCACGGTAGCCCCGGTGGGCGATGATCAGCGGCCGGTCGGGGAATCGGGCGAAAAACCGCTTCCCGTGTCCGGTGTTCGACGCGTGCTCCATCTCCTATCGAACCACCAGCTGCCGCCGAGCCGGTCGGTCATCCACGATGATCAGGTCGCCCAGTTCATTGCGGTCATCGGTTCGGGGCGGAAAATGGTCTCGCAGCAGGGTCCCAATCTCGGCAATAGCCGTGTACAGGGCCGCAGCCTGGCGCTTCTCCCGGATGCCGCGCGCCAACCCGTCCACGCAGTGCTGCCAGGTCTGCGGCGCAAGCCGTTCGTTGATGCCCTGATCGCCAAGGATCCATACCCGGCGCTCCAACACCGAAATGTAGATCAGCACTCCGGTGGCATCCCTGGTCTGGTGCAGCCCTTCGCTGTAGAAGTGAGCCAGCGCCGCCCGTTGAACCTCTTCTTCGGTCCGTTCGTCGCGGAGAAACAGACGCAGCAGGACCGGATGGCGCACCAACAGCCGCGCACCTGCAAAGAAGCACAGAAAAAAGAGAAGAAAAAGCCACAGTACCTCCCCCCGCCACCACAGCAGGCTGCTGGTGGCAAAGGCAGCGATCAGGGCCAGGGGCAGGGAGAGGAGTACAGCCCCGGTCAATTGGGCCTCGGGATAGCTGTGGGAGGCTGAAACCACCATCGGTACGATCTCGCCGCTGGTCTGCCCTTCCATCTCCCGCACCGCCTGGGTGATCTGCTCCTGCTCTTCCGTGCTGAAAAACCGTTGCGCAAGTGTATCCATGGTCACCATCCTCCCGAGGCGCCTCCACCGCCGAAACCTCCACCACCGCCGCTGAACCCGCCGCCACCGAAACCTTCACCGAAGCCACCGCCCAGGCCGGGAAAGGTCCCACCGGAACGGCGGATGCCAGCCGTTCCGCTCAGCAGGGTGGCCATCAAGGCGCCAAGCATGCCCAGCGGGATAAGCAGGAGGACCATCAGCCAACTGAACAAGCCGGCAAACACCACTCCGGCGAGCAGGGGCGCGAACACCCCGCCCAAACCAGCGGCCAGCGGTTTGTGCCAGCGGAAGACCTTGCCGATGAACAACAGGCCGACGATCAGCAGCACGAGAAACCCGCCCGGATCCGGCGACGCGCCCCGTTCAACCGATGCTTCCGTGCCGGCGAACTCCCCTTGCACGGCGGCGATCATCGCCGCCACTCCATCCCTTACCCCTTGATCGTAGTCACCCCGCCGGAAGGCGGGCACCATCCGTTCGCGAATGATCCGTCCGGCGACCAGATCGGTCAGGGTGCCTTCCAGGCCGTAGCCGACCTCGATGCGGATTTTTCGTTCCTTGACCGCCACCAGCAGCAGGGCCCCGTTATCCAGCCCTTTCTGCCCGATTTGCCACTGTTCCGCGACCCTGAGGGCATACCCTTCCACACTGTCGCCCTTCAGGCTCGGAATGGTGAGCACCACGATCTGAGTGGATTCGTGTTCCTCCAGGCTCTGCAGGGAATGATCGAGCAGGCTGATGGTGTGCGGCGCAAGAATCCCCGCGGTGTCGTTGATCCGGCCGGCCAGGACCGGAACATCGAGAGCCAGGGCCGGGGGGGCTGAGAGAAGGGTAACGACAGCCGCCAGCACAACGGCCAGCAGGGGGGCGGCGAAGGATTCACGAGCTGTCATGGCGATCGCAGAGGGGTTAAAACTTGACTTTGGGCGCTTCCCGTGACTCGGGCGCGGCCTTGAAATACTCCTTGCGTTCCAGATGGAGCAGCAGGTTGTTGGTCAGGCTCTCCGGGAATCGGCGGATGGCGGCGTTGAAGGTTTCGACCGCCTGATTGTAGCGCTGCCGGGAGACATTGATTCGATTTTCCGTGCCTTCCAGCTGGTTTTGCAGATCGAGAAAATTCTGATTGGCCTTGAGGTCCGGATACTGTTCGGCCACCACCATCAACCGGGCCAGGGCGGAGCTCAAACCGCCCTGCGCTTCCTGGAGCTGCTGCATGGTCGCGGGATTGCTCAAATCCTTGGTGGACAGCTGCACCGAGGTGGCCTTGGCGCGGGCACTGATCACCGCTTCCAGGGTCGCCTGTTCATGGGCCGCATACCCCTTGACGGTTTCGACCAGGTTGGGGATCAAATCGGCCCGCCGCTGCAGATTCGCCTCGATGTCCGCCCAGGCCTTGAAGACGGCCTCCTCCTTCTGTTGCAAGCTGTTGTAGCCGCATCCGGACACCAGGATCAGCATGGTGAAGATCGCTGCGATCATGGTGAAATGGTTTGACGTTCGTCGCATAGCCTGTTCCTCCTCAGTTGGTGGACGTATCAAAAAGGGGGTCGTCGCGTTGACGGTTCACCCTTGCTTGTTGTTTTCCCGGTCGAGAATCCATTGCACCGCCGTTTGCAGATCCTCGGCCACAAAATCGGGCTGGACCGTTTGGGTGGGGCCGATGTACTGGGCATCGCCGCGGCCGTAGCCGGTCAGCACCAGGATGGTGGTGGCCCCAACCGCCGCCCCGCAACGCAGATCCGACCAGCGGTCGCCGACCACATAGGAGCGCGGCAAATCGAGATGCCTTTCAGCCGCCGCCTGTTCGAGCAAGCCCGTTCGGGGTTTACGGCAAGTGCAGGTCAACCGGAACCGTTCTTCCTTGGCCTCGGGATGGTGGGGGCAGATGTAGAGGCCGTCGATGTGCGCGCCCTGTAAAGCGAGTTGGCGGCGCATCTCCGCATGCACCTCGTCGAGCAGCGATTCGGGAAAGTAGCCGCGCGCCAGCCCGGACTGATTGGTCACCACCAGCACCGGCAGGCCATATTCATTGAGACGGCGGATGGCCTGGCCCACCCCCGGCAGGAGATGAAAACGGCTGATGTGGTTGATGTAGCCCATCTGCTCGTTGATGGTGCCGTCGCGATCAAGAAACACCGCCGGCTGGCGAGTGGAAACACCGCCCGGCGAGGAAGGTGGGGCGCTCATCAGGACTCCTTGAGAATGCCCTCGACCGCGGCGAAGACCTCGTCGCTGTCGATCAGCTTCATGCAGCGGAAATGCTTTTCCGGACAATGGGTCTTCTTGCAGGGGCTGCAGGGCAACGGTTTGCGGATCACCACCGCATTGTCGGCATAGGGGCCGGTGGCGATGTGGTCGGTGGAGCCGAAGATGGCCACCAGCGGGGTGTGGAGGGCGGCAGCCACATGCATCAGGCCGGAATCGTTGGTGACGAACACGTCGCACTCGCCGATCAGGGCCATGGCTTCGATCAGGGTGGTGGCGCCGGTGAGATCGATCATCCGCGAAGCGGCGCTGCCGGCGCGGGCGATGATGTCGGCGGCCGTCTGCCGGTCAGCCTCGCTGCCGAAGAGCAGGATCCATCCATCGAGCCGGTCGCAGATCGTCCGTGCCAGTTGGGCATACTTCTCCGCCGGCCAGCGCTTGGCCGGGCCAAAGGCGGCACCCGGGTTGAAGCCGAGCAACGGCCCCGCACCCAATCGTTCGCCGCCCCGTTGCGCGAGCCGCTCCTTGGCCGCGTCGATCTGCTCGCCGGGAATGAACAGCTCCAGCTCGTTGACGGCGGGTTTCAGTCCCAAGCCCTGCATGATCCGCTGGTAGTAGTAGATCTCGTGTTTGCGGTTGAGTTCGGTGATTTTATGCACCCCGTGGGTGAGCAGCAGACCCCGGCCGTCGGTGGTGTAGCCGGCGCGCACCGGGATGCCGGCCATCAGGGTGATCAGCGCCGCCTCGAAGGCGTTTTGCAGCAGGATGGCGCAGTCGAACTGCTCCTGGCGCAGCTCGCCGGCCAACTGCAGCATGCCCCGTATCCCTTTGTGCCGCCCTTTTTTGTCATAGATGATCAACCGATCGACCCGGGGGCTGTAGCGGAAGACATCGCTGACCCAGGGGTGCACCAGCAGGGTGATCTCACTGTCCGGGAAATTTTCGCGGATGGTGCGCACCGCCGGCGTGGTCATCACCGCGTCGCCGATCCAGTTGGTGGAACGGACCAGAATTTTGTGCGGATGGGCTGGCAGGGATTTCACGCGCGCTCCCCTCCGCTTGCCGCCTCCGCCAGCAGGCCGGCAAGACGCTCGGCGGCAAAGGCGATGGAGGTATCCTGGGACAGGGCGATCTCGTAGTTGCAGATCGCCTGCTCGCGCTCGCCCAGATGCTCCAGATTGAGCGCCAGGTTGGCGTAGTCGATGGCCGAGGCCGGATTGAGCTCCACCGCCCGCCGGAAATGGTCGACCGCCCGGTCGTAGCGGCCAATCTTGTAGCAGCAGACGCCGAGGGTGTTGTAGATGTCCGGCCGCTCCTCGTCATAGCCAAGACCCTGTTCCAGCGCGGCAATCGCCGCGTCGTAGCGGCCCAGGTCGCGCAGGCAGGACCCTTTATAGGAGTAAAGATAGGGCAGGTCTTCCTGGCGGGGTTCCAGTTGCAGGGCCTGGTCGAAACAGACCAGGGCCCCATCGGTCAGCCCCTGGTCGTAGAGGTGACGCCCCCGGTAGAAATGGAGGTAGTAGGCCTCGGGCAGCAGTCCCTGCATGGCCTTCAGCTTGGCGTCCAGCCGGTCGCCCGCGAGCAGCTCCGAGGCCAGTTTGGCGGCGAACAGGGCCGCGTTGCCGCCCATGGCCCGTTCACGGAAGTGAGCACCGGGAATGATGGTGTAGATGGCGGGAATCCGCAATTCCGGATGGGTGGTGTCGATGACCAGCACCTCCAGGTTGCTGCGTTGCAGGGCGGCCACGCAGTTGCGCACTTCCTGGAAGATGTCCGTGTCTTTAAGATCCACCACCGTTTCGAGGCGGGTGGTCAGGCCGCTGGCCACCACATGGCCCACCTCGTCCAAACTGAGCGGCTTGGGCAGGCCGCTGGCCACGTAGTTGGCACCGCTGTTGAAATCGCCGGCCAGTTGGGCCACCTCGGTCAGGGCGCGAATCAAGGCCTTGTTGGCATCCGGAGTGGTGCCGGCGGTGTAGACGATCTCGCTCTGCTCGGGAAAGGTGGCAGGATCCCAGGCTAGGGCACCGATGGTGGGGATACCGGTGTCGAGGGAGAAATCATTGAGAAAGACCTCGATGCCGCATCTGCGGAATTTGGCCAGCAATTCCAGGGCCACCGGATCGGTAATCGAGGCCGGATCGATCTGCGGGGTCGGGATGCGGTCGCGGGTGATCAGGGCGCAGACATGACGCTCGACCACCTCACTGATTCCCTGGATGACCGCCTCTTCATAGGTGTTGCCAGCCGAGGGGCCGTTGAACTCGTTGATGGCGTAGAACCAGGAAAAAGGCACGAGCAGCGGATGGTTGTCCGACAGCCGCAGGGCCCAGGTCCACTGCAACGGCAGATCAGCGAGCATGACCCGCAGGATCTCGGGCGAGAGCGTGGTGTCGTGGACCGAATCAAGCAGAACCTCGATCGGGAGCACCGGATACCCGGACGCTTCCATGGCGGCATAGTCGCCGGTGATGAAGTTGGTCTCCTCTTTGAGAAAACTGAAAAAACTGAACCGCTCGCCCAGCTCCATGCAGGCGCTGGCCCGCGACTGCTCGGGGGTCGAGCCCTTGCCCATCTGCTTTTTGTTGCCGATGATTCGCCGGGCATCCTCGCCGCAGATGCTGAAATAGACCGGAATATCGAGGCGGCCGTTGTCAATGCGGCGGATCTCCTTGAGCACGTCGAGATTGGTCGCCTTGAGCCGCTCCTGAAACCGGGCCACGGTTTCCTCCGGAGAGCAGGCCTTGTCTTGATCATAAGTGTACTGTTTCCTGCAGGGCTGCAGGGTGATGATTCTTTTCTTCATGAACTCGTGCGTGAATGGGTGATTAATCGAGCAGGAACCGATGCGTGCAACGTAGCCGCATCCGATCGCGGCATCGGGTTGGGTGGTTAGGCGGCCAGGCGCGCGGCGATCCGCTGGATGCGTTGATTCCAGTCGAATCCCCACGGCGTCAGGGTAATCCGTCGGGCCCCGGAGTCCGCAGGCTGCAACAGAATATCAAGCCGCTCATCCGGGGTCAAGGTGCCGAGGCGGTCCGGCCACTCGACGATGCACAGCCCCTGCCGCTCGAAACAATCAAGCAATCCGGCGGCCTCGACATCGTCCTCGTCGCGGAGCCGGTACAGATCCATGTGAAAGATCGGCAGCCGCCCCTGGTATTCGTGCATCAGGGCAAAGGAAGGGCTGGCCACATACTGCGACTCGTCCACGCCCAGTGCCTGGGCGAGCCATTGGGTCAGGGTGGTTTTCCCCGCTCCCAGCTCGCCGTGGAGCAGAAGGACGTCGCCCGCATGCAGCATCGTGGCCAGGATCTCGGCCAGGGGGGCCAGGCTTTCGACCGACGGACAAAAGACCACCAAGGCATGGTCCCGTGCCTGTTCTTCCTGCGGTTGAGCTGTGTTGGCCATCGTCCTTGCCTCTGCGAAAAATGCCTTGTCGGGTTCCATCAGTACCACAGGGCGCGCGATTTATGAAGTCAGAAGTGCAGCAGGCCCGCTGGTTTGGTTAGGCGAGGATCAAACAGGGGAAGTAGTGTGCGTTTGGTGGTTATTTGTGGTACTTGTGGCCGGCCTTGATGGTCCAGGCCCGGTAGAGCTGTTCCAACAGGATCAGGCGGGTCATTTCGTGGGTAAAGGTCAGACGGGAGAGGGACAGGGTCAAGTGCGCCTGATCAAGCACTAGGCGGTGCAGCCCAAGATGGCCGCCAATCAGGAAACAGACCGTGCCGATCCCCTGATCTTCCCATTGGGTAAGCAGGGCGGCCAGTTCTTCGGAATCCGGAATTTTGCCCTGGGGATCAAGGGCCACCCGCAGCGGGGCCGCCGCCGCCTGTTCCATCAGCTGTGCGGCTTCGGCCGCCTTGATCACCTCGTCCGGCTCCTTGCGGTGGTGGCGTTCGCGGAGCACCGGCAGATCCACCGTGGCAAAACGGCCGAGCCGGCCGGCATAGTCGCGGATACCGGCATCGAGATAGGTTTCCCTGGTCTTGCCCAGGAACGGGATGAGCACCTTCATCCGCTGAACTTGCCCCCCTCTCCCAGATCGAGCAGAGCTTGAAAAATACGACAGAACTGCTCGTAACTCAGTTCTTTGTTCAATCCTGGGCAGGAGTCGGTGATCGTGCGGTAGTTGTCCTCGTCGGCGAGCATGCTCGGGTGCAGGGGCCACTGCCGGCATCGCCAGGGGCGGCCCTCATGGACCGTGCAGCCAACCTGGTCGTCGAAAAAAATGCAGTGGCCGTCGCGCACCTGCATCTGCACCACCGAACCGGTGACCCGCCAGTAGCGCGCCTGGGTCTGTTCACGGGTCAGGCCCAAAGCCTTGATCATCCGCTCCTGATCGCGCTCGTCGAGAGAGACGGTGGTTTCCCCGTGGCAGCAGAAGCCGCAGCGGGCACAAACAAAAATATCAGCAACGTCGGGTACGGTGTTCTCGTTCATGGCAAAAAAAATGTCGGTTCTCGTGAACCGACGGGGGCAGAAGGAAAGGGAAAAAGCAGGAACAGTCAGCCTTCAGGCGTAGCCGATGATATCCCCAAAGGTTGAAATATCAATACCGAAGATTTGGGCCGCCTTGCGCCATTTCTGGTCATCCGGGGTATGGAAGAGCACGTCCACGTCCGCTGGAACGGTCAACCAGCTGTTGTCCATCAGTTCATTCTCCAGCTGACCGGCACCCCATCCGGCATAGCCGAGCATGAACAGATAGCATTGCGGCCCCTGACCCAGGGAAATATCTTCCAAGAGACGGGAATCGCGGCTCAGATAGACTCCGGGCTTCACCTCCACCGAGTAGCGGTCCGGCGTCGCGGTGGAATAGAGAATGAACCCGGCATCGACCTCCACCGGGCCGCCCATGTACACCGCCGGCAACGGGCCTTCGGGGATGGACAGATTGGAACCGTGGAGGACATCGACCATGGTGATCTCGGGATTGGGATTGTTGATCACCAGCCCCATGGCTCCTTCCTCGTTGTGCGCGCACAGGTAGATCACCTGTTCCTGAAACCGTGGATCAGGCATCTGCGGGGTGGAAATAAGAAAATGTCCTGCCAGACTTTCCATGGCGATTCCCGTTGTTACTCCCTTTGCTGTCCTGCTCTCACCAATCGATCATCCCGGTCGAACTGGTCGAGCCGGCGGCACGGCAGGCAAGCGACATCAATGAAGGTTGCCCCCTTGCTCCGGTATGGGTACAATGTAATCGCATCCCCGGCAACAAGCAACCGTTATCAAAGAAAAACAAGGAAACGCCCATGAGCGAACACTCACCGTTGAACGTCAAGTCGGCAAAACTGAAAAAAGCGCTTGTCTGGATGACGGAAACTTTGGCGGAACATCCGGAAAAGACGCGGCGGGCGATTCTTCAGCAAGCTGAACTGCGATTTGACCTCACTCCGATCGAATGCGAGTTTCTCGACAAGCACCTCATCACCCCGCAAGGATAGGAGCGAACAACAAGCCGTTCGCTCATCCTTGAGGAGGATGATAGGCCGGCAAGGTGACGATCACCGTCGTCCCCTTGACCGGTTCGCTTTCCAATTCGATGGTCCCGCCGTGATCGGCGACAATCTTCTGGCAGATAGCCAATCCAATGCCGGTTCCCCCCTGTTTGGTGGTGAAATAGGGATAAAAAACCTGGGACAGGAGGGCCGGATCGATACCCGCACCGGTGTCGCTGATGCGCAGTTCCACGGTTTGCCCGTTGTCTCTGTTGGCCAGCGACACAACCAGCTCTCCGCCCTCTTCCATGGCCTGCATGGCATTGAGCAGCACATTCATGGCCACCTGCTGCAACCGGTCGGCGTCTCCCAGCACCGGACATAGATCCGGGCCGATGTTCAGCACGCTCCGGATGCCGTTTTCCTCGGCCTCGGCCCTGATCAACTCCAGACTTCGCCCCAGCAAGGCGCCAAGATCGACTCTGCCCAGGTGGAGGGCCGAGGGCCGGGTGAAGCTGAGCATCTCAGTGATGGTTCGGTTCATCCGTTCCGTCTCCTGAATGAGCAGATCGGCGGTATCCTGCTCCTTGCTGCCAAGAGGAAATTTATTTTTCAGCAGCAAAGCCAATCCTTTGATGGAACTCAAGGGGTTGCGGACCTCATGGGCCACCCCGCCGGCCATCCGTCCCACCGCGGCCAGGCGTTCGTTCTCCCGCATCCGCTGTTCAAGCGAACGGATCTCGGTGACATCCGAGATCAGCAGCACCCGGCCAAGATACTGGTGTTCGCTGTCGCTGATGGTCAGCGGATGGCAGAGCAGTTCGCACCGTCTGGGCCCGAAGGCAAGACGGACAAGGGTTTCCTTTTCGGTGGCGGTTGGCTCAGCCGCCCCTGAACCGCCTGGAAGAAAAAAGGCGGCCAACGGTTCGGGCAGGATCTCCTCCGGGTGTTTGCCGGTGGCTGCGGTTTTGTCGATGCCGGTCACGTGGGCGATGGTCTGGTTCCAGGTGGTGATCCGACCAGTGGCATCGGTGGCGATGACACCGACCGGCAGTTTGGCGACCAGCAGCGAGGTGAACGCCTGGATGTTTTCCAATGTTTTCTGCGAGACGCGAAATCCCTGGACCGCTGACAAGGAAAACCAGCCGCCCAGGCCGACAAGCAACATGGCCAGCGACAGCATGAAAATCTGCATCCGCAACCGCCCCAGGGTCCGATCAAACTCCTTCATGTCCAGGGCGACCACCACGAAATAGCGCTCCCCCGTGGGCAGCCCCTCGGGAAGCAGCCGCATCATCGGCCGTCTCTCTTCGGGATGGTGGAGAAACGGTCCTTTCAGCCCCTCCCGCAACGGTTGCAGGGGCATCGGCAGCAACGCCGGAAAGGATGGAGAAAATTGGCGGATTGTCTCGAAAACGCGGCCATACTCGCGGGTTTCCCGGACACTGTGGGTGAGCTGCGGCTGATCGTCGGCGGGATGCCGATACCTGTTGCTCTCCGGCACGGGTTCGAGAGCGCCAATCCGCGTATGATCGCTATGGGCTATGACTTGGCCGGTTTCGTTGACCAGGGAAAGAAAACGCAGGTCCGGATCTTCGGCCAGATGGTCGATCACCCGCTGGACGTGCGTTGTCCACGCCTCGTTGTTCCAGGTATCCTTGCGCAGATCGTTAAGATAGGAGGCCCGAGACCCCGAATGGAGCACCCGGATCAAGGTCGAGGCCTTCTGCAGCATGGCATTGGTCATCAACCGCTCTTCGAGCCTAAGATTGTGGAAGGCAAACGTGACCACGATCATGATGAGAAGACCGGCGGCCGAGGCCAAGAGCCAGGGAGAGGAAAACATATAGGCGGGCCGGCGGGACTTTTTCAACAATCGCATGCTCATGTCGGCGGTCTTTGCAAGGATCAATCCAGGGGAACAGCGGTGATCTTTTTGCCGATGATGGCCGCTTTGACCTGGAGGCTGATCAGGGGCGGCCGCATCGGCTGGATACTTTTTACTCATCCGTGCCGCTCGCACGTGGATAGAAAGGAAACAGGTATCGGCCTTGGCCCGACCGAAACAACGGCCATCTTGCTCAATGAAATATTATATTCAATCATATCAAATAATTGTACAGAAAGCAAAAAATGGCATGAATCTCGCTAGACTACAGGCACAACAAACCAATATACCTTCTCTTGAATCTCAGGAGCATTGAATCATGGAAACAGCAAGTGTCAAAAAACGGATCATGATGGCGGCTATTCTAACCAGTGGCTTGACCCTGGCCATCAGTCAAGCGGCGTTGGCGCAACCGGGCCAGGCGGCCGACGCCGGTTCCAAGGACAAACCCGCGCACCACGCGGCTCAAGTCAACACCGAAATGCAAAAAGCCCGGGAAAAGTTTCTCAATGACACCGTGACGGTCCGCAAGGAACTGGCACAAAAGAGCGCGGAGATGCGGGCCATCATGGCTGCTGGCACGCCGGACACGGTCAAGGCATCCCAGGTGGCCGGAGAGTTGTTCGAGTTGCGTGAAAAGTTACGGGTCAAGGCTCAGGAAGCCGGATTCCCGTTACCCATGCTGCTGATGGGACAGGGCGACGATGCCATGCCGTGTTTCTACGACTTTCACAGCCCGCGCCACTCTAAACGGTAATTGTTCAACCGCGCAATTTTTCGCACTTCCCAACGCCCTCCTGTCGCCCCGGCGGTTTCCTCCCTCCTTGCCGCCGGGGCGTTTTTTTATATCAACCAGCCGGCCTTTGCGACTGGCGTGGTCACATCATATTTTCCGGATCGACATCAAGGCTCATGCTCACCGATCGCGGACACAGCTCGGCCTTTTCAGCCAACAGCGCCTCACACATGGCCTGCAGCAGGGCTGACGATCCGCTTTTGAGGAGCAGTTGCCAGCGAGTGCGGTCTTTCAGTTTGACCAGGGGCGCCGGTGACGGCCCAAGGACATCCACCTGGTTGTTGCCGTATTGACGGCGAAGAAACTCGGCAACCCGACCGGCGGCTTGTGCCACCTGCTGCTCCTTCAGGCCGCTGAATCGGATATTGACCAGCCGGGAAAAAGGCGGATAGCCCAAGGGCCGGCGAACCGCGATCTCCTGGGCGAAAAAGGCTTCGTAGTCGTGATGCTGGGCCAGGCGCACGCTGTAATGGCTCGGCTGATAGGTCTGGATGATCACCCGGCCCGGATCGGCTCCCCGCCCTGCCCTGCCGGTCACCTGGGCCAGCAGGGAGTAGGTGCGCTCCGCTGCTTTGTAATCGGGCATTGCCAGTCCCGCGTCGGCCCAGACCACCCCGACCAGGGTCATGTGAGGAAAATGCAACCCCTTGGCGATCATCTGGGTGCCGATGAGCATGTCAACCTGACGAGTGCGCACCGCTTGAAGCGTGGCCAGATAGTGTCGGCGGTTGGCGGTGGTGTCGCTGTCCAGACGGGCGATGCGGGCCTCGGGGAACAGTTGCCGTACCTCCTCTTCGATCCGTTCCGAACCGATACCGACCCCCGAGAGCCGCGGAGAGCCACAGGCAGGGCAGAGCGTGCTCGGATGCTGGGTGGAGCCACAGTAATGGCACATCAGCAGGTTGCGGCTGCGATGCAGGGTCATGGACACCTGACAGTGCCGGCACTGGAGGATGGCGCCACAGTCACGGCAGAGCATGGACGACGAAAAGCCGCGACGGTTGACGAACAGCAAGGTCTGCTGGCCCTGTTCCAAGGTCTGGGCCATCGCATTGATCAACCGGTCCGAAAAGGCCAGATCAGGCCGGGAACGCTCTGTGGCCGCGAGGTCGACGAGCTCCACCGTGGGCAAGGGTTGCTCCGCCACCCGCTTGCGCATGGTCAACAAGGTGTACTTGCCGTGCAGACAGTGGTGATAACTGACCACCGAGGGCGTGGCCGAGCCGAGTACCGCCGGACACTCGGCCATCTTTGCCCGAAGCACCGCCAGATCGCGGCCGTTATAGCGCAGACCGTCCTCCTGCTTGTAGGCCGGTTCGTGCTCCTCGTCGACAATGACCACGCCCACATGTTCGAGGGGGGCGAACACCGCCGATCGCGCCCCCAAAACCACCCTGGCCTCACCGGTCAGCACGTTGTGCCACTGGTCAAAACGCTCGCCATCGCTCAGGCCGCTGTGCAGCACGGCCAAGCGCGCACCGAAACGACTATAAAAATGAGCCTCCAGCTGGGAGGCAAGCGCGATTTCAGGCACCAGGACCAAGGCGGTTTTCCCGCGGGTCAAGGCATGTTCCACCAGCCGCAGATAGACCTCGGTCTTGCCGCAGCCGGTGACGCCAAAAAGAACAAACGGGGCAAAGGCAGCCCGGTCCATGGCAGGGAGGAGCGCCTCCAGCACCTGCTGTTGCTCGTCGGTGAGTTGTGCCGGCCGGGGATGGAAGACGGGCGTTTGGCCAAAAGGGTCACGATACACCCGCTCGTTGACCGAACAGAGAACACCGAGATCGACGAGCCGGGTAAGCCGGGGACCGGCACCCGGATAACGGCGCAGCAACAGGGATCGCGGCACCGGCCGGTTCCCGCCTGATCGCAGGTCATCGAGAAACAGCGACAGAGCCTTGTGTTCGGCATTTTTGAGCCGGCCATCAAGACTGTACTCAACAGCGGCGAGTACCTCCTCTGTTGTTCCCCCTGATTGCAGCGGCGACAGCAGTACCGGGCCGGGGGTCAACGTCTTCCTGGTTTTGGCACTAACCCGCCGACCGCTTCGCGAAGTGGGTGCCAGCGGCAGGGCGGTGCGCAGCACATTGCCCAACGGGTGGTGATAATACCGGGCGATCCAGCGATAAAAAGGAATAAGAGTCTGCGGAAAGAGCGGCGTCTCGTCGATCACCTCGGCGATGGCCTTGACCGCAAACGCGGGCTCGGCACCCGCCGGGTCCGTTAGGGAGGCCGGTCCGAGCACATAGCCAATCACCTTCCGCCTGCCTAGGGGCACGCGAACGCAACAGCCCGCCGGGATGGGTGTTGTTCTCCCGGCGGGCTGGCTGTAGGTCAGGGGGGTGGCAAGCGGTGCGTCAACGGCAACCTCGTAGGTCAGCTCCACCGGCGCTCAACTCGGCAAACAGCTCACTGCCCCAATTCGGCGCACACCTTGCGCAGATACTCGCGGAACGGCTTGCCCAAACTGTTGTGGCTGAGGCCGAAATCGACGATAGCCTTGAGGTAGCCGAGCTTGTCGCCGGCATCGTAGCGTTTGCCGACAAATTCATAGGCATACATGGCCCGTTTGTTGGACAGAGCCAGCAGGGCGTCGGTCAGCTGGATCTCGCCGCCGTGACCGGGGGTGGTCCGCTCCAGCAGTTCGAAAATCTCCGGCATCAACAGGTAACGGCCGATGATCGCCATGTCCGAGTTGCAGGTGCCCGGCGCCGGTTTCTCCACCATCCGGTCGACCTTGTAGGTCCGTTCCTGCTCGGTGGGCGATCCCTCGACAATACCATACTGATGGGTCTCCTCCATCGGCACCCGCTGCACGGCGACAATCGACTCGCCCACCTGCTCGTAGAGCTGAATCATCTGCTTGCAGCAGGCCACCTTGCTCATCACCAGGTCATCGCCGAGCAACACCATGAAGGGTTCGTCGCCGACCACGTTGCGCGCCATCCAGATGGCATGGCCCAAGCCCAGCGGCTCCTTCTGCCGTACCGAGATGATGTCGATCAGGTTGGAGATGTTGTTGAGCTCTTCGCGCAACTGAACCTTGTTGCGGTCCTTGAGCACCGTATCCAGTTGGAAGTCATAGTCAAAGTGGTTCTCGATGGCCGATTTGCCGGCGCTAGTCACCAGGATGATCTCCTCGATGCCCGAGGCCACGGCCTCTTCGACAATGTATTGGATGGTCGGCCGATCGACGATGGTGAGCATTTCCTTGGGAATGGCCTTGGTGGCGGGTAAAAATCGTGTTCCCAGTCCCGCGACCGGGATGACAGCCTTTCTGATCGCTTTCATGTGCTCCTCGCTGTGCGATGATATTTCAGATGTGATGGCCGGGAAATTCAGGTATAGAGCCCTGAACAGGCGGCACGTTCAATGATTGTACTCCGAACGGACCGGCATCCTCAAGAATATTTCCATAATTTCATGCAGCTTTCTTACCCCCCCGAATTGCCGGTCAGCGAGCAACGGGAATCGATCGTCGCCGCTATTCGCGAACATCAGGTGCTGATCATCATCGGCGACACCGGCAGCGGCAAGACCACCCAACTCCCAAAAATGTGCATTGAGGCCGACCGGGGCGCGACCGGCATGATCGGCTGCACCCAGCCGCGCCGCATCGCCGCCCTCTCGGTGGCCGACCGGGTGGCCGAGGAACTGCGCGCCCCGGACCGGGTCGGCTACAAGATCCGTTTCCACGACCAGACCTCGAAAGAAACCCTGATCAAGTTCATGACCGACGGCGTGCTCCTGGCCGAGACCCGCCAGGACCCGCAGTTGGCCCAGTACGACACCCTGATCGTCGACGAGGCTCACGAGCGCAGTCTCAACATCGATTTTCTCCTCGGCTACCTGAAGAACCTGCTCCCGTCCCGGCCGGACCTGAAGCTGATCATCAGCTCGGCCACCATCGACGCGGAAAAGTTCAGCACCCATTTCGGCGGCGCGCCGGTCATGACCGTGTCCGGCCGCACCTACCCGATCACCACCCTGTACCGCGAGACCATCGATGAGGACGAGGCCGAACTCTCCTATGTGGATCAGGCCATTGCCGCGGTCGAGGAACTGGCCACCCTGCCCCAGGGCGGCGACATCCTGGTGTTCATGCCCACCGAGCGCGACATCAACGACACCCTCGACGGACTGCAACATCTGGGCGACAGCCATCTGCTCTTGCCGTTGTTCGGCCGCCTGCCCGCCGCCGATCAGCGCAAGATCTTCCGGCCCTCGCCCCACCGCAAGATCATCGTCGCCACTAATGTGGCCGAGACTTCGGTCACCGTGCCGGGTATCCGCTTCGTGGTCGACACCGGGCTGGCGCGCATTGCCCGTTACAATCCGCGCACCGGCACCACCAGCCTCAAGGTCAGCCGCATTTCCCGGGCGAGCTGTGAGCAGCGCCGGGGCCGCTGCGGCCGCACCGGGCCCGGCACCTGCATCCGTCTCTACAGCGAGGAGGACTTCCTCGCCCGCGAACCCTTCACCCTGCCGGAGATCCAGCGCGCCAACCTGGCCGAGGTCATCCTGCAGATGATCAGCCTCAAACTGGGCGACCCGGCCCGCTTTCCCTTTGTCGACGCCCCGCCATCCACCGCCATCCGCGAGGGGTACCGTCTGCTCAAGGAGTTGGGAGCCACGGTCGGCGAGCACCGCCTCACGGCCAACGGCCGGCTCATGGCCCGGCTGCCGCTCGATCCGCGCATCTCGCGGATCATCATCGAGAGCATGGCCCTTGGTTCGGTGCGCGAAATCACCATCCTGGCCGCGGCCCTGTCCATCCAGGACCCGCGCGTGCGGCCGCCGGACAAGGAGCACAAGGCCGACGAGGTTCATCGCCAGTTCGTCGATAAAAAGTCCGACTTCCTCACCCTGCTCAATATCTGGAACAGTTTTTTTGTGCCCGGCGGGGAAGCCCCTTCCAAATCGCGGCTGTCGCGCTTCTGCAAGGCCCATTTTCTTTCCTGGCAGCGGATGCGCGAATGGATGGACGTGCACGAACAGATCAGCCGCCTGCTGCGGGAACACAAGGGGGTGCGCGTCAATGAACAGCCCGCCGGCTTCGAGGCCATCCATATCGCCCTAGCCAGCGGTTTTTTGCGCAACATCTGCTTGAAAAAAGAGAAAAACATCTACCTCAGCAGCGGCAACCGCGAGGTGGTCCTCTTTCCCGGCTCCGGCCTGTACAACAAGGGGCCGCAGTGGGCCGTGGCCGCCGAGTTCGTGGAAACGACCCAGCTGTTCGCCCGCACCGTGGCCGAGATCGAGGTCGACTGGCTGGAACGGTTGGGCGGCACGCTGTGCAAACGTTCCTGGTCGGAGCCGCACTGGGAGAAACGCAGCGGCAAGGTGCTGGCCCTGGAGCGGGTCAGCCTCTTTGGCCTGACCATCGTCGCCGGCCGCAAAATCGAGTACGGCCGGATCAACGACAAGACACTGCTGGAGGCGCGTGACATCTTCATCCGCTCGGCCCTGATCGGCAACCAGCTGGGTGGCCAGTACCCCTTTCTCGACCACAACGTGGCCCTGGTGGCCGGGTTTCAGGAGATGGAGGAACGGTTCCGCCGTCGCGACATCGTGGTCGACGACGAGGTGCTCTACCAATTCTACGATGCCCGCCTGGGCAAGGTCTACGACCGCTTCACCCTCAACCGGTTGTTGCGGAGCAAAAAAAACGATGCATTCCTGCGCATGCGCGAGGAGGACATCTGTCTGGCCGTGCCCGATAGCGAGGAGTTGTACCGGTTCCCGGCCACGCTGCGGGCCGGTGAGTTCGAGCTGGAACTGCGCTACCTCTTTGCCCCCGGCGATCCGGCCGACGGAGTCACGGTGCGCATCCCCCGCACCCTGCTCGGCCATCTCAACCCGCAACTATTCGAATGGCTGGTCCCCGGCCTGCTGCCGGAAAAACTGCTACTGCTCTGCCGGCGGCTGCCCAAGCAGCTGCGCCGCCGCCTGGTGCCGTTGCCGGATGCGGTCGACCGGCTCATGGACAGCCTGTCCCTGTACAAAGGGTCGCTCTACCAGGAGCTGGAACGCGCCATCCTGAGAGGCTATCAGGTGACGGTGCAGCGCAGCGACTGGCAGGCCGACACCCTGCCGCCCCATCTGCGCATGCGTTTTGTCCTCGTTGATGATCAGGGAGAGCAGCTCGTGACCAGCCGGGTCTTTGACGAGCTGCTCCAGTTCGATCGGGCCCAAGCCGGCCCCGCCTCCCGCAGTTGCCAGGCCCTGCCGCCGCCACGGGCTATCACGGTCGACGACCTCGACCAGATCGAGGCCAGATTGCCGCTCACCGATGCGAGCGGCCGGGTGGTGGGGCTCTACTTCCCGACACTCACGGTCGATGAAGTCCGCAACACGGTCTCGCTCCACTATATCGACAGCGAATCCCAGAGCCGGCGGCTCAATCGGCTCGGCCTGCAGTTTCTCTATGGCCTCCACTGCGCCAAGGAGATCACCGCCCTGCGCAAGCTGTGCAAGGGGTCACTCACCAGCCACTCCGCTTCCTGGTTGAGCCTGGGGGCCAAGACCTCGGCGAGCGAACTGCGCGCCGCGCTCCAGGCCTTTCTCCTCGACGCGGTCTTTGCCACTGACGAGGGGCAACTGCCCAGCCGGGCGCAGTTCCAGGCCGCCCTGGAGCAGGCGGTGGCGTCGGGGGTGGTGCGCATTGCCACCGCCCTGCTCGACCAGGTCCATGCCACCCTGCAGCAGCGGCGCATGGTGCACAGCCGAATCAGGGAGTGGGCCGGCCGGGCGCGGGCCAACCGCAGTTTTCAGCCCGAGCGGCAGCAAGAGTATCTCGCCGCCCTGGAGCAGATCGTGCCTGAGCATTTTCTCAACACCCTCCGGCCCGAACAGCTGCGGCACAAGCCGCGCTACCTCCAGGCCCTGGCCCTGCGTATCGAACGGGCCGAGCACTCGCCGCTCAAAGACGAGAAAAAGGCCGAGCGGCTGCGCAAACCGCTCGCCTGGCTGGAGCAGATGCGCCACTTCAACAGCCCCACCCTGCCCTGCCGGGTCTGTCAGCAGGAATATGTGGAGTTGCTGGAGGAATTTCGAGTGTCGATCTTTGCCCCGGAACTGGGCACGGCCCAGCCGGTCTCGGAACAGCGACTGGCGCAGAAATGGCGGGAAGTGGAAAATGTCTGCCGCAGGGTGGAGTAGTCTTGCCAGGGAAAAACAGGTGAATCGAGGGGAAGAGTAAACGCCGGTTGCCTTTTTTCGTTTCTTCTCCTACAGTTGTTGGCGCATCCCAATCGACATCACAGCGAGGTGAACGCGCATGACCGACGACCCCAAACAGATCACCAATCAGAGCATTACCATCGATTACCAGACCATCCGCGATCTGGCTTTTTTTCAGGAGCAGTATGACCGGCTGACCGAGGAGATCCAGCAGGTCCGCGTGCAGCTGGAAAGCAGTCCGCCCCTGGAACCGGGTTCGCCCCGGGCCCAGCAGCGGGAGGAATGGCGATCTTGGCTGCAGCTACAGATCAAGAGCAAACAAAACACCCGCGACAATCTGGTCAAGGGAATACGGCTGAAAGGGGTGGTGGTGGAAAATCTGCCCGCCTGACAAGGGGGCAGCACCCATCGACCAGCAGGCAAACGGATTCTTCCCGCCAGCGAACACGGCCACCGCACCAACGCCCGACCAATCTCATGCAACACATTATCTTTATTTTTCTTTACACTGTTTTTCTGTTGTTTCAGGCGACAGACAGCACTGCCACCCAGCCCTCGGAACGCTTCTTCCTCATGGGCAGCGGTTCCATGCACCTCAAGAACCTGCGCAACGACCGCGAGGCCAGGGTGCACCTGCTCAACCCGGACGGATCGTTCAACGAACGTGATTTCGCCACCGTGGATTGGGTGTTCGGCTTCCCCACCGAGGAGAAGGGCGAACACATCTCGCCGCGAATGCTGTTCATGCTCAGCTACTTTGCCGAGCGCATGGCGCCGGGCAAGACGATCAACATCGAATCCGCCTACCGCAGCCCCGAATACAACGACCAAATCCGCGCCCAGGGCAACAATGCCGCCCGGACCAGCACCCACATGGACGGTCTGGCACTCGATTTCTGGCTGGAGGGGGTGGACGGGAAACAGCTGTGGGAAACGATCCGGCAAAAAAACTGCGGCGGCATCGGTCATTACGGCGGCAAGACCGTCCATTTCGACGCCGGCCGGCCGCGCTTTTGGGAGGCGGCGACCTCGGGTACCCGTTCCCCGGAGCCGGATTACAACCGCCACCTCCACCTGGCCACCGATTTTGACCGTTACAGGCCGGGAGAAAAGGTGCGACTGTCGTTGTCCAGTGTCAGCACCTTTGATTTCGGAGTGCGGCCGACGGTTCAGATCTTCCGGGCCGGCAGTCCGCATCCGCCGGTGGCCACCGTCAGCCTCGACCAAAGTAACGGCACCGACTGTGTACCGATCAAGAACCGCAAGGCCTCCCGCTTCCTCACCGCCACCCTGCCGCCGGATCTGTCCGGCGGTCGATACACCCTCCAGCTGACCTTCTGCAACAAACCCTTTCCCCAGATGCTCGACCTGGTTCTCTCCAATCCCGTCGAAGTGCGCCGCTGAGCCGCTCTCCTCCCCCAAAGGGGTCAGAGAAAGCGGACCGACGTGGTGTTGAGGTACTTTTCCTCAAGAAGCGAGACGATGCGGCGGACGATGTTGCGGCGCAGATCGAGTTCCTGCGGGGTGTTGGGGTCCTGATGGGCCTCGTTGATCCGGGTGCCGACGATAAAGTGAATGAGATCGCTGCCGAACATGAGACGGACGATGTCCCCGGCCGGATTGTTCGGCAGCCGTTCGACGGTGACGCCCGTGGCCAGCAGTTGGGCCACGTGGGCCAGGGTCAAGGCCCCCTCGGTGATCAGGTCAATGCCCTCCATCCGCGCCGGCGGCGGCATGCCGGTATCGGCCTGGGTGAGATCGACGCTGATCGGCCGGCGGAGAATGCGGCCGATGATGGTCGCGGTGGTGCCGCCGCAGATGATCTTTTTGCCGGGAAAGGTCGAGGCGGCCCGTGCCAGTTCGAAATCGCGTTGCGGCGCAAAGGGCGGCCCGGTCATGATCAACAGCTGCCGTGGCACCCGGAAATGGATCACCGCGCAGCTGGTGTCGTCGCGGGCGCAGCCGCTGTCGTTGGTCAGGGCCCGCTCCATCAGCGCCGCGGTCAGCCGCCGCGAGGAGATATCCGCATCGGCACGGATCAGCTCCTGGGCGCAGGCCACCGCCTCCTCCCGGGTCCAGCCGAGCGGCATGGTCCGTTGTCCCATGCCCGATTGGGTGACGCCGTCGGAAAAACAGAGCAATCGGTCGCCGATGGCCAGTTGCAGCCGGCCGTGATAGATCAGGCGATCCTTCCACCGATCAAGGGTGATCAGCGACCGGTGCAGCTCCACCTCGCTCGTGCCGCGCAGCAGCACCAGCGGCGGGTTGCCGTGTTCGATGAAGCGCAGGGCGCCGCTCTCGTCGAGATCGATCAGGGTGAAGGTGGAGTAACTGATCTTGCGCACCTCGCAGATCGGCAGGGTATCCATGATCGACCGCGCCCACGCCCGGGGATCGGTGCAGGTGGAGGCGAACTTGAGCGCCATGGCGGCGGTGAGGTTGGCCAACACCGAGGCCTTGACCCCGGAACCGAGGCCGTCGGAAAGCACCGCCAGGATCCGCCCCTCTTCCTTGATCCGATGACTGAGAAAGACATCACCGCAGATCGACTGGCGATGCTTGCAGCGCAGGGCATGGTCGACGTCGATGAAGGCCGTCTCAGTCGCCAAGGCTGCCTCCCTCGTCGCCTTCGATCTTGGCCGGCGAAAACGACTCGATGATGCTGTTGAGGGTGACCTCGGATTCGGCCGCGTTTTCGCCCAGCAGGTAGGCGATCTTCTGCACCGTGGCCAGGTTTTTCTGGATGACCTCGCGGGCCCGCCGGATCACCTGCTCCTTCTGTACCGCCGGTCGGGTGATGTCCTGGAGGATGGCGCCGACCACTGCGTGCGGGTCGATGGTGAAGATGGACAGGTGGAGGATGGTATCGAGGAAACGGATATCCCGGTCGAGGATATCCATGTCGTTCTTGAGCACGCTGGCAAAGAGGTTATGGAAGGGCAGCAGCTCGGCCACCGACGTTCCCTCCAGTTCCGCCGGCAGCGACACCGGACGCAGGTGGTTGATGATGGCCACAAAGGCGGCGTTGCATTCCAGCACCCGCAGGTCGCCATCGACGATCACCACGGCCGAGGGCATCTTGTGGATGAGCACGTTGGCCTTCTTGAAGGCCAGCTGCCGCATCCAGGAGACGCACATGGCCCGCTCGGCCCGCTGGGCGATCAGGGCCTTGCCGAATTCGCGGCAGGAGTCGTAGCCGCAACCGCCGCAGTTGAGTTCGTCCTCGATCGAGCGCTTGCCGATGGATCGCAGGACTTCCGAGATGCGGGTCTCGGTGGGCGTGGGCTGGCTGAGCGGCCGGGGCATGATAGACCGGCGGATATCGAGCTCCGGCGGTCGGGGCACGGGTTGCGTCTCCGGGAAGCGGGCATGGGCCAGCACCCGCTGCCGCTTGGTCACGGTGCTGCCCGGCCGGGTGACCTTGGGGCCGTTGATGCAGCCGCCCTCGCAGGCCAACAACTCCAGAAACAACCCCTGCATCGGGTCCAGATCCTCCAGCCCGTCGAGGGCGTTCTCCACCGCCGCCAAGCCGGAAAAACTCATGAACGCACCGTCATCAACGCTGCAGTGGGCGCGGATGCCGGCGATCATGCCGCCATCCACCGGATAGAGCACACCCTCCTCGGCGGCCTGGGGCTCGAACCGGTCGTCGGTCGCCGGGGTCAGGGCGCGGGGATCGATCCGCTCCGCCGCCATCCAGATGCGCAAATCCTCGAAGGTCAGGGCGATATCGAGCAGGTCCGGGTGTTCGTCGGCCTCAAGTTTCTTGGCGATGCAGGGGCCGATGAAAACAATGGCGCTCTCTTCGCCATAGTGGCGCTTGAGCATGCGGCAGTGGGCCAGCAGGGGCGAGAGGAGCGCGGTGACGGCCCCGGCCAGCTGCGGCCGGTGCTTCTGAATATAGGCCACCACGGTCGGGCAGGCCGAGCTGAGCAGGATCTGGCCCGGCTGTTCGCGCAGCGTCTCGGCCACATGGGCGCTGACCTGCTGGGCGCCGAGTGCGGTCTCGGAGACAGCGGCAAAGCCGAGCCGTTTGAGGGCGGCGATCAGCTGACCGGCCTCGATGTTGGGGAATTCGGTGATCCACGAGGGGGCGAGCGAGACCAGCACCCGGGGCGGCAGCTTGACCAGTTGGCGGGCCCGGGGCAAATCGTTGCGCACATGCTTGGCGGTGTTGGGGCAGATGGAGACACAAATGCCGCAGTACACGCACATCTCGTCGACAATGGTGGCATAGGCATCCTGCACCCGGATGGCCTTGACCGGGCATTGGCGAACGCACTTATAGCAGTCCTGGCACTCGTGTTTCTCGGTATAGATGGGCGAGCGTCTATCCATCGCGTCCCTCCTTGGTGCTGGCGAGGTGGTGTTTGAGCAGTTCGGGGAAACAGGACGGCTGCACGTTGGAGTAGATCGTCTCGCCGATGGTGATGTTCGGCCCCTGGGTGCAGAGGTTTTCGCACAGATGGCCGGAGATGTCCGGCACCAACCCGGCATCCTCGACACAGTGGCGCAGGGTGTCGATCGCCTGGCTGTTGTTGCCCCGGGAGAAACAGGAGCTGCCCATGCACACGGCGATGCGCAGGGTGGCGGGCGCGGCCGGTTCCGTTTGGGTTCCACTTTTCCGTCCGCCCTGACCCGAACCGATGCCACGGCCCATGGCCTTGATCTGGCTGCGAATCTGTTGATCGCTCTGCTCGGCCGCCTCGATCCGGTCCGCCTTGCCCGGATAGATGGTGTAGTGTTCGCGAAACCGGGCCGGCGTCAGGTTGGGCATGATCACGTTGGCCCCGCAGCGCAGGGCCAGTTCCCTCCCCTGCCAGGCATCCATGACCGCCACCGCGGTGGTGGCCGGAATGTTGGCGTCCGGCCGCAGGATCCGGGCCAGGGCCACGGCCTTGCAGGTCATGCCGATGGAGGGCGGCACCTGCGTCTCACCGGGCAGGGGCGAGGCGGCCTGCCCCAGGGGTGTATCCGGATGGGCGATAAAGGGGCCGATGCCGATCATGTCGAGATCGAGCTCGCGAAACAAGAGGATATCGTCGGCCAGGATTGCATAACTCTGCCCTGGAATCCCCACCATGACGCCGCTGCCGGTCTCATAGCCCAGGCTCTTCAACTGGCGGAGGAGGGCCAGCCGATCCGACACCCGGGCGCCCCGGTCCGGGTGGATGGCCCGGTAGAGGGCGCGGTCCGAGGTTTCAAAGCGCAGCAGGTAGCGATCAGCCCCGGCCTCCCGCCAGATGCGCAGGTCGTCCTCGCTCCGCTCGCCCAGGCTCAGCGTCAGGGCCAGCGGCGTGGTGGCCTTGATGTGCCGCAGCAGGCTGGCCAGCCACTCGGCCTCGATGCGGTCGTCCTCGCCCGACTGCAGCACCAGGGTGCCATACCCGAGCCGGACCGCCTGATCGGCGCAGTCGAGGATCTCCTCGGCGCTCAAGCGGTAGCGGCTGACCTGACGGTTGGGGGCGCGCAACCCGCAATAGTGGCAGGAACGGGCGCAGTAGTTGGAGATCTCGACCAGGCCGCGCAGGTGCACGGCCTCGCCCACGTGCTGTTGCCGGGCCCGGTCGGCCAGGCGCCACAGCTGCTCCAGTTCCTTCGGGTCGTCGCAGCGCAACCAATGAAGAATTTCTTTGCGATCCATGGTCATCGCCCTTCGCACCGTCCCTGATCCGCACTGTGCAGGAGTTCCAGGGCCGCGGGAAAGGGGCTCAGGGCTCGGGTGAAGATGCCCAGGCTGTAGGAAATCGCCAAACCGTAGTTGGTGATCGGCACGCCGGCCTCGCGGCAGCGAAGGATGCGGCTGAGCACCTCGCGACGGTTGAGCATGCAGGAGCCGCACTGGATCACCAACTGGTATTCGTGCAGATCGGGCGGGAAATCATGGCCCTGGACATGGGTGAACGCGAGTTGGCCGCCGACATACTGGGTCAGCCAACGGGGAATCTTGACCCGGCCGATATCCTCGCCGATGGGATGATGGGCGCAGGCCTCGGCCATCAGCACCCGGTCGCCGGGCTGCAACCGGTCAATGGCCAGGGCCCCTTCCACCTGGGTGAGCAGATCGCCCTTGCAGCGGGAAAAAAGGATGGAGAAGCTGGTCAGCTTGACCTCGGGCGGCACGTCGGCGGCCACCTTGAGAAAGGCCTGCGAGTCGGTCACCACCAACTTGGGGGGCGATGTGAGCTGGTCCAGGGCATGACGCAGTTCGCGTTCCTTGACCACCAGGCTCATGGCATCGCCGTCGAGCAGGTCACGGATGGTCTGTACCTGGGGCAGGATCAGCCGTCCCTTGGGCGCTTCCTTGTCGATCGGTACCACCAGTACCGCCAACTCCCCGGGGCCGACCAGATCGGAGATGATGGCCGGACTGGTGAGGAAATCGGCCGGGGTCTGGGCGACAATGGCCTGTTTCAATTCGGCGATGCCCTCGCCGTTGAGGGCGGCGGTATGCACCAGCGGGATCTTTTTGGCAGCCAGCTCGGCCGTCAGGGTGTCGCTGGCGCGGCCCTGATCGAGCTTGTTCATCACCACCAGCACCGGGACCTGGCGCGCGGTCAGGGCGGCGAGCAACTCGGTTTCAAATGAGCCCCACTCGCCGCCGGCCGCGACGAGGATGCCCAGGTCGGTGCGGTCGAACACCGCGCGGGTGCGGGCGATGCGCATCTCGCCCAGCGCGCCGACATCGTCCACGCCGGCGGTATCGATGAACAGCACCGGCCCGAGCGGCAGCAGCTCCATCGGCTTTTCCACCGGATCAGTGGTGGTACCGGCCACGTTGGAGACGATGGCCACCTGCTGGCGGGTAATGGCGTTGAGCAGACTCGACTTGCCGACATTGCGGCGGCCAAAGAGGCCGATATGGAGGCGGAGGCCCTTGGGTGCGGATTGCGACATGATGTTATCGTTTTTCGGTGGAGGGAGGGACAAAGCCTAAGCGGCAGACCGCGGTGGCGCTGGTGAGTTGATCGAACTGGACGTCGCTGATCCCGGCCTCGCGGGCCAGCTCACGGACACTGGTGCCGGTGTGCGCCGCCTTGCGCGCGATCTCCGCGGCCCGTTCATGGCCGATGGCCGGCAGCAGGGCCGTGGCCGAGGCGGTGGAGTTTTCCACCTGACGGGCGCAGCGCGCCTCGTCGACCTTGATGCCGACTATGCAGTGGCGACAGAGGATGTCGTCAGCCTGGGCGAGCAGGTCGAGGTTGTCGAGCAGGGTCAGGGCCACCAGCGGCAAAAAGGGATTGAGTTCCAGGCTGCCCGAGGCGCAGGCCAGGGTCAGGGTCGTGTCGTTGCCGATCACCAGCATGGCCGCCTGACTGACCGCCTCGGGGATCACCGGGTTGACCTTGCCCGGCATGATCGAGGAACCGGCCTGACGCGCAGGCAAGCGGATCTCGGCCAGACCGGCGTCCGGGCCGGAACTGAGCAGACGCAGATCGGTGCAGATTTTCAACAGGCTGGCGGCATGGGCCTTGAGGATACCCGAGACCTCGACAAAGACATCCACATTCTGGGTGGCCTCGACCAGGTTCTCGGCCCGGGCCAGACTGAGCCCGGTGAGCTGGCGCAGGGCCTCGGTAACCTCGAAGATATAGCGGCGCGGCGCGGCCAGACCGGTGCCCACGGCGGTACCGCCGAGGTTGACCACCCGCAGCCGCTCCCGGCATTTGGAGATGCGCCAGCGGTCGCGATTGATGGCCTCGGCATAGGCGCCGAAGCCGCGACCCACGGTGATCAGCACCGCGTCCTGCATTTCGGTGCGGCCCACCTTGACCACATGGGCCCACCGCTGCTCCTGCTCCTGTAGCGCCTCCTGCAGGGCCACCACCCGCTGTTCCAGCCGGTCGAGCGAGAGCAAGGCCGCGATTTTCAGGGCGGTGGGAAAGACATCGTTGGTCGACTGGTGGAGGTTGAGGTCATCGAGGGGATTGACGCGGGTGTACTCACCCCGACCACAGCCCAGCAGTTCCAGGGCCCGGTTGGCCAGCACCTCGTTGACATTCATGTTGGCGCTGGTGCCGGCCCCTCCCTGGAGGGCATCGACCACGATGGCCGATCCTAAGCCGCCCTCGGCCATCTCGGTGCAGGCGGCCAGGATGGCAGAGGCTTTGTCGTCATCGTCGCTCCAGGCGCCCAGCCGGTGATTGGTCTGGGCCGCGGCCAGCTTGACCAGGCCGAGGGACCGGACCAACAGGGGGTGGATCGGTCGGCCGGTGAGCGGGAAATTCTCCAGGGCCCTGAGGGTATGAATTCCCCACAGGGGTGCGGCAGGGACCTCGCGCGTGCCGAGGGAATCGGTTTCGGGTCGGGTCGTGGCCATACCGGTTACTCTCGGAAGGGAAAAGAGAGGTGAAGAACGAAAATGGAGGCAATCATGGGCCAATAGTAAGACGGACTAAGGGGGCGGCCAAGGGAAAATCAGAAGGACGGGGAGCGAATCGACAGGACTCCGGTATCAGCCCATACCGGAGTCCACGCAGCGCATCTTGGAGTAGTCTGGGAGCGTTGTCGAATTTATTGAGCATCGTGACCGGATGCCTTTTCTGCGCAATTCCTCCGCGGCACGGCCGCCTGTCGCGAAAGCGGCCACGCCACGGAGGAGCGAAACATGAATCAATGAACAGCTCCCGCCGGATACCGCACAGATCCCGGCGGGAGCGCTCGTTTATGCCGTGCTCAGCAGGCGTCGGCCTGCATCTGGCCCGAGGCCATCTGTGCCAGTTCGGCATGGACGGCGTTGATCACCACATCCAGGGTGGCGTGGTTGATGATGGTGTCGCCCACCGCCACATTGGGTCCCTCGCCGCACATCTCGAAGCAGAAGGAAGCCTGCACCTGGACCTTGTCGTCGAGGTCGTTGGCCTCGACATGTTTCATCAGGCCCTGGATAATGGCCTGGGAGTTGCGCAGAAAGCAGCCGGTGCCGGCGCAGACCCGCACGGTCAGCACGCCGTCGCCGCTCTCCTTGGCCTTGGCCAGGGCCAGTTCCTCGCTGCCGGTGCGGCGGCGGTGGTGGTAGTGGGTATGGAGCAGACGATGGGACTCGCGACTGCCCGGTTCGCCCAAGTACTTCTGATAGCACTCGTTCACGAAGTGGTTCTCCTGCGAGCAGTGCAGATCGAGCAACCGGTCGGTGTTGTACAGCCATTCGGTACGCGCCCGCCGCCGTTCGGCGATGTCGCGGCCCACCGGCTGGCCGGCGCCGCCGATGCAGCCGCCCGGACAGGCCATGACCTCGACCAGATCGACGATCAGCGAGCCGTCGAGAATCTGGTGCATCACCTCGCGGGCCTTGCCCAGGCCGTGGACAATGGCCAGTTTCAGCTCCAGGCCGCCGACCTCGGTGCGGATGACGCGTAGCGACTCTTCGCCGCGGATCTCCTCGAACTCAGGATCGACCGGGTTCTGGCCGGTGATCTTGCCCACCGCATAACGCAGCACTGCCTCGGTGACGCCGCCGGAGTTGCCGAAGATGACCCCGGCACCGGTCTTGAAACCCATGGGCATGTCGAAGCTGGCCGGATTGAGCTTGTTGAGGCTCAGACCCGACTCCTCGATCATCCTCGCCAGTTCCTGGGTGGTGAGGACGAAATCCACGTCCGGCGAGCCACCGGTCTTGAACTCCGGCCGTTTGGCCTCGAACTTCTTGGCCGTGCAGGGCATGATCGACACCATGACCACATCCTTGCGCTCCCGACCGAGCTGCGCCGGCAGGGTGTGCTTGACCATGGACCCCATCATCTGCTGCGGCGAACGGCAGGAGCTGAGGTTACCCAAGAGCTGCGGGAAATACTGCTCGGCAAACTTGACCCAGCCCGGGCAACAGCTGGTGAACAGCGGCAATCGCTCGCCGTTGGTCTTGCGGGCCATGAACTCACCCGCCTCCTCGACCACGGTGAGGTCGGCGGTGAAGCTGGTGTCGTAGACGATGTTAAACCCCATCCGCTTCATGGCCGCCACCACCTGGCCGGTGGTGTTGAGCCCGTACTCCAGACCGAACTGCTCGCCGATGGCCACCCGCACCGCCGGGGCGATCTGAGCCACCACCACGGTGTTGGGATCGTGGATCGCCTTCCACACCGCATCGATCTCCGAGGCCGGTGCCAGGGCGCCGGTGGGGCAGACCGAGGCACACTGACCGCAGTTGACGCACTCGGTGGTGCCGAGATCATGGCCAAAGGCAGGCAGCACCATGGCATCGTGACCCCGGAAAGCGAAATCGATGGCGCCGATACTCTGAATCTCATCGCAGAAGCGGACACAGTCGCCGCAGAGCACGCACTTGTTGGGATCACGGATCAGCGACGGACTGGAGGTATCCACCGGTTTGGGCTGGTGGATGGAGCGGTAGCGGATCTTGGTGATCCCCAGCCGGCGGGCGATGTCCTGCAACTGACAGGAGCCGCTGCGCACGCAGCTGGTGCACTCCCGGTCGTGATTGGCCAGGAGCAGTTCCACTGAAATCTTGCGGATCTCGCGCAGCTCCTCGGTGTTGGTGCGCACCACCAACCCCGGCTCCGGCGGGGTCGAACAGGCGCCGAGAATGCCGCGGCCCTCGACGTCGACCAGACAGAGGCGGCAGGCGCCGTAAACGCTCAGGTCGGAGTGATAACAGAAGGTGGGCAGGTCGATGCCCGCCTTGCGCACCAGCTCCAACAGGTTCTTCTCGCCCTCGATGGCCACCTTGCGGCCGTCAATGGTGAGGGCGGCGGTTTTCGTCTTCATCATGCCTGACCTCCTTGCAATCCCTCGACTGCCCCGAATTTGCAGGACTGCAGGCAGGCCCCGCACTTGATACACTTGTCCTGATCGATCACATGCGGCTGTTTGAGTTCGCCGCTGATCGCCTCCACCGGGCATTTCTTGGCGCACTTGCCGCAGCCCTTGCACTTCTCGGCATTGATCCACGGCTTGAGTAGGGCCTTGCACTGACCGGCCGGACAGACCTTGTCGCGGACATGAGCCTCGTACTCTTCCGGAAAATGACGCAGGGTGGAGAGCACCGGATTGGGCGCGGTCTTGCCCAGGCCGCACAGCGAGCCCTTCTGCACCGCCACGGCCAGTTCCCTGAGCAGCGGCAGGGTGGTCTCGTCGGCCCGCCCCTCGATGATGTCGTCCATCAGGGCCAGCATCTGGCGGGTACCCTCCCGGCAGAGCACGCACTTGCCGCAGCTCTCGCGCTGGGTGAACTCCATGAAGAACCGGGCCACCGACACCATGCAGGTGTCCTGGTTCATGGCCACCAGGCCGCCGCTGCCCACCATGGCGCCCACGGTGCGCAAGGAGTCGAAATCCATGGGCAGATCGAGGTGCTCCTGGGTCAGACAGCCGCCCGAAGGCCCGCCGATCTGCACCGCCTTGAACCCGGTAGGATCGATGCTGCCGTCACTCTTGGTGACGCCGCCGCCGATGTTGTGGACGATCTCCCGCAGGGTGGTGCCAAACGGCACCTCGATCAGACCGGTGTTGGCCACATGGCCGGTGAGGGCAAAAGTCTTGGTGCCCGGGGAACCAGGGGTGCCCAGTTGGCGGAAACGGATGGCCCCTTCGCGGACAATGCGTACCGCGTGGGCGAGGGTCTCGACGTTGTTGATGATGGTCGGCTTGCCCCACAAACCGCTTTGCGCCGGAAACGGCGGCTTGGGCCGGGGCATGCCGCGCTGCCCCTCGATGGAGGCGATCATCGCCGTCTCCTCGCCGCAGACAAAGGCACCCGCCCCTTCCATGATCTCGCAGCTGATGTTGAGTCCGGAACCAAAGACGTTTTCGCCGAGAATGCCACGGGCGGTGGCATCCTTGACCGCACGCCGCATGCGTTCGACCGCCAACGGATACTCGGCGCGCACATAGACCAGGGTCTCGTCGGCGCCGATGGCCCGGGCGGCGATCATCAGACCTTCGATGACGCTGTGGGGGTTGCCCTCCATGACGCTGCGGTTCATGAACGCACCGGGGTCGCCCTCGTCGGCGTTACAGATGACATACTTCTTGTCTCCTGCCTGACGGCGGGCCGCCTCCCACTTGCGGCCGGTGGGAAAGCCGCCGCCGCCTCGGCCGCGCAGGCCGGATTCGGAGATCTCGGTGCAGATCGCCTCGGGCGACATCTGCAGAAAAGCCTTCTTGGCCGCCTCATAGCCGCCGTTGCGCAGGTATTCGTCAATGCTTTCCGGATCGATGGTGCCGCAGTCGCCGAGCACGAACCGCTGCTGGCGGGTGTAGAAGGGGATGTCGTCGGTGCCCTTGCACGCGTGCCCGTTGCCTGGCTCGCTGTACAACAGCCGCTCGACGACCCCGCCGCCGATCAGGCTGGTCTCGATGATTTCGTCGATATCGGCCGGTTTGACCTGGGTGTAGAGGATGTTCTCCGGCAGGACCGTCACCAGCGGCCCCATCTGACAGAACCCCTGACAGCCGCTGCGGGTGAAGGCGGTCTTGCCGCTATTGTCGTTTTCTTCCCGGAGTTCGAGGACAAAGGGTAGATTCTTCTCGGCCATCCGCTGCTGAAAGGCGGCATGGACCTTCATGGCGCCGTTGGCGACGCAGCCGGTGCCGGCGCAGATCACCACCCGTCGTTGGGCACCCATCAACGGGTCGGCATTATTCACTGTTTGTTGCATGGTGTTCATGATACCTTCTCCCGCTCCTCGATCTCGTTGATGAGTTGAATGGCTGCTTCAGGCGTCATCTGGCCATGCACCTCCTCGTTGATCACCACCACCGGCGCCAGGCCGCAGGCGCCGAGACAAGCGACGGTCTCCACGGTGAACAGCATGTCCTCGGTGGTGGTGCGCTTGCTGGACAGGCCCAGCCGCTTGTAGATGGCCTCCAGGATGGGAATGGAACGTTTGACATGGCAGGCGGTGCCGTCGCACAAGCGGATGCAGTACTTGCCCTTGGGTTCGAGGGCGAAGTGGGAATAGAAGGTAGCCACGCCGTAGACACGCGCCGGCGGCACATCAAGGCCGGCGGCGACAAAAGTGAGCACGTCTTCGGGCAGATAGCGGTACTCCTCCTGGACGGCTTGAAGGATAGGAATCAGTCGTTGTGGTTGGTTGTCGTGCTGTTCAAGGATCGTGCAAACTTTTTCGTAACGGCGCGCAGGCGTTTGCGATACGGCATCCTGCTCAAGTGTGGTCATGATTTGGATACTCCTTTTGAACGGGACTCGGCCAGCTTCCTGGTCATTTTTTGCGACAGGACGGCCAGCGAGCAGTACAGATCTTCGTTGGTCACAATGACACGGTCCGGCACGTGTATCTTTGCCGGGGCAAAATTCCAAATGGCCAATACCCCGCCCTCGACCAGCAAGTCGGCCGCCTGCTGGGCCTCGGACGCGGGAACAGTGATAATCCCGAAACGAACGCGCATTCGGCGCATCAGGCCGGGCAGCTTGCTGATGTGGCGGACATGCTTGCCGTGAATGACCCGATGGCATTTGTTCGGGTCGACATCGAAGGCGGCCACGATATCAAGACCGCACTCGGCAAAGCCGGGGTAGCCCATCAGCGCTTCCCCCAGGCTGCCCGCACCGACGAGAAAGGCCTCGGTGGAGATGTCCCAACCGAGAAATTTTTCGATGGCGCAGATTAGCTCGTTGACATCGTATCCCACCTTCGGCCGTCCCACGGTGCCGGTCATCTCGATGTCTTTGCGAACCTGAGTGGCATCGAGCTTGAGTTCGGTGCCGATCATGGTGCAGGAGACGCCGGAGCGACCGACCTCGCGCAACTGTTTCAAGAGGCGGTAATACAACGGCAAACGACGCAGTGTCGGCTCCGGCACGCCCTTTTCACTCTTCCGGATCGGCCGTACTGTCTTGTTTTCCATATCCCGCACCCTTGAGCATGAATGAAGAATGAAATACCGATTACCCTGCGCCCCGCTTTGTCGGGGTGATTGCTATCGAGAATTAATTCTCGATATTTATTATGACAAAATAAGACGTTACTGTCAAACTATTTAATCAAAAAAATTTATGCGGATATTTTATTGTAAAAACAATATATTATAAATATTTCTCATATTTCCAAGATGTTGAATTGTGACCCAAGACCACCACCATGTGGTCAATGCACAGCGATGCTTATTGATATCCCTCGATTTCTTTTCCCTGGTCAATAGCCTGGCGCAGATCGTTGACCGCCCGTTCACAGTGCAGCAACACCATGGCGAGCTGCCTGGTGGTGTCATCAGTTTCGCCGAGCAATTGCTCGGCGCTCGCCCACAAAGCCTGACCTTGTTGCAGAAACGATTCCATCTCGGCCAGGACCGCCCGCCTTTTCTTCTGTTTTTCCTGCTCCGAACTCATCACCGGCAACAGTCGTCGAATGGACAACTCCACCAGGAGATCACGCGGCAAACCGCAGGCCTTGGCTACATATTCGAGCGACAGCAGCGAGTTGCGGCTGACCACAAAGGTCTTTTGCTGCCGCTGTTCACCGCTTGGCGAATACGAACCGGCGGCCTGGGCGAGCTGTTTCAGCACCTCCCGGTCTTCCACTAGCTGATCGAAGAGCGATTTCTGCTTCAATCCCAACTGGTTGGCGGCTAGGCTGAGTAACGCTATCACCTGCGACGGCAGACGAAAAGTCGCCCGTACCGATTGCCGGCCCCGCAGGGTATCGGCGGACAAACCAGCCAATAGCCCCTCCCCGTATTTTTTTCCATCCTGTTCATCACTCATCGCACACCTCCTTCTTACTGCTCATTCATACCATTTCATTACTATTGATAAATTTTCACAATAAGTAATGCAACCAAAATATTCATAAGTCGCATTGACTGGCTATTTGTCATACTTATAGTTCAACTACAACACAAAGACGGGGTCATGCATGATCGGAACATACCCTACACACTCACGAAAAGGAGGAGACAAGATGATTACCCGATGGAATGACATTCATCAGATGATGGGGGCCATGGATCTGTTCCGCAACCGGATGAACAACGTATTCAATGAGTTCGACCGGGCCTACAATCTCGGCCAGGGATGGGTTGCCGCTGATACCTTTCCGCGCACCAATCTCAGCGATACCGGCGATAATCTGGAAATCGTCGTTGAACTGCCCGGAGTGCTGAAAGAGGATCTGCAGGTCAAGATTCAGGGCAACTATCTGGAAATCAGCGGAGCGCGCAAATCGGACACCCCCGACACCTTTAAAATCCATCGCACCGAACGGGGGACAGGATCCTTTTCCCGTAGCTTCACCCTGCCCTACGAGGTAGATGCTTCCAAAGTGGAAGCCACCTTGAAGGATGGCTTGCTCAAAATGACCCTCCCCAAGTCGGAAGCCGCCAAACCACGACAGATCAGTATCAATTGATTCGACGATCATTCAAAAATCGAACACAGAACAAGGAGGATACCCATGAGCGAGAACACCGAGGTTGTCACCCGAAAAGAACAGGCAGGAGAACTTGTTCAACAGCTGCCGGTTGTCGCGCCCGAAGTGGATATTTTTGAAAACGACAGCGAGATTCTGCTCTATGCCGATATGCCCGGCGTGATCAAGGACGCCATAGCCATCAACATCGACAACGGCAAGATGACCCTGTCCGGCATGCGCCGGCTGGTGACCAGCGGCGCCGCTGCCTGGCGGGAATTTGGCGAGGTGGAATTCCGCCGGACGTTCTCCGTGCCGCAGAGCATTGATATCGAGAAAGTCCATGCCGAGCTCAGTAACGGTGTCTTGCGGCTCCATCTGCCCAAGTCAGAGGCCGCAAAGCCAAGGCAGATTGAAATCAAGGTCGGCTGATAACGCAGATACGCCGAACAACCAACACGGAAGCAAGAGGAGCAATGACCATGGAACTGAAAAAACTGGCCCCCTGGAATTGGTTCAAGAACGAAGAGGAAATCGAGCATACCGTGCCGGTGAAACACGAACACAAGGCCCCCTTTTATCCACAACGGCACGGTGATCCAATGGTACAAATTCACCGCGACATCGATCGACTGTTCGATCAATTTTTCCGCGGCTTCAATCTGCCCGCCGTTGGCGGTTTCGGCGCTTTTCCCGCCTTTGAGGGCACGGCAGTACTCAAACCCAAGGTCGATCTGAGCGCCACCGACAGTGAGTATCAACTCACCGTCGAGATCCCCGGAGTGAGCGAAAAGGATGTGTCCGTGGATATCGCCGCCGGCGCCCTGACCATCAGGGGCGAAAAGAAACAGGAAAAAGAAGACAAGGAGAAGAACTACTACCGGATCGAGCGCAGTTACGGCTCGTTCCAGCGGGTACTGTCCCTGCCCGAGGACGTGGATCAGGATAACATCAAGGCCAGCTTCAAGAACGGCGTGCTGTTCGTCACCATGCCTCGCAAGGCCATGCCAAAGGGAGAGGTCAAGAAGGTGGAGATCACCTCTGGAAGTTAACGGCGAGAACCGTTCGTCGTGCGTTCTTCTCGTAGCCCGACAGTGCTTTTCGGCTGTCGGGCATTTTTTTACCTTGATTCCCCCCTTCCCGGGCAGAAAAATCCCGTCCCTCCTCGCACCCATTGCACGCCGATCGTTTTGACATTGCCTTTCTGCTGTGATAGGAATCTTGATAACTGGGCAAACATACCGAAAGGTATGGGCGCAAAGTCTCCGGCCTACGGGAAACTATGGTAGCGGGACTGCGGCATGCGTATTCTCCTCATGTCTCGTTCTCCCCTCCTCCCCCTCCCCTGAAAACGCCGTTACCCGGACACCTTGCCTCATCACGACCAAGACGTCTCGACAGCGATCATGCCCGCGGTCCACGTCCACCGCTGCACGCGGCAAACACTTCATCACGGGAACAAAAACACCATGAATTTGACACTGTATGCTTCATTGACCACCGTGCTCCTGGCTCCGATGCCGGGACTGGCCATGGATCTTCCTTCTTCCTTTGACCTGCGCGACATCGACGGTCACAGCTTCATCGGTGCCGTGCGCGATCAGGCCTACTGCGGCAGCTGTTATGCCTTTGGTACGCTGGCCGCAGCGGAAAGCACCTGGAACCGGACGCACGGTCTGTACGACCAGCAGGCCATCGATCTGTCCGAGGCCTTCATGGTCTGGAGTCTCAGCCCCCTGTATGACGGAATGGATGGCTGTGATGGCGGTCTGCTTGAAGATCCGATGACCGCCATGGTGGAACATGGAACGCCCTTGGAAAGCGTCTATCCCTATCCAGTGCAGGAGGATCAGTGGACGGTCATTGAACAGCCTGCCGGACAGCATTGGGATGCCCCGCGTTATACGATGGAGGATTGGTATTCCATACCGGTCAATGACGTGGAGACCACCCGCCGCGTTCTCCATGCCATCGGTGCGGTCACCATTGGCGTGAATTCCGACAGGGAGGAATGGCATGACTACCAGGGGGGTGTCCTCAACGACAATTTTCGCGTCCCCACGCAGGTGAACATAGCAGCCCTGGATCATGCGGTGGCATTGATCGGCTACAATGACGAGACCGGAGAAGATGGGCTAGGCTACTGGATACTGCGCAATTCCTGGAGCGAGGAATGGGGAGAGGACGGCTACATGCGTCTTCGCTACACAACCTCGATGTCCAACCTTTGGAGCTTCTATCTTATCGCGGAACCCTGGAGCGGCGAGAGTCTGCACCTCGTCAACACCGGCGATATCCAGGCGGTTCCCTGGAGCGCTGGAGGAACCTACAATGCTCATGGCGTCGATTTTTGGGGCGGAAAGGCCAGCAGCGTCGTCAACCAGGGCACGATTGGCGCCCATGCCCAGTCGGACGAGGCGCTGACAACGGCGCGCGGAATCTATCTCTGGGGCGGGCCCGGCGGTTCTGTCCGCAATGAAGGACTGATCACCGCATCGGCTTTCAGCCCGCAAGGACAGGCTGTTGCCTATGGGATCTGCCTGCAAGGAGGGGAAATCGTCAACCAGGGAACAGTAACGGCCGAGGCCGACAGTGATGCCAATTTCACCCTCTCCTATGGCATATGGGCCAGTAACGGCAAGAACGATTTGGTCATCGAGAACAGCGGCGAGATCGTGGCCCAAACAGGAGCGGACACGCTCAAGGGAAGCGCCGGGATATGGTCGGAAAACCATGGACGCACGCAGGTAACCAATTCGGGCAGCATTTCCGCGGTCTCCGGTGATTGGGCAATCGGCGTCGCCTTCATCAAGGGTCCAGGATGGCTGGAAAACAGCGGCACCATCACCGCGGTCGCTTCCTCTGTGCAGCCCCTGCTCGATTATCAGGGCGGTGTTGGTGTCTGGGCGAACACCCCCTCGGTCATCATCAACAGCGGCACGATCAGCGGTTACAACGCCTCCATTGCCAGCTACGATACCACCCGTCTCATCCTGCAAAGCGGTTCGGACCTGGTTGGGCCGGCGTGGATGGCAGGGGAGACCGACGTGGTGTTGCTCAATGGCAATGGCATGGAAAATGAGGTCTTCTATGGCGCCGAAACCTTGGTCATGCACGGGGTGGACTGGTCGCTCTCCGGCCATTCCACCTTTGGTGCGATCCAGGTCGAGCACGGACGACTGGGGATCGACGGCGTCATCGGCGGCGAGACCACTGTCGGCGCGCACGGCATCCTGGGCGGCAACGGCACCTTGACCGGCAACGTCACCAACCGGGGCACCGTGTCTCCCGGCCATTCCATCGGCCATCTGACCATCGACGGCAACTATACCCAGAGTTCCTCCGCCACCCTGGGTATGGAAATCGGTGCCGATCAAGCCGACCGTTTCACCGTCACCGGCACCGCCTCGCTCGACGGGACCCTGCTTCTCGTCCCGAACGGCTACACCAACGGCGGCAGCTTCTCCATGCTCGATGCCGGCAGCATCTCCGGTGTCTTTGACCGGGTGCAAGGCGCCGCCATTCTCGACACCGAGCTGCTGAGCCTCTCGCCCGGCAACCTGAGCCTGGAGGTCAGCCGCAACAGCTACACCAGCCTGGCCATCCCGCATAACAGCGGCTTGGCAACCAGCCTGGATAGGGTTCGCCCCTCGGCGGCCAACGATTTCGCCGACCTGCTTGACCGCCTCGACCTGGCCTTGACCACCAGCGCCCTCAACAACGCGTTGGCCGAGATGACCCCGCGCATTCACGGCCTGGCCACCACCCTGGCCCTCGACGATGCCCAGTCCCGTTTCGACAGCCTGCGCCGCCGCATGGAGCACTTCGATCCGTCGCCGGAGAGCAGCGACCGTGCGGGTGCGACCACTGCCTGGTTCGAGTTCCCCAGCCATCACAGCCGGTACGAAGCGGACGATGCCTCTTTCGGGGCGACAAAGAACGTTTACGGCCTGCTGTTCGGCCTGGAGCGCTCCACGGCCGATGGCCTGATCCTGGGCATGGCCGGCGCCCTCGGCGAGAGCCGCTACGAATCCGACAGCAGTGCCGACGAAGGGGAAAACAAAAGTCTGCACGCCTATCTCTACGGTTCCTGGAACGATCCCCTGACCCCGGGGGGCTGGCGGTTGGGCGCCGCGCTCGGCACCGGCCTGATCGACTTCGACGCCGACCGGTCACTGGCCTTTGCCGGCCGTGCAACCCACAGCGACCACGAGGGCCGCCTGTTCGGCGCCACTGTCCAGGGCGGCTACGACTGGGTGATCGGCAACTGGATCCTGGGGCCTTCCGTGGGTGGCGGCTGGGTGAGGCTCGACGAGGAAGGCTTCCAGGAATCCGGCGCCGACAGCGCCGATCTCTCCCTAGGCTCCCGGGCGAGCGATTCCCTGCTCGGCTTTGCCGGCGCCCGGATCGCCTATCCCTTCCAATGGAAGACCTTTGCCCTGGAACCGGAACTCAGGCTGCACTGGTGGCATGAGTTCAACCGCCACAGCGACGATCTGCAGTCCCAACTGGCTGGCGGCGGCGATATGTTCCTTACGCCCGGACGCGACCTGGCCGGTGACAGCCTGGTCATGGGCGCCGCGCTCGAGGCCCGCCTCTCGCCAAGCGCATTCGCCCATCTTGGCTACGACTGCACCCTGCAAAGCGACAACGGTGCCACCGACCATGCCCTCTCCCTGCGCCTCGCTTGGACCTTTTGATTTCCAGCTTGTCCGAACCCGCCAAACAGGGTAACGGAAAGACGCCCCTGGCAAACACGCCCTGCCCAATGCCTGAAAGCAGACCCATCCTGGGGTGGGTCGCTGTGGCGGCAGGGTCCCATCAACCGTTTTTTCGAGAGGAACCCCCATGTTTTTGTCGGCCAGATCCCTGCTGAATAGACGATGCCCAGACGCCAAGACATCGCTGCTGCTCCTGCTGCTTGTGGTATTGCCCTCCCTTGCAGCCAGCGCCGAGCCGCCTCTCGACCTCAGCCAGCAGCTCGGCCGCGATTGTCACCCCGTGGATGCACGCGCCTGGAAATCGCCTGCCCTGGAAATAGTGCGTCAGCGGCCAAAAACCGAACTGCAATGGGTTCAACTGTGCCGGGAGGGTCAATATCCGGTCTTCGGCGTACGGTTTGCCTATGATCCCCAAGGGCAGACCAACGATTTTTTCTATCCCCTGTTCTTGGATGTCTTGGAGGCCAATGGCCACCGACCCTTTGCCTTTGTCGAAACCCAGGATCGTCTGCTGATCGAGGTAGGTGGCGAGGGTGGAGACCAACTGGACCTCAACTACATCCAACTCGACCTACGGCCAAACTGACCCGCATCCTGCCCCCCTGGTCGACAACCAACCGCGTCGAAACAGGAGCGCACCGCCACCGGGGGAGCACAAAGGATTTTAGTTGCCCTTCCCTACCCGATCTTGCTACCTTGATGAATTGCGTGCTGCCGGCCGCTCCGAGCCTGACCTGGCAGGCGATGCGAAAAAAATGGAACCCATTTCCCGGGTTGGCCAAGAGAGCGATTTGGTGGTGCCCTGTTGGGCATGTCCGCGAGGACGTTTCGAGCAGAACCGGCGGGTGGGTGCGATTACGTCATGGTACAACCAATTGACAAACAAAAGGATTTGGTATGACAACCCCGGAAAATCAGCGTGTGTATCTCGGTGACCTGCGTGCCCGGTGGCGGACAAGCGCGGAGCAGATTGTGGAAATGGCTCTGGCCGGCACAATAGATCTGTGGATCGAATTTTTCGATGTGTTTATCGAGAAACGAGATGGTGGCAAGAAAAAGAAACCGGCCGCGCCGCAACCCAGCGCCCAGGTCGAAATGCGGCTTCAACACGAAGTGCTGCGGCAGGTGCAAGGGCGCCTTGACCGCATGCTGATTGGTGCCGAAATTCTTTGCGTGGACGACAAAGGCAAGGAGATCGCGGTCAGCAATTCGGTCGGCGAGGAATGGGGTGAAACCAGCATGCTCGCGCTCAACCCGATGCGCCTTTTTGCGCGGCTCAACGAGGTGATCAACCACGAAACCACCCACCGCATCGAACCGCGGAGTACGGCCGCGACCGATTTAACCGACCACCAGCCGGCAATCAGGGGGGAGGCGCTGGGCAACACACCCGATCATCCCTGTTTCGCCCAGGAACTCCAGGCGGCTAATGCCTGCTGGGCCGCCCTGTTCGCGGGGGCAGAACCGGCGACGGCCGCGACCCACAAGGCGAGTATTCTGGTCTGGCTGCGCGAGCAGTACCCGCACCTGTCCAAGGCGGCCAGCGAACGGATCGCCCTGATCGTCACTCCAAGCATTCGCGCCAGTAAAGACGGCCGCCGCCGCTGACAATGCGGCTGGGATAGAGATCATGAATTGTTTCCGCACGCTGTCTCTTGTTCTTCTTGGTCTGATCGTGTCCGTGACATCCCTCGCGGCCCTGGCCGATGTCGATGGATTCAAGGGCATGCGCTGGGGCAGCGCGCTCAACGACCTGCAACGGACGAAACAGCTGGTTCTCACCAAGGAAACCGACGCCAATGGCGAGACCCTCTATGCCCTGCAAAACGAGGACCTGCGCTTTGGCAAGGCTACCCTCAGCGGCATCTCCTGCACCTTCACGCACCAGCGGTTGCAGGGCGTGATCCTGCTTTTTGCCGGAAACAAAAATTTTGCCGCGATGAAGACCGAGGCTTTTGCCCGTTTCGGCGACCGCAAGAAAATCGAGCAAAATGGCGAGGAAATGTACAGCTGGACCGGGGACATCAGCAGTATTGTCCTGTCCTACAACAAAGGATCGGAATCCGGTTTTCTGTTCATGAAGGCGAAAAAGCCGGTTGCCGCCGTTGCGCCCCCGCAAGCCCGGACCGAGCAACCCGGGGAGGCGGATACACGGCAAACGGAACGCCCGGAAGAGCAGGAAACAGCGCTCGACCGGGCCTCGTTGCCGCAGGAGGATGCTCCACCGCAGGCGCCGCCAGGTTCACCGAGCGCGCAAGCCGTTGGTTCCAGCGGCGGCTGGCAAGCAGCACCCGCGCCATCTCCCGGCGAGGATTCGGCGCGCATCGTGGCCATCAGCCCCGAGATTCAGGCGCTGATCGACCGTGACCAGGATCTGACCCACCTGTGCTGGGACACGGTCGGACCGGCGGCTGACGACGCTTGCCGGCAGATGCGGGTCAACGCTCAGCGGTTGCAGGATCTCGGTTGGTGCATGACACCCGGCGATTCCGCCACGACCGGATCGGGGGTGATCTGGGGTCGGTGCCAACCGTCCTCTGCGGCCCTTCAGGCCCCATCTCTCCAGGAAACGAAACCGGCCGGGCCAAGCGGCCGGGAATCCCTGTGCCGCACAGTCGGCGAGATGTTCACCACCACGGCCTGGATGCGGGATGACGGCGAAACACCCCAGGCTGCGGAGCAAGCCTTGCTGCGCTACGAAAACAGCCAAGGCGGTCGGATCGGCATCGAACACATCCGTGAAACCGTGGAGCTGGTCTATTTCGATCCCGAGTACTCTTCGGTCTGGGGAACCCAGATCGCTCAGCAGGTGGAGGATGACTGCCTCAGCGGCTTTGGCCCCTTCAATCAGCCGCTGTTTCCGTAAGGTGGGATTCTTTGTTCAAACGGCAGCTGGAGCGAGACGAAGAATCCACAAATCGCCATTGATCCAGGCATCGCGCTCCCGGCGCAGACGGGTCGGCTGCCGAGTAAGCACGGTCCAGCCGGTGCCGGCCGCAATCGCATGGATATAGTTGGTCGAATAGGCGAAGCGACCGGTGGGCAGCAGTTGATACCCCTCCGCTTCCAGGTGCTCGGTGGAAAAACAGAAAAGGGCTTGGGGCCGGGCAACGGCCTGGGCTGCGGTGAAGAGCTCAAGCAGTTCGCCGACATAGATAAAAACATCGGTGGCCAGAAACAGATCGTAGGTCTCGCTGGTGGCATGCAGGTAGTGGTCGATGCTGTCCGCGTACAGATGGGCATAGCATCCCTTACCTTTGGCGTGGTCCAGCATCCGGGGTGACAGGTCGACCCCGTCCAGGGCCGTTACCCTGCGCTTGAACGACAGACCGCTCAAGCCGGTGCCGCAGCCGAGATCAAGCCCGTGGTCATATTCGGTCCGCGTTTCTCCGCACGCGCACAGGCACTCGTAGAGGCAGCGCGGATTGTCGTAGCCCAGTTTCTCCACCAGGCTCTGCTCAAAGTGCTCGGCATAGGCATCGAAAAAACCGCGCACATAGGCATCGGGCGCGTGGTCGAGCGGAACGCCGAGCAGGGCCGCCAGCATGTAGCCGACCGACTCGTCGTCGGGCCGGGATTCGTACACTTGACTGTAGTAGCGGACCGCCTGCTCGATCTCGCCGGCACGGTGGTAGAGGTAGGCCAGGTTGTTGGCTGCCTGATGATAGCCGGGCGCCACCGCCAGCACCCGATGGTAGCAGGCCATGGCCTGGACATCGTCGTGGAGTGTCCGGTAACAGCCGCCGAGGTTGTACAGGCAGTCGGCATGATCCGGGGCGGCGGCTAAAATCCGCTGATAGGTGGCAACGGCGGCGGCCAGATCACCGGTTTCCTTCTGGCACAGGGCAAGGTTGAACAGGACATCGTTGTCCTCGGGGCCGAGACTGGCGGCCTGGGAAAAGGAACTCAACGCCTGGTCGAACTGGTGGAGGCCGTACTGCACCAACCCGAGGTTGTAGTGAAGCAGCATCGAACGAGGCGCAGCAGCCAGCAGCCGCAAATAACCTTCCCTGGCCTCGGCCAGGCGTCCGGCGTCATGGGCGGTACAGGCCAGGGCAAAGGCCCGGTTGAACGTTTCGGCCGACGGGAGCCGTGGAGTGTCGGTTGACATGGTAATCCGTGGTCGCAAAGATTGGCGGGAGGCAGGACCGGGACAACAGGGCCTGAACGGACGATCCCCCACCATACCCGCTTTTGCTCCTGACGGATGCAAAAAATGACCGCCAGGACCACTGGCCCCTGATTTCCTGGAGCTGTCCTGATTCGTTCCGCCGCCAACTGTATCGACCTGCCGCCTCTGCCCGTTTTTTTGGTGATCCCCCATGCCTTCCTCCCCTTTCGCGTCCCTGCCGATTGATTCGGCCCTGCCCCGGATCAAACATGCCTTGGCAGCCGGTTCGGCGGTCCTGGCCGCGCCGCCGGGCTCGGGCAAAACCACCATTGTGCCCCTTGCCCTGCTCGACGAGCCTTGGCTGGCCAACAGGAAGATCATCCTCCTCGAACCCCGCCGGTTGGCGGCCAGGGCAGCGGCTTCCCGGATGGCCGCCCTGCTCGGCGAGCGACTCGGCCAGCGCGTGGGGTACCAGATCCGTTTTGACCGTTGCATCTCGCCGCAGACCCGCATCGAGGTGGTCACCGAAGGCATCCTTACCCGGCGACTCCAGCACGACGCCGCCCTTGCCGACGTGGGGCTAGTCATCTTCGACGAGTTCCACGAGCGCTCCCTCCACGCCGACCTGGCCCTGGCCCTGTGCCTTGATCTCTGCCAACTCAGGGACGACCTGCGCCTGCTGGTGATGTCCGCCACCCTGGAGACCGAAGCGATCGCCCGGTTGTTGGGCGAGGCACCCGTCGTTGTCGCCGAGGGGGCCGAGCACCAGGTGGGCATCGATTATCTGCAGCGGCCACCCCGAGGACGGATCGGCGCAATCACCGCCCAAGGCATCCTCCAGGCACTGCCGCGACAGCAGGGCGATATGCTGGCCTTTCTCCCCGGCGCAGGCGAAATCAGGGACGCTCTTCACCTGCTCGCCGGAGATCCGTCCTGCCGCGACCTGCTGATCCTGCCGCTGTTCGGTGACCTGCCCCAAAAGGAACAAGACCGCGCCTTGCTCGCCGATCCGCAAGGCAGGAGGCGGATCATTCTCGCCACCTCGATCGCCGAAACCAGCCTGACCATCGAGGGCGTGGGGTGCGTGGTTGACAGCGGCTGGTCACGGCGGCCCACCTTTGATCCAGGTAGCGGGTTGAGCAGGCTGACCACGGTCCGGGTTTCCCGAGCCTCGGCGCGCCAGCGGGCTGGGCGGGCGGGACGTCTCGGCCCAGGCCACTGTCTGCGTCTGTGGACCAGGGAGGAGCACCACAGCCTACCAGCCTTTCATCCTCCGGAAATAGTGCATGCCGACCTCGCCCCGCTGGCCCTGGAACTGGCCCTGTGGGGTGTTTTTGACGCCGGCGAACTGCGCTGGCTCGATCAGCCCCGCAGCGGCGCCCTGCAGCAGGCCCGACTATTGCTTCGGGCCTTGGAGGCGATCGATGAGTCTGGCCGCGTCACTTCCCTGGGGCGGCAGATGGCCGGCCTGCCCCTGCATCCGCGTTTGGGGCGCATGCTGCTCATCGCGAGGGAGAATGGCCAGGGTGCCCTGGCCTGCGACCTGGCGGCCCTGCTCTCGGAACGAGACCTGCTGCCACGGGATCATCCCCAGGCCTCGGCCGATCTTGGCGTACGGCTCACTCTTTTAGCCCAGTGGCGCGACAAAGGCGAGCGGGCGGCGCGTGAGGGGGGCATCGATCCCCAGCGTTGCCGCCGGATTGATCAAGCGGCCGGCCAATGGCGGCAACTGCTTGGCTGCCCACCGACCGGCCATGACCCGTTAGCCGTTGCCGCCCTGCTTGTGCATGCCTATCCCGAATGCATCGCCCGTAGGCGGCCGGGGCAACGAGGCCGCTACCAACTGGCCAACGGCCGCGGAGTCCTCCTGGATCCGGCCGATCCGCTGGCCACCAACGAGTACCTGGTGGTGCCGCATGTCGATGCCGGCTCCAGGGAAGGAAAAATTTTTCTCGCCGAAGGAGTGGAGATTGCGGACATCCGCGAGCAGCATCGTCAACTGCTGACCACCGAGCAGCGGGTGTGCTGGGACACGGCCAGCGCCAGGGTGATGGCGGTCCGGCAGGTACGCGTGGGGGCGATTATCGTCGAGGAAAGCCCGCTCGCGGACATCGATCCAGAGGCCGGCCGGGCCGCCCTGATGGAGGGCATCGCTCGGATGGGCAGCGGCTGTCTGCCCTGGGATCGGGAATCGCGGCAGCTGCAGGCGCGGATCCACTCCGTCCGTGCCTGGCAACCGCAGGCAGGTTGGCCGGAGGTGAGCGACGAAGCGCTTTTTCGCGATCTTGGCTGGCTGGAACCGTACCTGAACGGCATCACCCGGGCCGACCAGCTGACCCGGATCAACCTCAAGGGGATCTTGGCCAGTATGCTGGGATGGGAGGGGCAGCAGCGGCTGGCACGGCTGGCGCCGGAGACCTTCACCGCGCCCAGCGGATCAAGGATCCGTATCGACTACCGCCTCGATGGACCGCCGATCTTGGCGGTGCGCATTCAGGAAATGTTCGGCCAGAGCAAGACGCCCACGGTCTGCGACGGCCAGCTGGCACTGGTGCTCCACTTGCTCAGCCCGGCCCGGCGACCCATTCAGGTGACCACCGATTTGGCCGGATTCTGGCGGCGGGGCTACACGGAGGTGAAAAAGGAACTCAAGGGCCGCTACCCCAAGCACTTTTGGCCCGATGACCCCCTGGTCGCCGAAGCCACCAGGGGGGGGAAACGCAGGAACCAGCCCGGATAGGGCTGGAGGATGGACGACATCAAGAAAATCAGCAGTGTTTGCAGACCTTTTCCGGCAGCGGCAGGTCGACGCTGGCGCCGCCCCAGTTGAGCTTGCTGCGGAGGATATTGAAATAGCTCTTCCACGGCGAGCTGATGATCAGCAGCGGCTTGGAGGCCTTCTGCACCAGCAGATAGTCGTTTTCGGTGATGGTCCACTGCAGCTCGCCGTCGACGATCACCTTGACCTGACCGGCAGGAGCCAGCAGCTGGGTGGTGACCTTGTGCTGCGAGCCCAGTAGCACCGGCCGTGATTCGAGCATGAAGGGACAGATGGGGGTGACAACGATGGCGTCGAGCTCGGCGTGGACCACCGGCCCGCCGGCCGAGAGGTTGTAGGCGGTCGAACCGGTGGGCGTGGCCATGATCAGACCGTCGGCGCGGTAGGTGGTGACATATTCCCGATCGGCCCAGCAGCGCAGGCGGATCATGGCCTCGGTGCTCTTCTTGACGATCACCACCTCGTTGAGGGCGTGGACCGATGGGCTTTTCTGGCCGGTGGCGCCGTTGATGAAGGCGGCGGTGAGCATGATCCGCCGCTCCATCCGCACCTCATCCTCGAACAGCAAGGTTTCCAGGGCCTCATACATCTCGTCGGCCGCCACCTCGGTGAGGAAACCGAGGTTGCCGAGATTGACCCCGAGCACCGGCAGCTGATGGCGGCTGGCCTCGCCGGCCACATGGAGCAGGGTGCCGTCGCCTCCGAGCACGATCAGCACGTCCATGGCCGCGTCGATCCGGTTCAGTTCCGCCTTGATTCCCCGCTCGGCAAACCAAGCGATCACCTCGCGGCCGATCTGCTCCACCTCCGGACTGTCTGGACGGGTGACGATTCCCGCATGGCCGATCTTCATGCGCCCAACTCCCGCGAACGTTCGGTGGCCGCCTCGATCGCCCCCATGACCACGCCCCGCAGGGCGCCATCCTCCAACACCTGAATCCCGGCGATGGTGGTGCCGCCAGGCGAGGTCACCTTGCCTTTCAACACCGCCGGATGGTCGCCGGTCTCCAGGGCCAGCTTGGCCGAACCGTAGACAGTCTGCAAGACCAGCTGCTCGGCCACCGGCCGGGGCAGGCCGGCGAGCACGCCGCCATCGATCATGGCCTCGATAAAGGTGAACACGTAGCCCGGACCGCTGCCGCTCAGGCCGGTGACCGCGTCCAGCTGGCTCTCCGGCACCTCGACGCAGGAGCCCACGGCGGAAAAGAGCGCTGACGCGGTTTTCCGATCCTGATCAGTGACATGATGGTTGGGACTGAAGGCGGTGGCGCCCGCCAGCACCAGGGCCGGCGTGTTGGGCATCACCCGGATCAGACGAATTGTGTCACCAAGCCATCCTGCCAGGGTGTGCAGGGTCACGCCGGCCATGATCGAGATCACCAGGTGTTCGGAGGTGAGGAAGGGGCGGTACTCGGCCAGCACCGTGGCCGCGAGCTGGGGCTTGATTGCCAGCACCAGGACCTTGCAGGAGTGGCAGAGCATTTCCGCCTCGCTGGTACAGACCACCCCGTATTGATTGAGCAGGGCATCTCGGCGGAACACCGACGGTTCCGCGACCATTATCTTCTCCGCGGTGGTTAGGCCACTGGCCACAATGCCGCGGATCATGGCCTCGGCCATCTGACCGCCGCCGACAAAACCAAGGGTGTCTATCGATGAACGCATATTTCTCCTGTGAGAACGATACAATGGGAACGAAGAGGCAATAACGTGCTATTATACGCATCTTCCTCCGGGCCGACAACCGCAGAACCTAAACCGCGTTGCTCCGGGGCAAAAAAAAGCCGCCGGAGGGATCCGGCGGCTGTGCGTACGACAGAAACAGGGGAACGCTTACATCGCGCAGGCCTGCTGAGGCAACGACTCGTTGACCGGGGCAAAGAAAGGGGCGAACCGGTGCCCAGAATTCTGGGTGGACTGCACTACCTGGCGCAACAGGGACTCGCCTCGTTTCTGGAAGGTGACATACTCCCAACTGTGGGGGTTGTCGATGATGGTGCGCATCAGTCCCAAATGCAGACTGTGTCCGGACCGATCAGCAATCACATGGCCAAGCACCGGCGAACCGAGCAGGGCGATGTCGCCGATCACGTCCAACACCTTGTGGCGGATGAATTCGTCGTCGAACCGCAGACCATCTTCGTTCAGAATCGAACGCCGGTTCCAGTGAATGGCGATGACGTTGTCCAGGGTGCCGCCAAGGGCGAGTCCATTTTGCCACAATTGTTCCACCTGCTCGACAAAGCCAAAGGTGCGGGCCGAGGCGATCTCCTTGGTGAACCGCTCGGGGTTGACCTCCACCGAGTAGCGCTGCTCGCTGATCAGGGCGTCGTCGAACTGAATGCGTCCCGATACCTTGAACCCGTCATAGGGTTCGATACGGATCGATTTGTTGCCGTCGACATAGCTGAGCGGCCGGGTGATGCGTAGCATTTTGCGCAGGGCCTGCTGGCGATGCAAACCGGCGGTCTTGAGCAAGCGGGTAAAGGGTCCGGCGCTGCCATCCATGATCGGCACCTCGTGGGAATCGAGGTCGATCACCGCATTGTCGATGCCGCAGCCGCGCAGGGCGGCCATCAGGTGCTCGGTGGTGGAAATCTTATTGCGTCCGTCGCCGATGGTGGTGGCCAAGGTGGTATCCACCACCCGTTCAACCCGGGCTGGAATGGTGGGTCGGCCGGCCAGATCGGAACGGACGAACTGGATGCCGCTGTTCGCCGGCGCGGGACTGATGGTCAGGTTGACGGTGCGTCCGGTGTGCAGTCCAACACCGCAGCAACTGACGGTTCGTTTTACTGTATATTGATGCGGCTCTATGTGAGATGCCATGGTGACCTACTGTAAACTCTGTGAAAGAAGAGGGCAATATTGTCTATATATCTATAAACTATGCAAATTGCGATCCAACTGGTCGACAAATATTACATGGTGGTACAAAATTCAAAAAATTATACCAAATCAAAAAAATAGACCGCAGAAGTAGCAGATTGATGGCCCAGGGGCCTCGACACAGATGTGGCAAAAAAAACACATTCCGGACAACTCCGGGCGAATGTTGTTTTTTTTACACAGTTGGCAAGAGGGATCAATCGTGGCCGCTCCAGGAACGGACCGCCGAAAGGATGTTCCGCGCTAACGGCTCCTCTGCCTCCACCCGCATCCGCAACCCGAACACAGGCAGGGACAGGGCCTCGACATGGGGAGCCAGCTTGACCAGATCCTTTTCGGTGGTGATCAGGTTCTGGGCGCCGGATTGACGGGCGCGATTGGCCAGCCGCTCGATCACGGCCGACGAATAGCGCTGGTGGTCGTCCAGGGGATGAAAACCGGCCAGCACCGCCCCCTGTGCGATGAGCGTCTGGCGGAAGGATTCGGGGTGGGCGATGCCACAAAAGGCAAATAAAGGGTGCTGGACCAGAATGTCGGCGGCTGCCGGTTCAAGAATGCCCGAGGCGGCGAGCCGCACCGGCCCTTCCACCCCATACCCGGCTTGGACGACCGGAATACCGGGAAAGCGATGGCGCAGCAGGTCGGCGAACCGGTCGGCCCGTTCCCGGTTACCGGCATGGACGCCGGTCATGACAAAACCGGTGGCCCGTTTGAGCGCGGCCACTGGTTCACGCAGGTCGCCGCCGGGGAAGACCCGCGAGTTGCCGGCCAGCCGGTCGGTGTTGAACAGCACCAGGTTGACATCGCGCTTGATTTGCAGATGCTGAAAACCGTCGTCCAGCAACAGGACATCGGCTCCCATCTCCACGGCACGCTGGGCCGGCAGCCGGCGGACAATACCGGTCAGCACCGGTACGCCCGGCAGGGTTTCGGCCAAAAAACGCGGTTCGTCGCCGGCCTGCTCGGCATCGAGCAGCAGACTCTTGTCGTCGGACACCACGTTGATGGCGCCTTTCGCCCGTCCGCCGTAGCCGCGGCTGATGATCGCCGGGTGGAAGCCGTTGTCTTGCAGCAGCCGGGCCAGGTACTGAACCATCGGCGTCTTGCCGCTGCCGCCCAAGGTCAGGTTACCGACGCTGACCACCGGTGCGGCCAGCCGGTAAGAGCGGAGCACGCCCCGACGGTAGAGGGTCTCGCGCAGGCGCATGGCCAGGCTGTAGATCGGGCTCAATGGCCGGCCCAAGGCAAAATAAAACGCGGTTGATTGCTTCATGTCGTGCACAACAGCTCCCGTCGACGGACCACGATGGAGATAGGGGAAGCGGTCCACGGCTCCTTCACCGTGGCACCGAAGCGGCAAACCTCCCGCAGGGTGCGCGCCGGTCCGCCAGACCTGCCATCCGGTCATTTTTAGTGCAAAATTATCTCAATGGGGTAAAAAATGGGCACACTCGAAAAAGACAAGATCGTTTGCAACCTGACCCGACCGGGAGGTGTCTCCACAATGCGTTGTGTCCCACCCTTCACCCTGTTTGCTGCTAGTATCCTGGCCATTGGCCTGAGCGTCAATGCCCTGGCCGCCGAAGCGGTCAAGATCGGCGTGGCCGGCGCCCACAGCGGCGACCTGGCCTCCTACGGCCTGCCGACTTTAAAGGCTGCCCAACTTGTTGTCAAAGAGATTAACGCCAAAGGCGGCATCAACGGCGCGCCGGTGGAATTGCTGATCGAGGATGACATGTGCAAGCCGGAAATCGCCACCAACACCGCCACGAAACTGATCTCCAACGGCGCCAAGGCGGTGATCGGCCATATCTGCTCCGGTCCGACCAAAGCCGCCCTGCCCATCTACCGCGCCGCCAAGGTGCCGGTCATCTCTCCCTCGGCCACCACCCCCGGACTCACCCAGAGCGGCGAGTACCCCAACTTCTACCGCACCATCGCCAGTGACGACGCCCAGGCCCGTTCCCAGGTGGATTTCGCCCTAGGCACCCTCAAAGTGAAGAAAATTGCCGTGATCCACGATAAAGGTGACTACGGCAAGGGGCTGGCCGAGTACGCCAAAACCTTCATCGAGCAGAGCGGCGGCAAGGGCGAGGTGGTGCTCTTTGAAGGGGTCACGCCCGGCGCGGTCGACTATTCGGCGGTGGTGCAGAAGATCAAGCGCTCCGGTGCGGAGGCGGTCATCTTCGGCGGCTACCATCCGGAGGCCTCCAAGGTCGTCGGTCAGATGCGGCAGAAGCGGATGACCATCCCCTTTGTCTCCGACGACGGCGTCAAGGACGACACCTTCATCAAGGTCGCGGGCAAGGATGCCGAGGGCGTCTACGCCACCGGACCGGCCGACGTCTCCCAGAATCCGATCACCAAGGAGTATCGCGCCAAATTCAAACAGGCCGAGGGTACCGATCCCGGCGCCTTTTTCGACAACGCCATCGCCGCCACCCTGGCCCTGACCCATGCCCTGGCCAAGGCCGGCTCCACCGATCCCGAGGCCGTGGCCCAGGCGCTGCGCAGCGAGGAGGTGGCCACCCCGTTTGGCCATATCAAGTTCGACGCCAAGGGCGAACCGATCGGCATCGGCTTTTCCATCTATCAAGTCAAGGACGGCCAATACGTGCAAGTCCAGTAACGCTCGCCCATGCCAACCTGCCAATGCCTGGAATCGCCGCTGCGGTCCCAGGCATTGATGTTTTGTGCGCCCGCTGGGGTTGCCGCGCCCTTCAAGCCCGACCCGTTTGCAAGAGGATTTCCATGGACTACTTCATCGAACTGCTGTTCAGTGGTCTGACCCGGGGTTCCATCTACGCCCTGATCGCCCTGGGGTACACCATGGTCTACGGCATCATCGGCCTGATCAACTTCGCCCATGGCGAGATCTACATGATCGGCGCCTTCACCGCCCTGATCGCCTCGACCGTCTTCTCGATCCTCGGCCTGCCGCTGCCGGCCATCCTTGTTCTGACCGCGCTGGCGGCCGTGGTCTGGGCCGGGGCCTACGGCTACACCGTGGAGCGGCTGGCCTACCGGCCCTTGCGCAACGCCCCCCGTTTGTCGCCCTTGATCTCGGCCATCGGCATGTCGATTTTCCTGCAGAATTATGTCCTCCTGGCCCAGACCTCGGACTTCCTGCCCTTTCCGGCCCTGATTCCGGATTTTGCCTTGCTCGAGCCCTATGCCGCCATCATCGGCTCCACCGACCTGGCCATCCTGGTGGTCTCGGCCGTGGTCATGCTGTTCCTGACCGTGCTGATCAAGTGCACCCGCACCGGCAAGGCCATGCGCGCCACGGCCCAAGACCGCACCATGGCGCTGCTGGTCGGGATCAATGTCGACCGGATCATCTCGATCACCTTTGTCCTCGGTTCGGCCCTGGCCGCCATCGGTGGTCTGCTCATTGCCTCGCACATCGGCCAGATCAACTTCTCTATCGGCTTCCTCGCCGGCATCAAGGCCTTTACCGCCGCAGTGCTCGGTGGCATCGGCTCCATTCCCGGTGCCGTGCTGGGCAGTTTTGTCCTCGGCCTGACCGAGGCCTTTGCCACCGGTTATGTGAGCAGCGACTATGAGGACGTATTCGCCTTCTCCCTGCTGGTGCTGATCCTGATCTTCCGTCCTGCCGGACTGCTCGGCAAGGCGGCAGTGGAAAAAGTCTAACCGTTCGATGCCCATGCTGACTGTCAAGGATTTCCGCCAGGCCCTGCTCACAGCCCTGTGGTTCATGTTTCTCACCTTTCCCCTGCTGGTGATCAAGGTCAATCCGGTGGAAAAGAGCATCCTCTGGCGCTGGTCCAATCTGGCCTGGGTCGGCGGGGTGAGCTTTGGCCTCTTCGTGGCTTCCCGCCTGCTTCTCGCCTTTCGCGCCGCCCGTCGGGAACGCATCCGCCTGGGCCTGGCGCAGGAGACCCCTCCCCTGCTGCCGCGTCTGCTGGCGCAACGCGCCGTCACCCTTCCGCTGCTCGGTATCGGCGCCCTCTTTTTCCTCGCCTTCCCCACCCTCTTCTCCACCTATCAGGTCAACATCATGAGCACGGCCCTGATGTACGTGGTGCTGGGGCTGGGTTTGAACATCGTGGTCGGCGTGGCCGGACTGCTCGACCTCGGCTACGTGGCCTTCTATGCGGTCGGCGCCTACAGCTACGCCTTGCTCCACCTCCATTTCGGCCTCGGCTTCTGGACCGTGCTGCCCATCGGCGGCCTGCTGGGCGCACTGTTCGGCATCCTGCTCGGCTTTCCGGTGCTGCGGTTGCGCGGCGACTATCTGGCCATCGTCACCCTCGGTTTCGGCGAGATCATCCGCCTGGTGCTGGAGAACTGGACCGAATTCTCCCAAGGCCCAAGCGGCATCGCCAACATCCCCCGCCCTGGCCTGTTCGGCATTGAGCTGTCGCTGGAGGCCTCGATCATCTATTTGTATTATCTAATGATCCTCATGGTGCTGTTCACCATCTTCATGATCAATCGGCTGCAAAACTCGCGCATCGGCCGGGCCTGGTACGCCCTGCGCGAGGATGACATCGCCTGCCAGGCCATGGGCATCGACAAGACCCGGACCAAGTTGACCGCCTTTGCCCTCGGGGCCACCTGGGCGGGCATGGCCGGGGTCTTTTTCGCTGCCAAGACCACCTTTGTCAACCCGGCCAGCTTCACCTTTCTCGAGTCGGCGATCATCCTCTGCATCGTGGTCTTGGGCGGCATGGGTTCGATCGTCGGGGTGATTGTCGGCGCCCTGGTGCTGATCCTCCTGCCCGAATACCTGCGTGCCGTGGCCGACTACCGCATGCTTGCCTTCGGCGCCGTTCTGGTGGTGATGATGGTCTTCCGGCCCCAGGGCATCGTGGCCACGGTGCGCCGAAGCTACACAGTCAACCGATAATTTGTTGCACTTTTGACACAGCCCATGGACCCACTCCTCACCGTCAGCGGCCTGACCATGGATTTCGGCGGCATCCGTGCCCTGGATCATCTCGATCTCCGCCTCCATCCGGGAGAAATCGCGGCCCTGATCGGCCCCAACGGCGCCGGCAAGACCACCTTGTTCAACTGCTTGACCGGCATCTACGCCCCCACCGGCGGCGAACTGCTGCTGACTCCGCCCGGCCAAGCACCCAAACGGTTGAATGGACTCAAGCCCAACCAGATCACCGCGCAGGGAGTGGCGCGCACCTTCCAGAACATCCGCCTTTTCCCCAACATGACCGTGCTCGAGAACGTGATGATCGGTCGCCACTGCCGCACCCATGCAACGGTCTTCGGGGCCATCTTCCGCCCGCCGGCGGTGCGGCACGAAGAAAAGGCCATTGTTGGCATGAGCCTTGCTTTGCTGGAGCGGATCGACCTGGCGGATCAGGCCGACGAGTTCGCCAAGCATCTGCCCTATGGGGCTCAGCGGCGGCTGGAGATCGGTCGGGCCCTGGCCACTGAGCCGCTGCTGCTGTTGCTCGACGAACCGGCGGCCGGCATGAACCCGCAGGAAACACTGGAACTCAACGAACTGATTCGCTCGATTCGGGACGATGGCACGGCCATCTTGCTGATCGAGCACGACATGAAACTGGTGATGCGCCTCTCCGACCACATCTTTGTCCTGGATTATGGCCGCAAGATCGCCGAGGGCTCGCCCGAGGAGGTGCGGCACAACCCGGCGGTGATCCGGGCCTATCTCGGCGAGGAAAGCATCCATGCTTGAGCTCCGTGAGGTCGACGCATTCTACGGCAGCATCCAGGCCCTGCACGGCGTGAGCCTCACCGTCAGCCAGGGCGAGATCGTCACCTTGATCGGTGCCAACGGCGCGGGCAAGTCCACCACCCTGATGGCCATCAGCGGCATCGTGCCGGTGCGGCGGGGCGAGATCGTGTTTGAAGGACAAGCGATCACTGGCAAGGCCCCGGACGGGATCGTCCGGCTGGGCATCTGTCAGGTTCCCGAGGGACGGCACATCTTTCCCGCGCTGAGCGTGGCCGAAAACCTCGACATGGGTGCCTTCCTCCGCCGGGACAGCAAGGCGATCGCCGCGGACCGGGAGATGTGCTACAGCCTCTTCCCGATTTTGGCCGAGCGGCGCCACCAGCCGGGCGGCACCCTCTCCGGCGGCGAGCAACAGATGCTGGCCATCAGCCGGGCACTCATGGCCCGGCCAAGACTGCTGCTGCTCGACGAGCCGTCCATGGGGCTGGCGCCCCTGGTGACCAAACAAATTTTTACCATTATCACCACGATCAACAGGGAACACCACACGACCATTTTCCTGGTGGAACAGAACGCCAATCTCGCCCTGCAAGTGGCGGATCGGGGCTATGTCCTGGAAAATGGCCGCATCGTCATGCAGGACCGGGCAGCGGCGCTGCTCGGCAATCCTGCCATACAACAAGCCTATCTCGGCATTTGAATGCAGGCTGCATTTTGCAGTCCAGCCGGGAACAGAACAGGAAGGACATGAGCAAGACAATGAAGGTTGGAGTGATTGGAGTTGGATACCTGGGCCGTTTTCACGCCCAAAAATACGCGGCCATGGAGGATGTCGACCTGGTGGGGGTGGCCGATGCCGATCCGGCGCGGGCACGGCAAATCGCCGAGGAATGCTCCACCGCCTCTTTTGCCGATTACCGGGAGTTGTTGCCCCAGGTGGATGCGGTGTCCATCGTGGTGCCGACCAGCCTCCATCACGAAGTGGGCAAGGTCTGCCTGCAGCAGGGTATCGACGTGCTGATGGAAAAGCCGATCACCACCACCCTGAGCGAAGCCGACGATCTGATCCATCTGGCCCGCGAGCACGGGCGGATTCTCCAGGTCGGCCATCTGGAGCGGTTCAACCCGGCGGTGCTGGCCATGCAGCCGCTGCTCACCCATCCGCTGTTCATCGAGGCGCATCGCATCGCCGTGTTCAAGGAGCGGGGCACGGATGTCGATGTGGTGCTCGACCTGATGATTCACGACATCGATATCGTCCTATCCATCGTCAAGGCGCCGATCGTTTCCATCCTCACCGCCGGTGCGCCGGTGGTCACCCAGCACACCGACATCGCCAACGCCCGCCTCATCTTTGCCAACGGCTGCACCGCCAACATTACGGTCAGCCGTATCTCCATGGACAACATGCGGCGGATGCGCATCTTCCAACCCGGCCAGTATTTGTCGGTGGATTTCGGCAAGAAGGAGGTGATGTCGGTGCGGCTCAAGCCCGGCGCAACAGGCGCGGCACCGGTGCCGGAGATCAGCAAGTCGGGCTTCCAGGACCAGGATGCCCTGGAACTGGAGTTACGCGATTTCGTCCAGCATGTGCGCGACCGTAGCCGTCCGGCCGTGGCCGGTGAAGAGGGCCGCCGCGCCCTGGACGTGGCCCTGCAGGTGGTCGAGCAGATTGAGAGCAACCGTCGGCGGGTCGAGCAGATCCTGGCCGACGAGGGCCGCTCCGACCTGCTGGCCTACCTCCACCATTGACGGGTCAGGCGATGAACATCCACGGCGGATATACCCAGGAGGTGATGATCGTGGCCGGCGAGGCCTCGGGCGACCTGCACGGCGCCAATCTGGTGCGGGCCATGCGCGAGCAGCGGCCAGAGTTGCGCTTCTGCGGCATGGGCGGCCGGGAACTGCACGCGGCCGGGGTGGAACTGCTGTGCGACGCCGCCAAGCTGGCGGTGGTGGGTGCTTTCGAGGTCCTCAGCCACCTGGGTGATATCCTCGCCGCCCGCCGTGCCCTGATCGAGCGCATGCGCGACCGCCGCCCCGGGTTACTGATCCTGATCGACTATCCGGACTTCAACCTGCTGCTGGCGAGATCGGCCAAGAAGCTCGGCATCCCGGTGTTTTACTACATCAGCCCGCAGGTCTGGGCCTGGCGCAAGGGCCGGGTGCGGACCATCAAACGGTTGACCGACCGGATGGCGGTCATCCTGCCCTTTGAGCAGTCCTTTTACGCCCGTTACGGCGTGCGGGTCGATTTCGTCGGCCACCCGCTGATGGATGCGGTGCATCCTGACCTGAGTCCGGCCCAGTTCCGGGCAGCGCACCGGATCGAACCGACCCGGAAACTGGTTGGTCTCTTGCCAGGCAGCCGCAGAAAGGAGGTGGCGGCCCTGTTGCCCGATTTTCTTGCCGCCGCCGAACTACTCGCCCGCGACCATCCCCAGGCCTACACCTTCCTCATCCCCTTGGCGCCGACCATCGGCCGCACGCTGCTCGACGAACACGGCCTGGCCGCCTGGCTGGGTCGCTACGATTACCGGGTGATCAGCGAGGGCCGCTACGCGATGATGGCCGCCTGCGACGCAGTGGTGGCCGCCTCGGGCACGGTGCTGCTCGAACTGGCCCTCCTCGGCGTGCCCACGGTGGCCACCTATCGGGTCTCGCCCCGTACCTATTTTCTCGGCCGGTTGCTCATCCGTAATTTACGCTTCTTTTCCCTGGTCAACCTGATCGGCGAGCGGGAAATCATCCCCGAATTGCTGCAAGATGCGGTCACGCCCGGCCGGATCGCCTCGGAACTGCGCAACATGCTCGACAACGATGTCGCCCGCCAGAGCATGCTCGCCGGATTGCGGGAAGTGCGCGAGCGCTTGGGCGGTCCGGGGGCATCGCGACGGGCCGCCGATATCGCCCTCCAGGTGCTGGCCGACCGTCAGCGCCCCTCCCTGATGGCGAGCGACGCATAACCGCAGACTCGTCGGCCAGGCCGCTGCGCTTGCGGAATATTGCTCTTGGTCGCACGTCAGGCTGCATTGCCAGGCAACCGCATGTGAAGAAGCGCGACCCGGTTCCCCTTTGTTGTCGTTCTGCTACTCGACGGCATAAGGTCGAAAGCCCAGTTTTGCGTACAGCAGCAGGCCGGCAACGTTTTGATTGAAGCACGAGATTGTTACCTCGGCGGCCTGGTATTTGGAGAAAGCCACGTCACTCATCCGCTCGATGAGCGCGCGACCACCGTTGCAGCCGAACGCTGGGCAATGGCGTTGCGCAACTGCGATCCAGTCAGCGAGAAGTTGCCCCTGGAAACAAGAAAAACAGCTCATCCTCACTTTGCGGAAAGCCGCAAATGCACTCAATGTCGCTCTCGGCGACAGGACGATGAGTTAGTGACATGGTTCAGACAAACCAATATCGTAAACCAGCCGAGCCATAAGGAACGAATCGACTGGAACACGTCGGATGATTTACTTTGTTAGATTTGTGATTGCGCAGAAATGTCACAATTTTTAATCCACTTACTTTTTAAATATTCAATATCATCAATACTAAAAAAATGCTTTGTATACTTAGATTCAAGCATATTATTTATATAATCATCAGAAAATGAAATTTTATCAATAAATTTTGCATAAATTTCAAAATATGATTTACTAGAAGCCTCATTCTTTCGAACGATCTTAATATTTTTAATATTTAATAGTTTTTGCAAATATTTTTGTTTTTTTTCATCATCAATATCATGACGCATAACAAGTATATGATATTTTTTATTATTTATAATAACAGCCCCTTCATCCTTCGGAAAATCATGATTATAAATATCAAACCCTAACACTTCATTAAACTCATTATCAAACCATGTTATTGGTATCGAATGTGGGTATTTTGTAAAAAAACCTTCTAAAACTTGATCGAATGGAATATTTTTATATGCATCATCCTGCTTAAATATTAGATCTAAATTTTGGAAATAAGCTGAAATATTTCTTCCAATTGGCTCTCTCACCAGAGATATAATATAAATTTCATTTTCATGAATAATTTTATTGTAAAGATCGTCAATGCTTTCTGGTGAGATAGTTGTTTTCCAACCCATTTTTCTCTTTATGCTATTCAGATTTCTTGTATAATTTGAGCTAAGATGATGAGTATGAATAACATTCAATCCTTTTATCTGAGCTAACGTTGCTTTGATAGTTGATGAAGCTACTTTTCCCATTTGATATATAACGACCATTTTATCATTCACAATTGTCTCTATCTCCATGTTTATGAAAACTAAAGTCATTGAAGATCGCATTCTTGCGAAACTTTGGTATCCATACGACACGATACTCGCAATCCTTCTTGGTGTGGCTTAGGCCCTGTTCGTCATACATGGGAATTCTCCCCGTCAAACTTTGGGAGCCCACTGGTAGAGCCGGTGCTTTACCTGTTTATTACTAAGACAGCAGGTGTACAGTAACCTCTTGGAAAAAATCAACTATTATTTTTCTCTCCTTAAGGAAGGTCGCCACGTCCCTGCCGGGATGCACGGGCGGCAAGGGTCCGCGCGCCGGTCAGCCGGCAGAATCGTCTGAAACAATTGCCCAGCAAGCAAGAGGGATCGAAGGTGGACTCCTGCGCGCTTTGCGCTCCATGTTCCACGCGCAGCAAGCACCTCGGCCCCGTCTATCTTTAAAAAAAGAGTAAAACAATAAGATATGCACGATGACCCACCTATCGAAGTGCCCATTGACGGCACCCTCGATCTGCACGCCTTCCGGCCCTCGGAGATCAAGACCCTGATTCCTGACTATCTGCAGGAATGCCGGGAAAACGGCATCCTGCAGGTGCGGATCATCCACGGCAAGGGCAGCGGCACCCTGCGGCGCACGGTGCACGCCCTGCTCGATCGGATGGAGATGGTGGCCGGGTATCGTCTGGGCGACGAGACCAGCGGCGGTTGGGGGGCTACGCTGGTGATTCTTCGGGCGGCGGGGTCGTCTCCATCGGCTCGATGAGCCCATGGGCCGAGGCCAGTGCCCGCACCTGAAGCATGAAGGTGGAGGGCAGCGGCAGGTCGCGCTCCTCCTGAAGGATGCCTAGGGCCTTGGCCATGAGCAGCGAGGGAATGGAGTGGATGCCCTCCTGGTTGTCGCAGATGGTTTTCATCCGCAGGCCGTCGGTGAGCACGGGGAGCAATTCCTGGCAGTGGCTGGAGAGCTCGCGCAACTCCCGTTCGACCAGTTCCCGGTTGACGCCGGCAAAGGCCGCCACCGCCTGGTCTGTCGGCTGGGTGCCGAACAGGTTGTTGACCACCGCCCCGGCTAGGTGGACAGGGAATGGTTCGGCCTGATCGACGTAGCGGTCATGAACGCTTTGGCGCAGCACCTTGAACAGGAGCATCTGCACGGTAAAGATCGCCTCCCGCATCACCGGGATCACCTTGTTGTCGACCAATGGTTGTTCGCCTGTTGCGTCCTGATTCATAACACTACCCGTATGGCCGGATGCCCGGCAAAACACTGATACAACCGCAGCCGTTCGGCCTCGTCGCCGACCGTGATTTCCAGATTGATACTGAGATAGCGACCGCCGGAACTGACGTTGCCCTCGGCGATGACGCAGGTTGTCACGTCCACCGAGGCATGGATGGCCGCCATGATGGCAGCCCGGTCCTCGCCAATCAACCGGTACTGCCACCGGCAGGGATATTGGATGTCCGGCTTGCAGCCACTGACGTTTTGCATGCTCTCACTCCTTGTCCGGGGCTGTATAGCGCGTCGGCCCCTGCTTGCCAACAGAAAATACCGCTCCGCATTTGCGGTCGCCGATGGTATGATGCGCGAGCCAAGCAACCTCTTGTTTTCCGGAGTCTTTCATGTCGCACCGCATCCTGATTATCAACCATCGTTTGAATATTGCCCAGCTTCCCGCTGACTTCACGGGAAAATTCGAGTTTATCACCGTCGCCGACGGCCGGACGGGGCTGGTCCAATTGGCCCTGGAGGATCAATGGTGCGGGATGCTGGTGGCTTGTGAACTGCCCGACATGGGCCTGCTTGATTTTCTCAACCAGGCGGTCACCCTCACCCAGGCCATCCCCTTGCTGCTGGTCCCCGACGATCATCTGCCCGCCGCCCTGCACCTGGCCAACAGCCGCTCCCTGTTCCGGGTGGTGCCGGAATCGACCTCCGGTGAGATCCTGGCCACCATCCTCCTCGACACCGCCCGCCAGTTTGGCCTGGTCCTGCAGGAACAGGAATTGTGGGAGCGAATCGACCTGATGACCGTGATCGATCCGCTCACCGGCTGCCTGAGCAGGCCGCACCTGGAGGAACTGCTCAAGAAGGAGCTGCGCCGGTCGTTGCGCTACACCCACCCGCTTGCGGTCATCCTCTGCGACATCGACGGCCTCAAGGGGGTCAACGAGTCCTTGGGCCACCGCGTCGGCGATCAGATCCTGGCCGGATTCGCCCGCATGGCCATGGAATCCATTCGTCGGGATATCGACACCATCACCCGTTGGGGCGAGGACGAATTCCTGCTGGTCCTCCCGGAAACGCCCATCCGTGGCGGCGCCCTGGTGGCCAGCCGGCTGCGCGAACGGTTCGCTGGTCTCAACTGTGCGGCGAACGGCCATCTGGTCAGCTGCACCGCCAGTTTCGGGGTGGCCGGATTCACCCCGGAGATCGCCGAGCGCAACGCCTCTCCGGACGACCTGCTGCTGATTGCCAGCCGCTGCCTGATGCAAGCCAAGGCGGCCGGCGGCAATCAGGTGTTGTGCTGCCCCTGAATCAATCGGAGTGTCGCCATGATCATCATCAATTCCTCCAAGGGACAGGATTTCAGCCCCGCCCCTTGCCCCCTGCCTTCGACCCGGCCGATCTTTTGGGCGCAGGCGGAAGAGCTGGTCACCCTGCTGCGCCAGTACGATCTGGTTAGCCTGCGCGCACTGATGGATGTCAGTCAGTCCCTGGCCGAACGGACCATGGCCCAGTTCCATGGGTTTGCGGCAGACGGCGGCAAACCGGCCCTGCTGGCCTACGACGGCGAGGCCTATCGCAGTCTGGGAGCAGCGGAGTTCTCCGCCGATGATCTGCACGCAGCCCAACAGCGGCTGCGCATCCTTTCCGGCCTGTACGGACTCCTCCGGCCCCTGGACCTGATTCAGCCCCATCGTCTGGAGATGGGCTACGCCGTGCGCAACGAGCACGGCAAGCATCTGTACGCGTTCTGGAGAAAACGGATCACCGATGAACTGAACCGGCAGTTGGCGCGTGAACCACATCCCCTGCTGATCAACCTGGCTTCGCACGAATACGCCAAGGCCGTGGACAAGAACCGGCTGCGCGCGCCCTGGATTGACATCCAGTTCAAGGAGGAAGGGGCGGGCAAACTGAAAATCATGGCTGTTCACGCTAAACGGGCACGGGGGATGATGGCTGCCTTCCTTATCCGTCAGCGGATCGACCGACCGGAGGGGATCACCGCCTTCACCGGCGGCGGGTATGGGTTTCGCCCGGACCTGTCAACGAACCGACAGCTGGTTTTCACCCGGCCGGCCGCCTGAGCGAGCCGTCAGGCGCTGCGTAGGGTCCGATTGCCGCCGGATTGGCCGTTGATCAGGGTGAGCTGGTCATTCAGGGTCCACATGTCGTAGATATACCCTAGGCCGCACAAACCAAAGGTCAGCATGTAGAGAATACCGGTCCAGACCTTGCCCATGTAGAGGCGGTGAACGCCGAACATGCCAAGAAAAACCAGCAGCAACCAGGCGACATTGTAGTCGATCGGCCCGGGGATGTAGCGGATTTCCGCCTCGCGGTCCATGCTGGGAATGAGAAAGAGGTCGACGATCCAGCCGATGAAAAAGATGCCGAGGGTGAAAAAGTAGATCGTGCCGGAGATCGGCTTGCCGTAGTAGAAGCGATGGGCGCCGATGAAGCCGAACAACCAGGCGATGTAGCCGATCATCAGGCTGTGGGTGGGACGGTCGAGTTCCATGGTTGTTTTCCTGTGAGTTGTTCCTTGAATCGGGCGATACGCGCCAGGGACCGCTCGATACGTTGCCCATCGATCCGGCCGCTGTCAAGCAACTGCTCGATGGCGTCGACGCCCGCCCGGAACGCGTCGTCCCGGGGGGTGAGATTATTGCCGATCACCAGCACGTCGACCCCGGCGAGCACCGCCCGCTGTACCGCCTCCGCCGTGCTCCAGCCGTTGCTGATCGCCCGCATCTGCAGATCGTCGCTGAACACCACTCCGTCAAAGCCGAGTTCGCGGCGCAACAGCTCGTCGATCACCGACGCGGACAGGGTGGCCGGCAAGCCGGAGGAGTCGAGGCGACGGTTGACCAGATGGGCTGTCATGATCCCGTCACCATAGCCGGCGGCCAGCAGCTGCCGGTAGGGGTCCAGCTCCACTGTCCGCCAGCAGGCGCTGATGTCGACAAAACCGAGGTGGGAATCGTTGCCGGCGCTGCCGTGGCCGGGAAAATGCTTGAGACAGCAGCCGACACCGTGGCGGTGATGGGCCTCGACGAAGACGCGGGCATGGCTGGCCACCGTGGCCGGATCGGCGCCGAAACTCCGCTGGTAACGGCCGATGATCGGATTGTCCGGATTGAGATCGAGATCGACCACCGGCGCGAAATTGAGGTTGATGCCGCAGGCCGCCAGTTCCTCCGCCAGAATATCGGCATGATGGGCGGTGGCCTCGATACCCAGCGCAGCCAGCTCGGCGGCGGAATGCGAGGGCAAAAAACCGTCCCGCTCCTTCAACCGGCAAACCCGGCCCCCTTCCTGATCAACGGCGATGAACAACGGCGTGCGGGCTTGCTGTTGCAAGCCGGCGGTCAACCGCCGCAACTGTTCGGGCGACTCGATGTTCTGCACCGAACGGTCGACATTGCGGTCAAAGAGGATTACCCCGCCCAGGCCGTCGCGGGCAATGGCCTCGACAAGCCAAGCATTGGCGCCGATGTCACAGCCGCGAAAGCCGACCACGAACATCTGGCCGATCGTCATTTTTCCTGGCACCGTTCCCTCCTTTTCCCTCGCCTCACCTCAACTGTCGAAATTCTGACTAATCGCCCGATGAACAGCTTGCAGAGGATCGCCGAATTCGTTATCTGTGGGTAATCTTTTAATGTTACATACAAAAAATACATTTCAGCAAAACAGGCATGCAATTCGCTTAACTCTTTCCATATGGTTCTCCCCGCAGGCCTTGGGCTGCGCGTCGAGGCAACCGGAATCGCTCCACACCCGACGGAATTATCACCCCTCAGTGAATGCCATGGAATTGAAATCCCTTGATGAGCAGGTCGATGTTCAAATTGCCGCCACCATGGAAAATCTGTTGTCCGAGCTGAGCCATTATCGGCAGCAATCGGAAAAATTGCGCAAGATCAATACGCTGTATCAACGGATGGCGGGCATTCTCGATCTGCCGGCCATGATCGAGGCCTACTCGATCTGGTTGATGGAGTTTGTCGGACATGAACTGATCGGCTACCACAACCCCGGCCGGAAGCGGATGCACATGTTTTGTTCCTATCATGGGCCGCAGCGGCGGCAGGCCATTCAATTGGCCCAGGAAGTTTTGGAGCAGGACGCTCAACCGCCCATGGTGCGGGCCGATGGCTTTCATGTGCATAAATGGGCCTTCAACTCCACCGACTGCTACGGGCTGCTGGTGATGCTGCGCAAGGGCAAGCCGCTGACCGAGGACGAATTGCAGTTCATCGACGAATCACTGATGATTCTCGCCGATCCGCTCAAACGGGCGATCGAGTATGAAGAGATCTTTGCCCAGGCCCGCAAGGACAGCCTCACCGGTCTGCCCAACCGTTTTGTCTTCGAGGAGCGGATCGGGGCAATCGTCGAGCAGGCCAACCGCCATGGCCGGCCGTTGACTCTGGCGGCCCTGGATCTGGACCACTTCAAGGCGGTCAACGACACCATGGGGCATCTGATGGGCGATCAGGTCCTCAAACAGGTGGCCGAGGTGCTGCAGCGTCAGATCCGGCTCTCCGACCTGCTGGTGCGCATGGGCGGCGACGAATTCCTGCTCGTCCTTCCCGATACCGCCATGGAGGATGCCCGTTTCCTGGCCGAACGGTTGTGCCAGGCCGTGGAAGAACTCAACATCGTCACCCAGGCCGGGCGCCTGGCGGTCAGCATCGGCCTGTCCGAATGGAAAAGCGGCATGCAGCTCGATGCCTGGCTGGAACGGGCCGACGACATCCTCTACCAGGCCAAGGCCAACGGTCGCGCCCAGGTCGCGGTCAACTAAACAGCCCCGTTATCGGCCGTCGCGACTCCGCCGAAGAAACGATCAGGCCTTTACCCTTCGCGCAGCTTGATGGTCAGCGGGATGCAGTGCAGCGACCGTCCCTTCTGGATGGTATGCCCCAACGACCAGTCCGCGCAGACCATCTCCCCGCCCAGCAGTGTTTCGATCTCCGCCACCAAGCCCTTGATATTGATGATCGGGTGCCGCTTGAACACCTCGGGCAGCCCGTGGGTCAGGTTGCAGGCCAGACAGCGGCCGGGCCGCTCGTGCAGGTTGAGCAGGAAGCGGAGCGTCTGTGTGGTCTGGTCATAGCCCTCAAAACTGAGCGCGATATCGTAGGCCCCCTCGCTGGCATCGCCGAACAGGGCATCAAAAAAATCGTTGGAACGCTCCGCTGGAAAAAGAGCCGCGAGCGTCTTCTCGGTAAAGATCTGTTCTGGTTGTCTCTTCATATTCACTCAACAGTGTCGATTCGTTGGTATTCCAAACTGCCGTTTGCCCGACCCACAAGAAAAAGGCGACATCTTGAAGGCAAAGGCGAATTATTTCCAGGCGTTCGTCGCCGCGGCGACTTTACCCACTCCCCGCCGTCCCTGTCAACAGCCATTGCGGCGTCCGCCTCGCCGTGGTACAAAAGCCGCCATGCAGACCCAACATGTTTCCGCCAGCGACCAGCAACAGACCACGCCCGTTTCCACCGTCAGCCCCGAGGTGCTCAATCCTGCCCAGTATGCCGCCGCCACCCACGGTGACGGTCCCATCCTGGTCATTGCCGGCGCCGGGAGCGGCAAGACTCGCACCCTGGTCTACCGCATGGCCTATTTGATCGAACAGGGGGTGGAGCCGGAATCGATCCTGCTGCTCACCTTTACCCGCCGCGCGGCCCAGGAGATGCTCCACCGGGCCGGCGAGCTGACCGCCGGTTCCTGCCGCCGGATCATGGGCGGCACCTTCCACGCCACCGCCAACATTCTGCTGCGCCGCTACGGCCACCATCTGGGCCTGGGCTCCAACTTCACCATCATCGACCGGGGCGACGCCGAGGGGATCATCAATCTGCTCAAATCCTCATTGGGCATGGGCGGGGCCGGCAAACGGTTCCCTTCCAAGCGGGTGGTGATGAACCTGATCTCCGGGGCGATCAACAAATCAACCTCCATCGAGCAGCTGGTCCACAACGATTTCATCCATCTGACCGAGTTTATCAACGATTTTTACACCATCGCCGACCATTACCGGCAATTCAAGCTCGACCACGGCCTGATGGACTACGATGACCTGCTGGTCCACTGGAAGCGGCTCCTGGCCGAGTCCGAACAGGCGCGGCACGAGCTGTCGACCCGCTTTCAACACATCTTGGTCGACGAATACCAGGACACCAACCAACTTCAGGCCGAGATCGTCCGCCTGCTGGCCTATCGCCACAGCAACGTCATGGTGGTCGGCGACGACGCCCAATCGATCTACAGTTTCCGGGGCGCGGATTTCTTCAACATCATGCGCTTTCCCGATCAGTTTCCCGGGGCGCGGATCGTCAAGCTCGAGGAAAACTACCGCTCCACCGAACCGATCCTGCAACTCACCAACGCGGTGATCGCCAACGCCGAGAAAAAATTCACTAAAACCCTGTTCACCAGCATCACTGGCGGCACCCGGCCGCAGCTGGTCGTCGCGCCCAACGAGGCGGCCGAGGCCCGCTATGTGGTCCAGGAAATCCAAAAACGGCAGGCCGAGGGCGTGGCCGTAAACGACATGGCCGTGTTGTTCCGCTCCGGCTTCCACTCCTTCAAGCTGGAGATCGAGCTGGCCAGTCAGGGTTTTGACTTTGACAAGCGCGGCGGCCTCAAGCTGACCGAATCGGCCCACATCAAGGACCTGCTCTCGTTTTTCCGGGTGGTGATCAACCCCTGGGACAACCTCAGTTGGAACCGCATCCTGCTCCAACTGGAAAAGGTCGGCCCCAAGACGGTGCACAAGATTTTGCAGGCCATCCGCGAATCCGACACCCCGATCGCCGCCCTGGCCGCCTACCGGCCCGGACCGGCCTGGAAAACCCAGTTCGAGCACCTCACCCGCACCTTGCATCAGCTGCTCGACCCGGCCCTGACCCCATCCGATCAGTTCGACCTGGTGATGGCCTACTACGAGCCGGTGTTTCAGAAAATGTACTACGACGACTATCCCAAACGGCGCAAGGAGCTGGATCAGATCAAGGCCCTGATCGCCGGTTATGGCGACTTGCAGTCCTTTGTCGACGACACCGCCCTGGATCCGCCCGAGGCAACCACTTCGGATGACGCGAACGAGGACGGCCAGCGGCTGATCCTCTCCACCATCCACTCGGCCAAGGGGCTGGAATGGGACACGGTTTTCGTGATCGGTTTGGCCGAAGGGCGGTTTCCCCATCAGCACGCCACCCCGGGCGAACAGTGGGAAGAAGAACGGCGGCTGCTCTATGTGGCCGCCACCCGGGCCAAAAAGCTGTTGTACCTCACCTACCCGCGCGAAATGATCATGCCGGACCGGCAGACCGTGCGCACCGGCATGTCCCCCTTTCTCCGCGAGATCAGCCCCGGCCTGTACACTATGGTCGAACGAGGCGGCGCGGTGACCGTCCCTTTGACCAGCCAGTACGAAGAACGAATGCAACCGCCGGTCCAACCCAAGGTGGCCTCGGCGCGGGTGGTCTATGCGGAGGGAATGCAGGTCAGCCACGCCTTTTTCGGCCTGGGCCGGATCACCTCCATTCCCGGACCCCGACGGGTCGAGGTGCTGTTCGACCGTCACGGCAGCAAAATCCTCCATCTCGACTACGCCAAGCTGGAGATTGTCGGATGAATGCCGCTGATGTTTGCCGTTTCGTTTGCCCCTTGAACCCGCGACCATGAACTATGCCCAAGCCGTTGCCTGGCTCGACCGGCAGCAGATGTTCAAGATCAAACTCGGCCTCGCGTCCACCCGCACCCTGCTGGCCGAACTGGGCAACCCGCAGGAACGGCTGCGAATCATCCATATCGCCGGCACCAACGGCAAGGGGTCGGTGGGCGCCACCCTGCTCGCCCTGCTCTCGGCCGGGGGATACCGGACCGGCTTTTATTCCTCACCCCATCTCAGTTCGGTGCGCGAACGGTTCCGGATCGGCCGACAGTGGATCACACAAGAGGATTTCGCCCGTCTGATCACCCGCCTGGCCGATCTGCTCGCCGATCGGCCAGGCCCCACCTATTTCGAACTGACCACCCTGCTGGCCCTGCTGTGGTTTGCCGAGCAACACGTCGAGGCGGTGATTCTGGAGACCGGCATGGGCGGCCGGCTCGACGCCACCAACGTGGTCACGCCGCTGGTGGCGATCCTCACCGACATCAGCCGCGACCACGAGCAGCACCTCGGTTCCACCCTGAGCGCCATTGCCGGGGAAAAGGCCGGAATCATCAAACCGGGCGTGCCCACGGTCTTTTCCGGCAGGGCTGCCGAGGCGCTGCCGGTGATCGAGGCCCGCTGCCGCGACCTGCACAGCCCGCTCATGCTCTACGGTCGGGATTTTGACGGCACGCTCGATGCCGAGGGAACCTTGGAGTACCAATCGCCCGCCGGCCAATCACGAACGGGACTTGCCCTGGCCCTGCCGGGGGCGCATCAAGCGGTCAACACCAGCCTGGCTCTGGCGGCGATGGAGATGGTGGCGCCGATTTTTCCCATATCCGAGCAGGCCCTCCGCGAGGGATTGCAGCAGGTCCGCTGGCCCGGACGAATGGAACTGCTTCACATCGTCCACCAGGAAAAGAAACTGCGGCTGCTTCTTGACGGCGCCCACAACGAGGCCGGAGTGGCTGCCCTGACCGTTGCCCTGCGCCACGGGTTCCCCCGTCGCCAGCTGGTACTCGTCTGGGGCAACATGGCCGACAAAAACATGGGAGCGGTGCTGTTCGAACTGATGGCCATGGCGGAACGAATCCTCCTGACCCGGGCCGAATCGCAGCGGTCGGCGGCTCCGTCCCTGCTGCTGACCCAGCTCCCGCCCGACCTGCAAGCCAAGTCCCAATGCGTCGAACCGGTGGAACAGGCACTGGCGGTTGCAGGTGTCCTGGCCGAGGCCGATGATCTGCTCTGCGTGGCAGGGTCGCTCTATCTGGTGGGGCGGGTGCGGCGACTGCTGGTCGGGGAGACACCCGCATGAACAATGAATATTTCAGCCTCGACAGTATCGACGAAGCCCTGATCCGCGCCGAGCGCAACAAGGCCAGGGCCCTGCGCAAGACCCGCTGGTGGCAGCAGAAGACCGCCAGCGGCACCTGCTGGTACTGCGGCCACAAGGTGGGCTTTCACAACCTGACCATGGATCACATCATTCCCCTGGCCCGCGGCGGCCGCAGCACCAAGGACAACCTCGTACCCTGCTGCAAGGAGTGCAACAGCAAGAAAAAATCCTCCCTGCCGGTGGAGTGGGACGAATACATGGAGGCGCTGCACCAGCGCAAGGCATAGCCGGAACCTGGCTGTTTTTCTTCCCACCGCATCCGACAAGGTGGTTCTGTCATCGTTTCAGGGATGACAGCCCGTCGATTTTCCCGTATGTTCGCCGGCGGCTTTGCGGGGAGCACCCGTGCAGCCAGGCCGTCCACTGCCCAACCCCAGATTTTTGGAAGGAATCCATGTCCAGAACAACCATTCAAGTCGAGGAAAAGGTCCCGCTGCTCTCCGGCATTCCGCTCAGCGTCCAACACCTGTTCGCCATGTTCGGCGCCTCGGTGCTGGTGCCCACCCTGTTCAAGATCGATCCGGCCGTCGTTCTGCTGATGAACGGCATCGGCACCCTGATCTATCTGCTGCTGTGCAAGGGGAAGGCCCCGGCCTTTCTCGGCTCCAGCTTCGCCTTCATCTCGCCGGTGCTGGTGGTGCTCGGCACCAACCAGGCCCAGTGGAGCGGCAACTACGGTGCCGCCCTGGGCGGCTTCATCGCCTCGGGCCTGGTGTTCATCACCGTGGCCCTGATCATCTGGCGGTTCGGCTCGGACTGGATCAAAACCGTGCTGCCGCCGGCGACCATGGGACCAATCGTCGCCCTCATCGGCCTGGAATTGGCCGGCGTGGCCACCAACATGGCCGGCATCATGCCCGATCCGGTGAGCGGTGCCTACAACGGCAAGACCATCGTGGTGGCGATTGTCACCCTGCTGGTGGTCACCTTCGGCTCGGTGTTGTTTCGCGGCTTCATGGCCATCATCCCGGTGCTCACCGGCATCGTGGCCGGCTATCTGCTCGCCATTCCCCTGGGCCTGGTCGAGTTCGGCGGCGTGGCCCGGGCACCGCTTTTGGCCCTGCCCACCTTCTACGCGCCCCGGTTTGACTGGAGCGCCATCCTCATTGTCCTGCCCGCCTCGCTGGTGGTCATCTCCGAACACATCGGCCATCTGGTGGTCACCGGCAACATCGTCGGCCGCGATCTGACCAAGGATCCCGGCCTGCACCGCTCGCTGATGGGCGACGGCATCTCCACCGTGCTTTCCGGCTGCTGCGGCTCGGTACCGACCACCACCTACGGCGAGAACATCGGGGTCATGGCCATCACCCGGGTCTACTCGGTGTGGGTGATCGGCGGCGCGGCGGTGATTTCCATCGCACTCGCCTTTGTCGGCAAACTCTCGGCCCTGATCCAGTCGATCCCCACCCCGGTCATGGGCGGGGTCTGCATGCTGCTCTTCGGAGTCATCGCTGCCTCGGGCGTGCGGATGCTGGTCGAGGCCAAGGTCGATTACTCCAGGCCGGCCAACCTGTCGCTGACCGCCATCGTCCTCATCGTCGGCATCAGCGGCGTGGCGGTCAAACTCGGCGATGTCCAGCTCAAGGGCATGGCCCTGGCCACGGTGGTGGGCATGGCCTTGTCGCTTGTCTTCCACCTTCTGAAAAAATTCCGCCTGGTCAGCGAACAGAGCGGCCTCTGATCCCATCGACCCGCTGGGGCGGACCCATCCGCCGCCCCAGCCTCCCCCTGCTCCGTCGTGTTCCTCATCCCACCCTTGAAACACCTCTTGGCCGGCAAACGCGCCCTTCTTGCCTTGTGATCCGCCCCTCTTTATGGTATTCACTTGATTATTTTCCTTTTTTTAACCAAATAACCGCCGGTGAACCGCTCGCCCATCTTTCTCCACATCAGCACCGATAAACTCCGGGCCACCCTTCTGCCAACGGCATCAACGGAAGAGGCGGTGACGCTCGACAGCGGTGCGGCCCTGTCTCAACTGCTCGACGACCGGGGCATTGTCCATGGGTTGGACCACCAGGCCCTGGCCCGCGCCGCGACCTGCATCGACCGGGATGAACCCTTGACCGAACCGCTGCTCGTTGCCCAGGGCACGCCGCCGACCCCAGGCTACCGAGGGTTGCAGCCATGCTTTCGGCCCGTCCCATTGACCGTCGAACAAGCCGGCGAGGAGGGGCAGACGATCCGGGTGCAGCTGCTCCTTGTCCCCCTAGTTGGACCGGGGGAAGCGGTGGCGGATGCCGGGCCGTCATCCCCGGCCGTCCCCGGCAAGAACATCTTTGGCGAGAAAATTCCCTGCCCGGTTCCGGGCGAGCAGACCATCGTTGCCGGCAACAACACCGTCTTGAGCGCCGACGGCCAGCAGCTGACGGCCACGGTCTGGGGGTATCCGTCCTTCGCCGCCGCCCGCAAGGGCGCAGCCGAACAGGTGAAGCTCGGCGTTGACCGCCTGATCCAGGCCACTCCGGACCGAATGCAGGCGCTGCTCCGCCTCAGGCCCGCTCCACCGGGCCACGATCTGCCCGACCAGGCCACAGTCCTCCGCGTCCTCGACGAGGAAGGGATCGTCTATGGCCGCCTGCCCCAGGCCATCAGCCAGTGCCTGGAATTGTGCCGCGGCCAGCAGCGGCCGCAAACCACGGTCATCGCCCTGGGGCTGCTGCCGGTCAAGGGCAGCGACGCCTGGCTGCGGTTCGCCATCGAGGTCGGCCCGCTGCCGGGCAAGGTCATGGGCAACGGCGAGATCGACTACCGCGAGCGCAACATGTTCATCGGCGTCAACAAGGATCAGCTGATCGCCGTCCGCGTGCCCCCCTCCCCCGGTTCTCCGGGACGCGACATCTTCGGTGCTCCGGTCGCCCAGACGCCGGGCAAGGATCTGGCCCTCAAGGTCACCGATGACGCCTCCTTCGACCCGGAAAGCGGCGAGATCCGGGCCAGCCGCGCGGGGGTGCTCTCCATGGTTTCCGAAGGTTCGGTCAAGGTCTGTTCGCGCCAGATCATCTCCCGCGACGTCGATTTCACCACCGGCAACATCGTCTCCCGCGATGCCCTGGAAATCAGGGGGTCGGTGCGGCCGAAGTTCCGGGTCAACGCCCTGGGCGACATCCTCATCCGAGGCAACATCGAAAAGGCGCAGATCCGTTCGGACAGCAACGTGGTGGTCAAGGCCGGGATGGTGGGCGATCACGCGGTGATCCGCAGCCGGGGCGACGTGGACATCCAGTTCCTGGAAAACGGACGGATCTTTGCCGGCGGCTCGATCCTAGTGCGCCGCAGCGGCTACTACTGCCGCATGCACGCCGGCGCCAACCTGCACAGCGAACCGGCCGCGCGGTTCATCGCCTCGCAGCTGGTGGCCGCCGGCTCGATAACCGTGGGCACCGTGGGGTCGGACAATGCCGATCCCTCCCTGCTGGCCGCCGCGGTCTCGCCGGAGCAGCTGCAGCGTTTCTTCGAGTTGCGGCGCACCCTGGCCGCCCAGACCGAGGCCATCGCCGCCCTGCAACAGCTGGTCGGCCCGGAAGCCGACAGCGAGGAACTCGAGGAACTGCTGGCCGAGCATGAAGAGAGCCGCCAGCAGTTCGCCAGCCTCAACCTGATTGTCCCCAAGGACCGGGAGCCCGAGGATCAGGGACTATCCCACGCCTTGGCATGCACCATCGTGGTACGCGGCAAGGTGTTCGCCGGTACCGAGATCCGCATCGGCAACAGCCGCACCGTGCTGGGCGCGACCCTGAGCAACGTCTGCTTTCGTCTGCGCGACCAGATCCCGGCCGGAGCCGACAAGCGCGATATTCTCTTCCTTGCCAACAAAAAATAATTGCGGAGTGCTCTATGTTCGTCAAACTGTGGATGACCAGCAACCTTCTCACCGTCAGCAGCAAGCAGCCGATCATCGAGGTCGAGCAGCTGATGCGGGCCAACCGCATCCGCCGGGTGCCGGTGGTCGATGACGGCAAACTGGTCGGCATCATCAGCCGCGAGGACCTGTACCGGGCCATGCCCTCGATCTTCGACCCGAGCGTCAGCCCGGAAAACCTGGACCAGGCCAGCCGGATCGAGGCCGGATCGATCATGACCCGCTCTCCGGTCACCGTCGACCCCTCCACCCCGCTGGAGGAGGCGGCCCTGCTGATGCGCACCCACAAGTTCGGTTCGCTGCTGGTAATGCAGGACGACCACCTGGTGGGGATCATCACCGAAACCAACATCTTCGACGCCTTCCTCGAGGTGCTGGGCGCCAAGAAGCAGGGGGCGCGGATCGAACTCAAGATCGACCGCAAACCCGCCGCCTTCTACGCCATGATGCAGGTGTTCAAGAAATGCAACATGACCATCCTCGGCATCACCGTTTTTCCCGATTTTTCCGAGGAACATCAACTGGTCACCCTCAAGGTCCAGGGCGAGAACGTGGAGAGGCTGATCGACAGCCTGTGGGACGCGGGATTGCAGATCAACCGTTTTCATACCGAGGAACGGGAAACCAAGGAATAGGGGCGATGGAGCTCGGGTGCGCCCTCGGGCGGGCTCGGAGGGCCACCGCGCGGAGGAAACCTATGGGAAACAGGCTGGCGGCCTTGGGACTGCTTCTGGGTTGGGTAGTGGCGGGTTCGGCCGCGGGACGGGATCAGGATCTCGCCGGGTTCATCGTCGGCAGCTACCAGCTGGTCGGCAAAAACCTCGACAGCGCGGCCACCCATGGCGGCAGCGCCGTCATTGCCCGGTCCCCCGCCGGCCTGAACATCCACCGCATCATCGACGGCAGGACAATCGTTGGCACCGTCCACGTGGAACAGGCCACCGCGGACCGGATACCGGTGGTGCGCATCCGCTATACCGACCGGGGAACGGCGTGTGAACAAACCTGCCTGGTGACAAGCGACCTGGATAACTATCCCCGCCTCACCTGCCAGGTGTATGTGCCGGGAAAGGCCACCAGCGACCCCGGGCTGGAAGCCTATTTTCCGGTGAAGTAAGCGGCCCGCGACGCCGGCCCGGGGTTTTCGCCATGCCCGTTTTTCTGCCCTATCCGTTGCTGGCCGACATGGTGCTGGCGCTGCATGTCGCGGTCGCCGCTTTCGTGGTCGGCGGCCTGGCGCTGATCGTTGGCGGCAACCTGCTTGGCTGGCGCTGGGTCAATGGCCTGTGGTTCCGGCTGTCGCACCTGGCGGCGATCACGGTCATCGCCGCCCAGGCCTGGTTCGGCGCCGCCTGCCCGCTGACCACCTTGGAGAGGTGGCTGCGGTCTCGGGCGGGCGAGGATGTTTACGGCGGCGGTTGGCTCGCCCACTGGCTGCAGCGTCTGCTTTATTACCAGGGGCCGGACTGGGTCTTCATCCTGGCCTATTCCCTGTTCGGCCTGGCCGTGACCCTGGCCTGGTGGGTTTTCCCCCCAAAACCACGGCCCTGAGACAACCGTTGGACGCTCGGTTCGTCCCCAGCCAAAGGAGCAAATCATGGACCGAATATTGATCGGCGCGGGCAACCGGCCCGTCCACCTGCTGGCCCGCTACGGCAACCGCCACGGCCTGATCGCCGGCGCCACCGGCACCGGCAAGACCATCTCCCTGCTGGTCTTGGCCGAGGGGTTCTCCCGCATGGGCGTGCCGGTATTCATGGCCGACGTCAAGGGCGATGTCGCCGGCTTGGCGATGCCGGGCACGGCCAGCGAGAAACTGCGGGAACGCGCCGCCCGGATCGGGGTCGAGGGCTATGCCAACGAAGCCAGTCCGGTGGTGTTCTGGGATCTGTTCGGCGCTGCCGGCCATCCGGTCCGCGCCACGGTCAGCGAAATCGGTCCGAGCCTGCTGGCCCGCATCCTGGAGTTGAGCGACACCCAGGCCGGGGTGCTGGAGATCGTGTTCAGGCTGGCCGACGACCAGGGCTTGCTGCTGCTCGACCTCGACGACCTGCGCGCCCTGCTGGCCTTCACCGCCAACAACCGCCAGCAGATCTCAACCCGCTACGGTCTGGTGAGCACCCAGTCGGTGGCCGCCATCCAGCGCGCCCTGCTGTCGCTGGAACGGGAAGGCGGCGCGGCCTTTTTCGGCGAGCCGGCCCTGGACCTGAACGACCTGCTGCGCACCGACCTCGGCGGCCGGGGCGTGATCAGCATCCTCTCGGCCGATCAGTTGATCCTCAAACCGCGCCTCTATGCAAGCGTTCTCCTCTGGCTGTTGTCGGAGCTGTTCGAACAGCTGCCCGAGGTGGGCGATCTCGACCGGCCCCGGCTGGTCTTTTTCTTCGACGAGGCCCACCTGTTGTTTGCCGACGCGCCGCCGGTACTGCGCCAGCGGGTGGAACAGGTGGTCCGGCTGATCCGCTCCAAGGGAGTGGGCGTCTATTTCTGTTCCCAATTTCCCGACGACCTGCCCGCCGAGATCCTTGGCCAAATGGGCAACCGCATCCAGCACGCGTTGCGGGCCTACACCCCGCGCGATCAGAAGGCGGTGAAAACCGCCGCCGAAACCTTTGCCGCTAATCCGGAACTCGACGTGGCTCAGGCCATTGCCCAGATGGAGGTGGGCGAGGCATTGGTGTCCACCCTCCAGGAAAAAGGCGTGCCCCTGCCGGTGGAACGCGCCCTGATCTGCCCGCCGCGCTGCCGAATGGGCGCCATTACCCCGGAAGAGCGGACCACGGTGCGCGGCCGCAGTCCACTCGGTGCCAAGTACGACACGCCGGTCAATCGCGAGTCAGCCTACGAGATCCTCAACCGGCGCACCCTGGAACGAACACCGGCCGACACGGCGGCAGGACAGCCGGAAACGGGAAAGCCGGCGGCAACCGGAGGCGGTGTGCTCGACGAACTGCTCTGGGGCAGCAAGCGCCGCCAGGGCATGGTCGAGACCCTGGCCAAGCAGGCGGTACGAACCATTGGCAGTCAGGTCGGCCGACAGATCGTGCGCGGCATCCTCGGCAGCATCCTCGGCCGCCGGTAACCGGCGCCGGGACTGTACACTCTTTTGCCGCTGAAGGTGGTTGCCATGAAAATCCGTCCCCTTGCTCCGGACACCCAGGCCAAGGCCGCCGCCCTGCTCCACCATGCCTTTGCCCCCAGCACCTACGAGGTGCGGCTGTTTGACGCCCTCCATGCCAACGGGCGGCAGATGGTTGAATGGGTCTGTCTGCACCGCGACGCGGTCATCGCCTATATCGGCTTCACCCGCGCCTACCGCGGCCAACAGGCGATCGGCCTGCATCTGGGACCGCTGGCGGTACAGCCGCGAGTGCAGGGCCAGGGCATCGGCTCGGAGCTGCTCCGCTTCGCCCTGCGCCAGGAACGGATCAAGGGACAACCGATCTTTGCCCTTGGCTGCCCCCGGTTTTTCCGCGCGTTCGGTTTCGTCCCCTGCACGGAGCCACTCTGCCCCTTGACCCGGGACACCGGCCAATTCCTTGTCCTGGGCAACACCTCCGCGGACCGATATACCGTGGGCTACGAGCCGGAGTTCACCACGGTCAAAAAACGACAACGGTGACATCGCCGGGATTGCATTGAGCGCAGCTTTGGGTAAGCTTTCAACAGGCCGCACTCAATAGACGCGATGCCACTGCAGGAACAAGGGCGGACCTGTCCCAAGGGAATCCGTGCATTTCCCAGGAATCGTCGCTCGACCGAGTGCCTCCTCCCTTCCCCTTTTCTCCCATGGTGCGCCCATGAAGATCCCCCCTCTGCCCGCTCCCCTAGTTGTTCTCCTGCGCGGCCTGCGCACAATTCTTGCCATCCTGTTCGGCCGCATCGGCTGGCAGCCGCCGCCGTGGCTGCTGTGGATCGGCGCACGATGCATCCGACTTGGCAAGCGACCGCTGCTGGCCGGAACGCTGTTGGTGGCCCTGATGGCCGCGGCGGCCGGCGGCTGGCATGGCTGGCATTGGTACAGCCATCTCCCCCAGCCCCATACCGTTGACCTGGAAATCGAACCGCCGGCCCTCACCGACTACGCCAAGGCCCCGGCAGCCGTCGCGCCGCTGCGTGTCCGGTTCGCCGAATCCGCCGCGCCGCTGGCCCTGGTGGGCAAAACGGTGACTTCTGGCGTGCGGCTGGAACCGGCCCTGGCCGGAACCTGGCGCTGGCTCGACGACCGCACCCTGGAATTCCGGCCCGATACCGACTGGCCGGTGGATGGCGGCTTCACCCTTTCCTTGGCCAAGCGGGAGTTCCTCGCCCCGAGCGTGCTGCTCAAGGCCTACCAGCTGCCCTTCCGCAGCGCGCCCTTTGCGGTGGCGGTCAAGACGGGGGAACTGTACCAGGATCCGGAGGACGGCTCGCTCAAGAAGCTGGTGGCCACGGTGGATTTTTCCCATCCGGTCGACGCGCCCAGCCTGCGCGACGCCATCCGTCTCACCCTGGGGGCGGGCCTCGCCTTTCGCGACGCGCGCAAGGAGCCCTGGACCCTGACCCTGGACAAGACCGGGCTGCATGCCTACATCCATTCGGCGCCGCTGGCCGTGCCCCTGGAATCCACTCCGATCACCCTGACCCTGGACAAGGGCATCGCCACGGTCAAGGGCGGCAACCGCAGCCCGCAGCCGATCGAGCAGGCGGTGACCGTGCCCGGCCGCTACCAGCTGACCTTCTCCAACCTGGAGGTGCGCTACGTCAACAGCCCCCAGGGCGAACCCCAGCAGGTGCTGATGGTGGACAGCTCCTTTCCGGTGAGCGACGAGGTCATCGCCCGCCATGTACATGCCTGGCTGCTGCCAGAGCGAAAGGACGCCCACGGCTGGCGGCTGGAACGCTTCAGCGAAGCCGACCTCACGGATCCCCTGCCCCTGACCCTGGTGCCCAGCGCGGCACCGCACAACAGCCACCACAGCTTCATCTTCCGTGCCCCGGTCAAGCGGCAGATCTTCGTCAGGATCGACGAACGGGTGGAGGCGGCCGGCGGCTACCTGTCCAAGGAAGCGACACCCCAGATCCTGTTCACCGGCGAGTACCCCAAGGTGCTCAAACTGTTGGGCGACGGAGCGCTGATGAGTTTGCGCGGCGAACGGCGGATCGGTTTCATGGCCCAGGGCGTGCCGGGTGTCCGGGTGGAGGTGGCCCGTCTGCTCCCCGGCCAGCTGCACCAAATCGTGGATCAGAATGACAACCGGTTTGCCCGCCCCTCGGTCTATGCGGACGATTTCGACCGACTGGTGGAACGGATGACCTACACCCGCGAGTTCGGCGCCATCGATCCGGCCAAGCCCCTGTACGACGCGGTCGACCTCGGGGCCTACCTCAGTGACGGAGGAGGCCGGCGCGGAGTGTTCGTCCTCCGCCTGACCCCCTTTGATCCCAGCCATCCCCAGCGCGAATACAGCGACTATGTCCACGATGGGGAAGACGGCGACCGCCGCTTCCTGCTGGTGACCGACTTGGGCCTGATCAGCAAGCGCACCCTGGACGGCGGCCAGGAGGTCTTTGTCCAGTCGATTGCCAGCGGCTTGCCGGTGGCGGGCGCCAAGGTCGAGGTGGTGGGCCGCAACGGCCTGGCCGTGGCCGAAGGATCCACCGATCCAAGCGGCCATGTCCGGTTCGCGCAGATGAACGAGCTCAAGCGGGAGAAAACGCCGATCATGGTGGTCGCCTCCCAGGGCAACGACCTCTCTTTCCTGCCCCTGGGCCGCGACGAGCACCAGGTGGATTTTTCCCGTTTCGACATCGGTGGCGCGGTCAACGAAGACAGCCCGGAGCAGATCACCGCCAACCTGTTCACCGATCGCGGCCTCTACCGGCCGGGAGAAACGGTCCACATCGGCGCCATCCTCCGGCCGGCGGACTGGAAGACGCCCATCGAGGGCATGCCGGTGGAGATCGAAATCACCGATCCCAAGGGGCTGGTGGCCTGGAATCAGCGGCGTGCCTGCACGGCCAGCGGCTTTGACGGGGTCGATTTTGCCAGCAGCGGCGCCGCGCCCAGCGGCGAGTACACGGTTTCGCTTTATCTGGTGCACAACAACCGCCGGGCCGCATTCATCAACAGCGCTACTTTCACCGTCCGCGAATTCGAGCCGGATCGGATGAAGGTGGAGCTCCGATTGGCCGAAGCGCCCACCGCCGGCTGGCTGCGGCCGGACATGGTCACCCCCCTGGTCAAGGCCCGTCACCTGTTCGGCGCCGATGCCTCGGATCGCCGGGTCACGGCCCGCATGCGCCTTTCCCCGGCCCTGCCCGCCTTCAAGCCCTTCCCGCAGTACCGCTTCCATGTCGAGGAGGTGTTCAAGGAGGGGGTGGATGAAGCCCTGGCCGCGACCAGGACCTCGGCTGACGGCGAGGCCATGCTAGCCCCCAACCTGCAGCGTTTTGCCCAGGCCACCTATCGCCTCCGCCTGACCGCCCGGGTCTTCGAGGCCGAGGGCGGCCGGGGCGTGGCCGCCGAACAGGAAACCCTGGTGTCCGCCGCGCCCTATCTGATCGGGGTGCACAGCCCCGACCCGCTGGAGTATGTAACCAAGGGAGCGGCCCGCACCTGCCGCTGGCTGGCGGTGAACCCCGCCCTCGAACCGGTGCCGGTGGATGGACTAACCCTGGCCCTGGTCGAATACCGGCACGTGTCGGTGCTGGTCAAGCAGCCAAGCGGCACCTATAAGTACGAATCGCGGCGCAAGGAGGTGTTGCGCCATGCCGCGCCGATCGCCCTCGCCAAGGAAGGGACCGAGCTTGCCCTGCCCACGGCCGAGCCCGGTGATTTTGCCTACGAAATTCGCGACCCCAAGGGCACGGTGCTCAACCGCATCGGCTGGACCGTGGCCGGCGCCGCCAACCTCAGCCGATCGCTGGAACGCAACGCCGAACTGCAGATCAAGCTAGATAAAACGAGCTACGCACCGGGCGAGACCATCCAGATCAGCCTGCGCGCTCCTTACACCGGCGCCGGTCTGATCACCATCGAACGGGACCGGGTTTACGCCCATCGCTGGTTCAAGGCCGAGACCAGCAGCAGCGTGCAGACCATCACCGTGCCCCGGGATCTGGAGGGCAACGGTTATGTCAACGTCCAGTTCGTGCGCGACCCCAACTCGTCCGAAGTGTTCATGAGCCCGCTCTCCTCCGGAGTGGCGCCGTTCGGCGTTTCCCTGGAGGCGCGCCGGCTGCCGCTCGCCCTCAGCGCGCCGGAGCTGATCAAGCCCGGCCAGGAGCTGACCATGCGGCTGACTCCCGGCGAGGCGTCCCGAGCGGTGGTCTTTGCCGTGGACGAAGGCATTCTCCAGGTGGCCCGCTACAAGACGCCGGATCCGCTCGGCCGCTTTTTTCAGAAGCGGATGCTCGATGTGCAGACCTCGCAGATCCTCAGCCTGATCCTGCCCGAATACAGCCGGCTGCTGGCCGCGGCGGCGCCCGGCGGCGACGGCGAGGAGGCGATCGGTTCCCATCTTAATCCGTTCAAACGCAAGCGACAGGGTCCGGTGGCCTATTGGTCCGGAGTGGTGGACGTGCCCGCCACCGGCCGAACCTTCAGCTACACCGTGCCGGAGGGGTTCAATGGCCGGCTGCGGATCATGGCGGTGGCGGTTACCCGGGAACGGATCGGCGTTGCCGAAAGCGGCGCCGAGATACGCGGTCCGTGGGTGCTGACCCCCAACATCCCAGCCTTTGTCGCCCCGGGCGACCAGTTCACCGTCAGCACCGGCGCCTTCAACAACCAACGGACAGTCGGCCGGCTCGACCTGCGCCTGGAAACCGGACCGGGTCTGCGGGTGGTGGGTGAGCCCCGCCAACAGATCGAGGCGGCCCCCAACCGGGAAGGGGTCGCCACCTTCCGGCTCCAGGCCACCGACACGCTGGGCTCGGCGGAACTGGTCTTTGTCGGCGACAGTCCCGAGGGCATGACCCGGATCAGCGAAACCCTCTCGGTGCGTCCGGCCACGCCCTACCGGACAGCCCTGCGGGCCGGGCTGTTCACCGAGGCGGCCTTCAGCCTCCAGCCGCAGCGCGATCTGTTTGCCGAACACCGCACCGTCCATGTGGGCGTGGAGCATTCGCCCCTGGCCTGGGCGCAGGGACTGCGCACCTATTTGGCGCAGTATCCTTACAGCTGCACCGAACAGCTGCTGTCCAGGGCCATGCCCCCGCTGGTCATGGCCACGCCGGAGGAACTAGCCCGGCCCGGCTTCAAGCCCCTTGCCGACGCCTTTGCCCTCCTCCGCCAGCGGCAGAACGAAGCCGGCGGTTTTGGCCAATGGGCGACCAATCTGGAGGTGCAACCGGAGATCTCGGTCTATGCCGGGGATTTCCTCCTCGAGGCCAGCGAGCGCGGCGCGGCCGTGCCCCGGGACCTGGAGACACAGAGCCGCGCCTATCTGGAGCGGATCGCCCACGGGCCGGTGGAAGGGCTGGAGGAACTGCGGACCAAGGCCCGGGCCATCTATCTGCTCACCCGCACCGGCACGGTCACCAGTACGGCCCTGGCGGCGGCCATGGAGCAATTGGAGCGGCATCATCGCGATACCTGGCGCGCCGACCTGACCGCGGCCTACCTGGCCGCCAGTCAGGCCCTGCTCAAAAAGGATCGCGATGCCAAACAGTTGATCGCCGGGGTGCCCTGGAAGACACTGGCCCCGTCCGCCGAGGCGTCGTTTGCCCTATTCAGCGATCCGCTCTGCCACGACGCGGAACTGCTGACCCTGCTGGCCCGCCATTTTCCCGATCGGCTGGCCGCGCTGCCGCCGGATCTGTTGCCGGCCCTGGGACGGGAGCTGTCGGCCGACCACTACCACTCGCTGTCCGCGGCCCTGCTGATCCGCGCCTTTGACCTCTATGGCCAGGCGACCGTGCCCACAAGCGGTCCGTTCCACATCGAGGCCGGCCTGGCCGACGGTTCCAGCCAACCGCTGCCCCTGATGGGCCGGCCGCCGCTGGCCGAAATTCCCGTCAACTGGGCCAAGGTGATCGTGCGCAAGGAAAACGCGCGGCTGCCGGCCTTCTACCAGTTGACCGAGGCCGGATTCGACCGCAATCCGCCGGAGGCAGCCCTGCGGCAGGGCATCGAGATCCGGCGCGACTATCTGAACGGCGCCGGCGAGCCGCTGACTCAGGTCAAGGTGGGCGAGGAGTTCACCGTGCGGTTGCAGCTGCGGGCCACAGAGCGGGACCGGCTTGGCGAGATCGCCATCGTCGATCTGCTGCCGGGCGGCGTGGAACCGGTGGTCAGCCTTGCGGCCGAACCCATGGAAGAGGTCATCGAAGGCGAGGAGAATGGCGGCCGGGAGGACGATGCCGAGCCCCTTTCCGCCGGCATGGTCAAGCTCGGCTGGGAGCCCTCGTTCGTCGATACCCGCGATGACCGGGTGGTACTCTACGCCGGGCTGTCGCGCGATGTCGCCACCTTTGACTACAGGGTGCGGGCCACCAACGCGGGCACCTTCCGCACGCCGCCGCCCTATGCCGAGGGCATGTACGAACGCGGCCTGCAAGGGCGGGGCGAGGGCGGCACGCTGATCATTGTCGAGCCGTGAGCCGCTCTCTCGGCGCCGGCGGCGGGCCGGACAAACGCGGCCGACGGTTGCTGGCGGCAACAGCCGTTTTTATCGGGTTCGCCGTTTTTGCCGGCATCGGGCTGAGGCAACTGCTGCCGGCCGAACCGCTGGGCCCCGCCATCCCCTGTTCACGCCTGCTCCGCGCCGCGGACGGTACGGTGTTGCGCCTGACCCTGGCCGGAGACGGTCAGTACCGCCTCTGGACAAGTCTGGACGAGATCGCCCCGGCGGCGGTGGAGGCCATCCTGCTCAAGGAGGACCGTTTTTTTCACCTCCATCCGGGAGTCAACCTCCAGGCCCTGTTGCGCGCCGCCTGGACCACTTATGTCCGGGGCGAGCGCCAGGGGGGATCGACCCTGAGCATGCAACTGGCGCGACGGCTCCACCGCCTCAACACCCGCACCCTCTCCGGCAAGCTCAAGCAAATCCTGCTTGCCCTCTGGCTGGAGGCGCGCCACAGCAAACGGGAATTGCTGGAAGCCTACTGCAACCTGGCACCCATGGGCGGCAACATCGAAGGACTGGGGGCGGCGGCCCGAATCTACTTTGCCAAGACCGCCAGCCAATTGACGGTGGCGGAAAGCCTGGCCCTGGCGGTGATGCCGCAGAACCCGACCAAGCGGTCGGATTTCGGCGCGGAACAGCAACAGGCCCGCCGACGGCTGGCCCAGGCATGGCGTGTCCGCCATCCCGAGCAATCGCCGGAGACGATCCTGGCCGACCAGGAGATCAAGGGGTTGCGCCGTGGCCATCTGCCCTACCTCGCCCCCCATCTCACCGACCATCTGTTGGTGCGCGAGACCGGCCGGCGGCAGGTGATCGACACCACCCTGGACAGCTCGCTGCAGGGTCTGCTCGAACGACTGATGCGTCAGTACCTCACCGAACGGCGCCATCTCGGCATGGCCAACGCCGCGGCCCTGTTGGTCGACCGCCGCGACATGGGCGTCCGGGCCCTGGTCGGCTCGGCCGACTATTTCGACCCAGTCCTCCACGGCCAGGTCAACGGCGTGCTCGCCAAACGCTCGCCCGGCTCGACCCTCAAGCCCTTTCTCTACGGCCTGGCGCTTGACCAGGGACTGATCCATCCGCTGTCCATGCTCAGCGACGCGCCCACCGCCTTTGGCCCTTTTCAGCCGGAAAACTTCGACGGCCGGTTTGTCGGTCCGATCTCGGCCACCGAGGCCTTGATCCGCAGCCGCAACGTCCCGGCCATCTGGCTGGCCAACCGCGTCCAGCGCCCTTCCCTGCACGATTTGCTCCGCACCGCCGGCGTCGCCCGCCTGCGCTCTGAGGCCCATTACGGTCTGGCCCTGGCACTCGGCGGCGGCGAGCTGACCATGGAGGAACTGGCCGAATTGTACGCCATGCTCGCCAACGGCGGTCTGCTCAAGCCGCTGCGCTACCGGCAGGACGATCCCCAACTCCCCGGCACCCGGCTGCTTTCGCCCCAGGCCGCCTTTCTGGTGCGCGACATGCTGCGCCGCAACCCGCGCCCTGACCGCCGGGACAACGGCCTGTGGCCGACCGCCTGGAAAACCGGCACCTCCTGGGGCTTTCGCGATGCCTGGACCGTGGGGTTGACCGGCGACTATGTGCTGGCGGTGTGGATCGGCAACTTCGACGGGCAGCCCAATCCGGCCTTTGTCGGCATCCAGGCGGCGGCGCCGCTCTTTTTCCGCCTGGTTGACGCCCTGGCGCTGACCCGTCGCCTCCAGCCACCCCAAGCGGATCAACCTCCGCCAGGGTTGACCCGGATCGAGGTGTGCGCCGCCTCGGGCGATCTGCCCAACCGCTGGTGCCCGCAAACCGCCGTCACCTGGTTTATTCCCGGTAAATCGCCGATTCGCGTTTCCACCCTGCACCGGCCGGTGATGATCGACAGCCGCACCGGCCAGGCCGCTTGCCCGCCGTTTGATCCGGCGGTGACCCGGCTGGAGGTGTTTGCATTCTGGCCCTCGGATCTGCAGCGCCTGTTCCGCGACGCCGGACTGGCACGCCGCCAGCCGCCCGAGCCGGCCGCCGGTTGCGATCAACCGCCGGCCATGGGCAACCAGGGCGATCCGCCCCGGCTCAATTCGCCGCTGACCGGGGTGACGTACACCCTGCGCCTGTCCAAACCTGAGGAAACCATCGAGCTGAGCGCGGCCATCGATGGCGACGCCCAGCGGATGTACTGGTTTGCCGACACCCGTTATCTGGGCAGCAGCCGGCGCGACGGCTTCCTGCCTTGGCGGCCGGCCGCCTCGGGACGGTACGAGGTGAGCGTAGTCGATGATCAGGGCCGCGGTGCCAGCCGGACCCTGGAAGTGGCCTTTGTCCCATAGACAGAGGATGGTTATGCCAGCCGACACCCCTTGAGAGAAAACCAGCGGCTGATCAGCGGCAGGGAGAGCAGCAGCAGGACCACGGCGGCCCCGGTCATCAGCCAATGGGGCACGAATTCGGCGACCTCGCCGATGGTGGCCGCCGCCGAGATTCCGAGCGACATATAGAGGCCGTCGAGGAGCAGCCCGCAGAGCACGCTGACCACCGAAACCGAGGCCAGGTAGACGGCCACTCCTCGCTTGCCCAGGATTTTGACCAACACCGCCAGGGCGGCGACATTGGTGGCCGGTCCGGCGAGGAGGAACACCAGGGCCGCGCCCGGACTGACCCCCTTGAGGATCAGCGACGCGGCGATCGGCGTGGCGGCGGTGGCGCAGACATACAGGGGAATGCCGATCAGGAGCATCAGCAGCATCGAACCGATGCCGCCCCCGAGATGACGGGTGATCAGGTCATCGGGGATGAACACGGTGATGCAGGCGGCCACTGCGATGCCGACAAAAAACCAGCCGGCCAGGTCGCCCCAGATGTCGGTCACCGCGTAACGCACTCCCTGGCCCAGCTTCTGCCCCCAGCCCGCGGCCGGCAGTGTGGGGTGCTCGTGCCCGCAGCCGCACTCCGTTCCCGCACAGGCGGCGGCCGGCGCCGAGGCCATGGGCAGGATGCGCATCGGTTGCCGGTTGGCGTTGGGATCGAGCAGGTTTTCCATCACCCCGGCGACAAAGGCGGAACAAAAGGCCGCCACCGGCCGGGCCACGGTCATCAGCGGGTCGAGCAGGGCCCAGGACACGGCAATGGAATCCACGCCCGATTCCGGGGTAGACACGAGAAAGGCGGTGGTGGCGCCGTTGTTGGCGCCCTGCCGCTTCAACTGCGCCGCCGCCGGCAGCACCCCGCAGGAGCAGAGCGGAATGGGCACGCCCAGCAGGGCGGCCTTGAACACCGGCTTGAACCGGCCCTTGCCCAGATGGGCGGCGACATAGGCGGGAGAAAGCACCATCTTCAGCAGGCCGCCGATCAGCAGGCCGAAGAGAATGTAGAGCGAGGACTGTTCGAGCAGGGTCCACGCGGCCGTAGTCATTTCAGAGACGAAGTGCATGATCGAACCAAAGGCAAAGGGTTATTCCCGGACGTGGTCCAGGGCTTGATGGATGAGGGTGTGGACGTGATCGTCGTTGAGCCGGTAGTAGAGCACCTGCCCCTGGCGCCGGTTGCTGACCAGGGCCATCTGGCGCAACAGGCGCAGTTGGTGGCTGACCGCCGACTCGGAGCTGGTCAACAGGGCCGCCAGATCGCAGACGCACATCTCGCCCGCGCCCAGGGCCCAGAGAATCCGCAGCCGGTTGGGATCGCCCATGGCCTTGAACAGGACGGCCATGGTTTCGTATTCCGTATCGGTCAGGGCCTGTTCACGGGCCGCGCCGATCCGCTCCTTGTGGATGCAGCGTACCCCGCACAAATCGTCCTGGTCGTCGTGTTCGAGTGTTTTGGTCATCGTTTTTATTATGTTATATCTGAACATATATTCATATTCAAACCAGTACAAAAATAACCGGGGAACATGGCAAAGTCAAGGCTGTCATTTCCAGTTGCTGGTCGTTTTTATCCGAAACCTGACACGGTTGTAGCAGAAGGCAAACACAATCCTCATCCTGGCACGGCATGGTGAAGGCGGTTGACGGCGCTCTCGCCGATGACCGCTCCAGCGGCGGACAGGGGAAGGCGTGCTCCTCGCCGCGCGACTGGATCACCAGGAAAATGCAACCCATCAAGGAGGGAACAATGCACAAACGAACGTTGATCTGCGCCGCCTGCGCGGTGTTGAGCCTTGCAGCCGCGCCGGCCTGGGCCGCCATGCCCAAGTACGTCTTTTTCTTTGTCGGAGACGGGATGTCCAGCGCCCAGATTCAGGCGGCCGAGGCTTACCTGACCACCAAGAACGGCGGCTCGGCCACCGAGGCCGCCGACCTGCTCAAAGCGGAAAACCGGCTGAACATGAGCAAGCTCCCGGTGCTGGGCATGCAGACCACCTACGATGCCCACGCCCTGATGACCGACAGCGCCTCGGCCGGCACCGCCTTTGCCTGCGGCGTCAAGACCCAGAGCGGGGTCATCGGCATGAACGATCAAAAAACCATCAAATACAAAAGCATCGCCGAACTGGCCGAGGAAAAGGGCAAGCGCGTCGGTCTCATTTCCAGTGTGTCGCTCGATCACGCCACCCCGGCCTCGTTCTATGCCAGCGTGCCCAGCCGCGGGGACATGAACGCCATTGCCCGGCAGATGGCTGCCTCCGGCTATGACTTTTTTGGCGGCGGCGGCCTGGCGGCCTCCGAGGCGCAAACCATCACCGCCCAGATGCAGGCCAACGGCTATACCGTCCTCAACGACCGGCAAGCGATCCTCGCGTTGAAAAAAAATCCCAAGAGCAAGGTGGTGTGCATCAACCCCACCCTCCAGGACAGCGCCGCCATGCCCTATGCCATTGACCGACCGGAGACCAACCTGAGTCTGGCCGAGATGACCGAAGTGGCCATCAATTCGCTGTTCACCAGGAAAAAAGAGGGCAAGCACGGCGGTTGGTTTCCCAAGGATGACGGCTTTTTTCTCATGGTCGAGGGCGGCAAGATCGACTGGGCCTGTCATGCCAATGACGCCATGGCCACCATCGGCGACACCCTGGACTTTGACGACGCAGTCGGCGTGGCTCTGGAGTTTTACCGCAAGCATCCCAGCCAAACCCTGATCGTGGTCACCGGCGACCACGAGACCGGCGGCATGTCGGTGGGCCACGCCACTACCGGTTACAGCGGCTATTACGACCGCCTGCTCAAGCAAACGAGCAGTTTCCAGGCCTTTGGCATGAACCAGTGGAAAGCGCACAAGGCGGCCAACAAGGACGGCTACAGCTGGACCGCGCCCAACAACCTGGAGGCGAGCGGCGAGATGCTGGGATTGATGGAGAGCGTCTTTGGTCTGGCGTGGGACAGCCTGAACGACCATCAGAAGAAAAAACTCGAGGATGCCTACGACAAGTCAATGAGCGGCAGCAACGACAACAGCGAGGCAGAAAACAAGCTGCTCTACGGCGGCTATGAACCGATCATCGTCACCATCACCCATATTCTCAACGAACGGGCCAGCATCGGCTGGACCTCCTATTCCCATACCGGCGTGCCGGTGCCGGTCTTTGCCGTTGGCTCGGAAGCCCAGCGTTTTGCCGGGTTCTACGACAACACCGACATCGCCAAGCAGATGGCCATGGGCATCTGGCAGCCCCTGCCCGTTGTCAAGGCAACCGTCAACTAACCCGTCCCCTTTCCCCCGTCCCGCAGCGCCGAGCCCCCTGTGCGGCGCCGCGGGCGTTCTCCCGGTACCGCTCATGTCCGCCATCCGCCGCGATTTGTTCTTTTCCCTGATCATCGCCTGTCTCTGCCTCGTCCTCGCCTTTCTCGACCTGGCCCGCATCCCGCCGGCGCCCAGCGGCATCCGCTGCCGCGCCCTGGTCACCGGCGTCGACAACTCCCAAGTACGCACCCATCTGATCGTCAAGACCAATGTCCAGCTGCTGCGGGTGCGCCTGCTTGCCGGGCCGCACGAAGGCCAGGAGCTGGAGGTGGTCAACATGCTCACCGGCAAGATGGAACTCGACGAATTCTACCAGCCCGGCACCACCATCCTGGTGGAATACAGCGCACCCGGGGGGCAGCCGGTCAATGCCGTGGCCCGGGGCGCCTATCGCCTGGGGCTGCAACTGTTTCTCGTCGGCCTGTTCGCCCTGCTGCTGGTGGCCGTGGCCGGGGTCACCGGCCTCAAGGCCGGACTTTCCTTCATCTTTGCCGCCCTGGTGCTGTGGAAACTTTTTTTCCCCCTGCTGCTGCTCGGCTATCCGCCTCTGGCCACCGGCCTGGGGATCGTCACCTTGTTGACCGCAGTGATTTGTTTCTCGGTCGGCGGCCTGACCCGTCGCGGCCTGGCCACCTTTGCCGGCTCGCTGCTTGGCCTGCTGCTCACCTGCGGCCTGGCCGCCCTGTTCACCCACGGCTTCCGCCTGCACGGCGCGGTCCGTCCCTTTGCCGAGATGCTGCTCTATTCCGGCTACCCGCATCTCAATCTGACCGACATCTTCGTGGCCAGCGTGTTCATCGCCTGCTCGGGGGCGGTGATGGACCTGGCCATGGACATCGCCGCCACCATGGACGAACTGAAGCACCGGCATCCGGAGATCGGCCTGATCGAGCACATGCGCTCCGGCCTGCGGGTCGGCCGCGCGGTCACCGGCACCATGACCACCACCCTGCTGCTCGCCTATTCGGGCAGCCATATCGCCATGTTCATGGTCTTCCTCGCCAAGGGGTTGCCGCCGGCCAACCTGCTCAACGCCCCCTTTGTCGCCGCCGAAGTCCTCAATATCTTGGTGGGCAGTTTCGGAGTGATTGCCGTGGCCCCCTGCACCGTGGTCATTGCCGCCCTGCTCTATCGCCACGGTCAGCCGACGGCTCCCTAAGCCCGACGGCTGGCCGCGTCCCGCCATTCTTTTTTCCCGCTTTTCCTTGACAATTCTCCATTGAAAAACGCTTCGCGCCGCGGTATTTTCCGCCGCTTTTTCATCCAAGTGCCACCATCGGCTCGACCGACGCGCCACACCCGGGCCTCCATGAACCGCAAACCGTTCCGCGCATAACCATCCGCCGGAATTTCTTGAATCGCGATGACCACACCTTCGCCGCCGGGCAACGGCTCGCCCCCATCTTCTGCGGCCGCCCACCACGCCGTCGGAGAATCCTTTGTGTTTCTCGACCGGCGCGGCAAACGCTGGCCCCGGTTCCGTCGGTGGTCCTTTGCCTGCGGACTGCTGCTCTTCACCGCGGTTGTCCTCTTTGTCCAAACCCTGATCCTGCCCTCGCGCCTGAACATGCCGCCCGCCGTGGAGCAGTTGACGTCCCGGCTCAAGGCGTTGCAGACCACCGCCCACGGCCAGAAGAGTCCCAAGCCGCTGTGGCTGGATTATGCCAAGCGGGACAAGAACCCCGGGAAGCATCCGCCGGCAATTCACACCAGCGCGCCCGCTCCTGCCACCGTTTTGGGCCACGACAGGGAAATCCGGCTTGGCTTTTATGAGGGGTGGGATCCAAACAGCCTCGATTCCCTCAAGGCCCACGCCGGCAGGCTGACCCATCTCTGCCCGGACTGGCTCGAACTCAGGGACGGATCCGGCCGGTTCACGGCCACCAGCGACGAGCCGGTGCTCACCGTGGCAAGGGAACAGGGAGTGGTGCTCATGCCCTTGCTGCGCAATCTCGGCGACGGCGACACCTGGCTGCCCGAGGCGGTGGAAGGGGTGATCAACGGTCCGGCCGAGCGGCAGAACACCTTCCTGTCCCGGCTAATCGCCGCGCTGAACGACACGGGCGCAGGCGGCGTGGTGCTCGACTGGCAGCAGGTCGACCCCAGCTACCGCGACAACATGAGCCGCTTTCTTGCCCGCATGGCCGAGGCCCTGCACGACGAGGACATGCAGCTGTGGCTGTGCGTGCCCATCGGCCGGGAATTGAAGGTCTTCGACCTCGATGCCCTGAGCCGCCATGTCGACCATTTCGTGGCCATGCTCCACGACGAACACGCCGAGTCCGACCAACCGGGTCCGATCGCCTCGCGGGATTTCTTCACCGGTTGGCTTTCTACCCTGGTCGGCGGCTACGGCACACCCGGTCAATGGATCATCTCCCAGGGATCGTATGGCTACGATTGGGCGGCTGGAGAGGGTCAGGGCGAGCAGATCGGTTTCGTGGACGTGATGGCCCGCGCCCGCCGCTCGGCGCAGACCGCCTGCCGTTTCCACCCGTCGTCGGCCAACCCGTCGTTCGTCTACGAGGACGGCGGCACGGTCCACACCGTCTGGTTTCTCGACGCCATCACCTTTCTCAACCAGCTCACCGTTGCCCGGGAACATCGGGTGGGCGGCATCGCCATCAGCCGGCTGGGCACGGAAGATCCCGGCATCTGGGACGTCCTCGACCGCCCCACCGCCATTCCCCTGCGCGGCAGCGATCTCGCCCGACTGGAACGAATCCCGGCCGAAGCCAGCATCGCCCATATCGGCCAGGGCAACCTGATCACCCTGACCGACGAGCGCAGCGACGGTTTCCGCCGCATCCACTTCGATCGGAAGGCAGCTTCCGGAGGGCGGATCGAGGAAACCTACCAGACCTTCCCCAGCACCCTGACGCTCCTTCATCAAGGACGGGGGCCGGCCGACGGCGTCGTCCTCACCTTTGACGATGGACCGGATCGGAAATGGACCCCAAAGATCCTCGACATCCTCAAGGAGCGCGGCGTCAAGGCGACGTTCTTCATGATCGGCGCCAACATGGAAAACCATCCGGACCTGGTCCGCCGGATCGTCGGCGAAGGCCACATGATCGGAGTGCACACCTACAGCCACCCCAACATCGCCCTGGTCTCCGAGGAACGCGCCCATCTCGAATACAACGCCACCCAGCGGTTGATCGAGTCGATCACCGGCCATTCCACCACCCTGTTCCGGCCGCCCTACAACGCCGACACCAACCCGCACGATCCCGAAGAGTTGGTGCCAATCGCCTTGGCCCAGGCCATGGGGTATGTAACGGTCACCGAGGACATCGACCCCGAGGATTGGGCCGAACCCGGAGTGGAAACAATGCTCGAACGCATCCAGCAGGGCCGCAGCCAGGGAGGCAGCGTGGTCCTGCTCCACGATGCCGGCGGCGACCGCAGCCAGACCGTGGCCGCCTTGCCCGCGATCATCGACTACCTTCAGGCCCGGGGCGACCGGGTGCTGTCCCTGCCCGAGCTGGTCGGCATTCCGGCCGAGCAGCTGATGCCGCCGGTTCCCGCCGACCGCCCCACCCTGACCCGGATGATCAGCGAAAGCGGCTTCACCGCCATGCATGAACTGACCAATTTCTTCTGGGCGTTCATGGTCGTGGCCACCCTGCTGACCGTGGTCAAGACCCTGGCCGTCTCCTGGCTGGCCATTCGCAGCCGCCGGCTCGACCCAGCGGTTCTGCCCGCCAAACAGGCAGCCTTTGTCCCGCCGGTCACGGTATTGATCGCCGCCTACAACGAAGTCAAGGTGATCGGCGACACCCTGCGGGCGGTCACCAACACCTGTTACGCGGGACCGATGGAAATCCTGGTGGTCGACGACGGCTCCCAGGACGACACCGCCGCCCTGGTCATGGCCATGGCCGCCCAGGATGAACGCATCCGCCTGCTCCGGCAAGCCAATCGCGGCAAGGCCGTGGCCCTGCGAACGGGTCTGGACGCGGCCCGACACGAAATCATCGTCACCCTGGACGCCGACACCCAGTTTACCCCCGACACCATCGGTCATCTGGTGCACCCCCTTGCCGACCCCACGGTGGGCGCGGTCAGCGGCCGGGCACGGGTGGGCAATCCCCGCACCTTGTTCGCCCGCTTCCAGTCGCTGGAATACACCTGCGGCTTCAACCTCGATCGCCGGGCCTATGCCCTGCTCGACTGCATCACCGTGGTACCCGGCGCGGTCAGCGCCCTGCGACGGAGCGCCGTTGCCGAGGCCGGCGGCATCGGCGCCGAGACTCTGGCCGAGGACACCGACCTCACCCTGGCCCTGCACAAAAGCGGCTTCCGCATCGCTTACGCCTCCCGGGCCATCGCCTGGACCGAGGCCCCGGAGACACTGCGAGCCTTTGCCAAGCAACGATTCCGCTGGGCCTTCGGCACCCTGCAATGCCTGTGGAAACACCGGGAGCTGCTGTTCCATCCCCGCTTCAAGGCATTGGGCTGGTTCAGCCTGCCGAGCGCCTGGTTGTTCAACATCGTTCTCGTGGCCCTCGGCTCGATCATCGACCTGCTCCTGCTACTCTCCCTGTTGATCAGTCCGGCCAACCCCCTGTTGTATGTCTACTTTCTGGTGTTCCTCGCCGCCGACCTGCTGCTGGCCGCGGTGGCCTGTCGGGTCGAACGGGAACCACTCGCCCAGATCTGGCTGGTGCTGCCGATGCGCTTTGTCTATCGCCCGGTGCTCAATTACGTGGTGATCAAGGCCATTCTCAGGGCCCTCAAAGGGGTGTGGGTCGGCTGGGGCAAACTCGACCGCACCGCCTCGGTCCCCTACACAACCTGACATGGGAGGCTGCATGCCGATCAACAAACAAGCTGTGCAACGCGTTGTGGTCATTGTCACCCTTTGTTTGGCCGCCCTGTTCATCGAAGGGTGTCGGGATGATTCCCTCCCCAGCGGCAAGACGGCACCGATCGGAGCAGCCAAGGAACCGGCCACCCTGGTCATGCCCGTCAACGGCGCCTACACCGGCGCCTATGTGGATTTTGGCGAGGGAGAGGCCGAAGTCACCTACGATGCCCTGACCGGCTTTGAACGGATGACCGGCAAACATCTGGCGGTGGTGGCCTTTGGCAATTTCTGGGGCGATCAGGCCTTTCCCGCCAAAACGGTGCGCATTGTCGCCAAGTACGGCGCCGTGCCGCTTATTTTCTGGTCGCCGTGGGACAAGCCCTACGCAGAGGGCAAGGGACCGGACCGATTCAAACTGCTCGATATCCTGGCCGGCAAATGGGATCGGTACATCGATGCCTGGGCCATGGCGGCGCGCGACGACGGCCGGCACCTGCTGGTGACCTGGGGCCTGGAGATGAACGGCACCTGGTTTCCCTGGTCCGGCTGTTATTACGGCGGGGGCAAGGTCATCGGCCACCGGGACGGCCATCCCCTGTATCAGGGGCCCGAAACCTTCAAACAGGCCTACCGGTATGTGGTCGACCGGGTGCGCAGGCAGGGGGCGACCAATGTGCGGTGGGGTTTTCACGCCAACAACTTCAGCACGCCCCGAAACGCATGGAACCGCATGGCCAGCTATTATCCGGGATCGGCCTATGTCGACTGGCTGGGACTGAGCGTCTACGGCAAGATGAACAAAGCCGAGGGCTGGGCCGAATTTTTCCGGATGATGGATGAACCCTACCGGGAGATCAGTCAATTGGATGCGCACAAACCGATTTTTCTCGCCGAATGGGGCGTGGGCGAGTTTCCTCCGGGCGACAAGGCCGGATTCATCGCCGAGGCCTTCCGCCTTCTGCCCACCCATTACCCACGGGTTCGGCTGGCGGTCTACTGGCATGAACGGTGGGAAAACGCCGACGGCAGTTACAGCAACCTACGGGTCAACTCGTCGCCCGAGGCCCTGGATGCCTATCGGCGCGGCGTGGCGGCCCCCTATTGGATCGACCGGCCTCGGTTCGAATCGCAGGCCGCGAAGCCCTGACCGGTGCATGGCGCGGGGGAGGATCGGCGGCAAGGGAGCCTTGTCGATGCTTCTTGCGCCCCGGCCACTGAAAACGGTATGATGCCCCATTCCATTTTCCTTGCCAACCGCTTGCGACAACCGTCTGGTGCTCCATGAAACTGCTGTTTGATTTCTTTCCGATCCTGCTCTTTTTTCTCGCCTACAAGCTGTTCGACATCTACGTGGCCACTGCGGCGGCCATCGCCGCCACCTTTGTCCAGATCGCCATTCTCTGGGTGAGAACCCGCACCGTGGCGGCCATGCAGCTGGTCACCCTGGCGGTGATCGTCGTCTTCGGCGGCCTGACCCTCTACCTCCATGACGAACAATTCATCAAATGGAAGCCGACGATCATCAACTGGATTTTCGCCGGGGTGTTCCTCGCCAGCCAGCTGGTCGGCCGCAAGACCGCGGTCGAACGCATGCTGGCCGGCAACATCACCCTGCCGACACCCATCTGGCGCCGCCTCAACCTCGGCTGGGTAGTCTTTTTTCTGGCCATGGGCGCGGCCAATCTCTATGTCATGACCTTTTTTGACAGTGATACCTGGGTCAACTTCAAACTGTTCGGCATGCTCGGTCTGACCCTGGTGTTCATTGTCCTCCAGTCCCTCTATCTATCGCGGTATCTGGATACCTCCGACAACAAGGGATAAGCCTGTTTCCGCCCCCGTTGCGCATCGCCGGCCGTGCCAACCTCAGCCGCCGTTGACCAGCGCTGCCCGCTTGCCCAAGGACACCCGCCGTGGAATTGATCGTTGCATCGCGCCCCTCCCGAGCCAAGGCCGGAATCGAAGGCATCCTGTTGTCCCTGGTCCCGCTGCCCCCGCTTCTCACCTGCCTAGTCGGCACCGCCGGATCGCCGCCCTGGAGCCGGGCCGCCGCCCTCGTCGCCGCCCTCGCCTGTCTGGCTGCGGCGCTCCTGCTGTCACGGCAATTCCGTCTGGGCAAACTGTTCGGCTTCCTGGCCCTGGTCGGATGCGCCCTCGCCGGTTTCCCCGCTTTTGCCACCGAGCCCTTGTCGGCCCTGATCGGGGCGGTGGTCGTCATGCAGGCCGGATATTTCCTCAGCGAGCTTGCGCCGCACAACCTGGTTGAACAACGTGGCCATGCCGTTTACAGACGGTTGCAACGAGCCAGGAGCGCGGTTTGGACCTCGTTGCTCCTGACCCTGGCTTCCTTTGCCCTCAACCCCGCACGGCTCTGGATCGGCGATGCGGCCGTGGCGGGATCGACGATCCTCACCCAGCTCGTGGTGCTTCACTGGATCTGGACAGCCCATCGAGGACCGGCGCGGTTGAGCTGGGCGCTATTGCCCCTTACGGCCTTGGCTGTGAGCGGCATCGGCCTGTACAGCGGATGCGGCCAACTGGTCACGCTCTGCCTCGGCCTGGCCACCCTGTTCTTTCTGCCCGGCGCGACCTCCGGACTGGAGCCCCGGGAGCAGTGGTGGGAACCCTTTCTCAATCATCCCGCCCGGGTGCTGATCACCACTTTTTTCGTCCTGTGCCTCGCCGGTGCCTTGCTCCTCCAGCTTCCCTGGGCGACCACCGAACAAAGCATCACCCTGGTCGACGCCGCCTTCACATCGGTCAGCGCGGTCTGCGTCACCGGCCTGACCGTGCTCGACACCCCCAGGGACTTCACCCTGTTGGGACAGGGATGCATCCTGCTGCTCATCCAACTGGGCGGCTTCGGCATCATGACCCTCACCACCGTGGCCCTGCACGCCATGGGCAAGCGGTTGAGCCTGCGCCAGGAACGGCTGCTGACCACCCTGACCGAAACCAGCCATCAGGACCTGATCGACTCCCTGCTGACCATTGTCCGTTTCACCCTGCTGACCGAACTGGCCGGCGCCGTTCTGCTGTCCCTCTGTTTTCTCGACACGGCCGATTCCCTGCCCCAGGCCCTGTGGCAAGGGCTGTTCACGTCGATTTCCGCCTTCTGCAACGCCGGATTCGCCCTGCAAAGCGCCAACCTGGTGCCCTACCAGTCCCAACCGCTGGTCCTGCATACCGTGGCCGCCCTGATTGTGCTCGGCGGCCTGGCCCCGGCCACCTGTCTGCTTCTTCCCCAGTGGGTCCGGGGAAAGAAGATTGCCCTCGCCCCGCGCATCGCCCTGGTGACCACCACCGCCCTGCTGCTCACCGGAACGCTGTGTTTTTTGATGTTCGAATGGCACAACGCCCTCGATGGGCTTTCCCTGCCCGACAAACTGCACAACGCCTGGTTTCAATCGGTCACCCTGCGCACTGCCGGGTTCAATTCCATCGACCTGGGCAACGTGCTCAGCCCGACCCTGCTGATCATGCTCAGCTTCATGTTCATCGGCGGCAGTCCGGGAGGTACCGCGGGCGGCATCAAGACCACCACCGTCGGCATCCTGGCCATGACCTTTTGGGCCTGCATCACCGGCCGCGACGAAGTCATCGCCCAGAACAGAAGGATTCCGCAAAGCGTCATCAATCGCGGCATCACCGTTCTGGCATCCGGAGCCATGATCTGGCTGGTCATGGTCATGGCCCTGGTACTCACCCAGCCGCTGCCCGCCCGAGCGCTGATCTTCGAGGCAACCTCGGCTCTCGGCACGGTGGGATTGTCGCTGGGCGTGACGCCCCATCTCGACGAAATAGGAAAAATCATCGTCATGTTGACCATGTTCATCGGCCGCATCGGTCCGATGACGCTGTTCACCCTCCTGAGCGGCGATCTTCAGGCCACCGGCTCCCGGTGTCCCGATGCCCGCATCACCTTAACCTGACCAATTCCCCATGACCCAGCAAGTACTCATCATCGGACTCGGACAATTCGGCATGTCGTTGGCCCGCACCCTGTCGGAAAAGGGGGCGGAGGTCCTGGCGGTGGATCGGCGGAAAAATCTGGTGGACGAGGCTGCCGCCTTTGTCACCGAGGCGGTGATGATCGACGCGACCGACGAAAGCGAATTGGCCCGATTGCAGCCGGCACGACGCGACTGCTCGGTTTGCGCCATCGGCGACGACTCAAAGGAGGCGTCGATCATCTGCACCGCCCTGCTCCGCCAGATGGGGGCACCCTGGGTGATCGGCCGGGCCAACAACGCCATGCACCGGCGCATTCTCCAGCTGGTCGGCGCGCATCTGGTCGTCACCCCGGAAGAAGAATTCGGCAGACGCTTTGCCAATCGCCTGCTCAACCGGCAGGTAATCTCCGACATGCCGTTGGGCGACGACCTGCATCTCACCGAGATGTCGATCCATTCGTCGATGATCGGCAAGAGTTTGGTCGAGCTTGCCCTGCCGCGCCGATTCGGGGTCATGGTGGTCGCCGTGCGCCGCGGCGCGCCCAGCCGGGTCCTCCAGCCCGATCCCCATGCACCGTTGGAGGCCGATGACCGGCTGATCATCGTTTCCAGCGAATCGGCCATCCCCAAACTGACCCGAGGTGTCTGACATGCGGCTTGCTCACGCTGTCCGGGTGGGAGCCTGGATTCTCGTCGGCCTCAATCTGCTCATGGCTGTCGGCGCCATCGCCATTTTTTCGCACATGGCGCCGGCCATCGCCATGATCATCGAACGCAACGAACGGTCGTTGCAGGCCTGCGAGGATATGCTGGCCCTGATGGCCAAAGTGGACCGGAGCGGCCCCTTTTCCCCGCAGCAACGCGAGGTCTTCAAGTCCGCCTTTGAACGGGCCAGGACCAACATCACCGAAGCGTTGGAACCGGCCCCGCTGCAACGGATCGAGACGCACCGCGCCGCCCTGTTCAACGGCGATCCCGAAGCCCGCCGCATCACGGTGGAGGCCATCGTGCTGCTGGGCAGCATCAACCGCGAGGCAATGACCGTCGCCGACCGGCATGCCCAGCACCTGGGCCGCAGCGGTGCCTGGGGGGTGGCGTTCATGGCCATGTCGGCCTTCCTGGCGGGAATCATCTTCATCCGCAGTCTGACCCGACGGGTGGTGCAGCCGCTTGAAGAAATCCACGCGGTCATCGTTGCCCATCGCAACGGCGAGACCATGCGCCGCTGCACCGGCGCCGATCTTCCCCAGGACGTGGTTGCCGTGTATACCGGAATCAACGAGATGCTCGATCAGTGGCAGGCCAGGGAGCAAACGCCGGCTGCTCCCGCCACCTTCTCTGACTTGGCCTCAGTGCATCGCCGTACCCCGGTTTGCAGAGCAGATAGCGACTGATCATGGCATCGACAGTGGCCAGGCACCTACTCCTGCCAGTGCTGGGCGCAACGAGGAAAACATTGGATTTTGTCCTGTTCTTGCTTTAAGGTGGCTCCGTTGACGCGCCCCGATCCCTTGTCCCGTTCCGGAACAGAAATCCTGAAAGAGCGATCCCATGAATATCCTCATTTTCAACGGCAGTCCTCGCAAGCACGGCAACACCGACCTGTTGCTGGAACAGATCGAGCGCGGCATCGTCCGCGCCGGCCACAAGGCCGAACACATCCACCTGGCTCATCTGGTCATCCATCCCTGTACCGGTTGCGGCCATTGCGAAAACGAGGGCGAGTGCATCTTCAAGGACGACATGACCCTGCTATATCGCAAGATCGACGCCGCCAACCGCATCGTCATCGGTTCACCCATCTATTTCTACGGGGTCACGGCCCAGACCAAGGCCTTCATCGATCGCTGCCAGGCCCTGTGGTGCCGCAAGTATCTCCTGGGCGAAATCAAGCCGGAACGCGAGTACCGGCGCGGTTACATGGTCAGCGTGGCCGCCACCGACGGCGGCAAGATCTTCGACGGTGCCCGCCTGACCGTACGCTACGCCTTCGACGCCATGGAATTCAGCTACAGCGGTGAACTGCTCGCTCAGGGGGTGGAGGTCAAGGGCGCCGTGGCCGAAAAGAACGAACTCATGGACGGGGCCTTGCAACTGGGAATGGAGCTCTGCCGCAAACCCTAGGGAGAGAACACCATTTTTTTCGGTGCCGTTGATGCGCAACCCATGGAGGCAGGGATGAAAGACCGGATGACGCCGTGTCACGAAGAGCGTCTGCGCCGAACGGCCGGACTGAGGGCAGCATGTATCCTGCTCGTGTTGGCGCCGCTGCTGTTCAGCGCCCTGCCAGCGGCGGCCCAGCCGCCTGACCTGCAAGCAGCCTACCGTTTTCTCCTCAGCGAGCGGGACGCGGGCGGTATTCTCTATACCGCCACCAGCGGCAAGCTGGCCGGACGGCAGCTGCCCCTCAGCTATCACGACAGTGCCGCCTATTGGGGCGAGCATGTTTGCGCCATGGCTGACTGTACCGTGGTCGATGTCTACAATCCGCACACCTACACCCTGCTGCCGGAACCATCGTCGGCTGGCGACCTGCAAACCGAACGGATCAACACGCACAACGGCGCCAGCATCTACGATGCCGCCACCTGGCAGATCGCGGTCATGCTCGGCCGGACCGTCAACCGCCTGGATCTGGCTCCCGGCCAGGACCCCTATGGCTTGGTCAGCAACCAGAATCTGCTGCTGACCGAAGCACACAGCGGCGACAGCCCTTATCCTGTGTTCGGAGCCTCCCGCGCCGTGACCGTCGGCCCGGTCTTTGTCTACAACGGCCAACGGATCACCGAGCCGGCCAGGGCCTTTTCCTTCCGCATGCTGCCGCGCACCTGGCTCTCCCGCGACCCCCTGGCCGCCAGCCTCTACGCCCGTCTGATCAAGACCGCCGGCCTGCCGGCGCCGAACCCCGAATACCAAGCCGGCACGGTTAACTGGACCGACTGGAAGCCGATCACCGGTGAAAACGCCTGGGCCTTCCTGCTCGGGCCGTTGCAGGCCGCCGATCTCCATTACCGGGTCGAGCGGAAAGCAGCCTTCGTGCCGTTGCACGATCCAGCCCTGAGCAACGCTCTCGCCCTGCTGCCAACCTTTGCGGCCCTGCAATCGTCCCTGGGAGCGGTCTATCATGCACCGGCGGGCACGGTGGCCAACCAGGGCGGGCAATTGATCGATCCGCATTTTGTGGCCGTGGAAAACAATATCAGCCTCTATGCAGGCCTGCGCCTGCTGCGCGCCACCCTGGAGACAACCCTGCGACAGGACAACACCCTCTCGCCTGCCGACCGGGAACGCATCGACATTGCCCTGCGCCTGAGCGGGGCGATGATCGACGGCGGCGAGATCGGTGGCGGGGGTGTCAGTCGAACCACCTTGGGACTGCTTCATTTTTTCCGTCACCATGCCTGGCAGGACGGTGCATTCGTCCAAGGTGGTTATGCCGACGATCCGGCGACCAAGGAGCGTTGGCGCCCGGCCCGGGAAGCTGAAGCGGTGGATGTCACCACCTGGGGCATCGCCGCCCTGGGCGCGGAGCGGATCGACGGCTGGTTCGGCTTCGGTTCCGCCTACCGGGCCTGGCAGCAGGTCAAGGGCTGGGGCGGTTACGGTGAAGGCACCACCTTGTGGGGTGTGGGCTTCTCCGACCGCGATGGGAACGGCCTTGATGCGGCCGGCCGCTTCCGTCAGGGGGTGCTGTCGGTCGAATGGACTGCCGGGGCCATCACCATGGTGCGCAGTCTGATCGACCATTACCGCACCCTGTCCCCCGCCTCGCCAGGGACACAACAGGCACGCGCGTTCCTCGACACCCTGCACGCCGACGAACAGTCGATGCTGGCCGCCATGGAACGGCTCAGGGTCGACACCTACGCCGACACCCCCTTCCCCGGCCAGCCGCAGCGCTACCGCTCCCTTTTCCCGCTCGCCACCCGGCCTTATCTCTACGCCAGCCGCCGCCATTCCATCCCCTTCGGCTGGTACGCCAACCCCATCCCCAGCACCTGCGCCACGGCTTGGATGGTCATGGTGGCCAACCACTACAATCCCTTTGTCCCCGGCGGCGGTCCGCGCTGATCCTCGGCACATCGTGGCCAAAGCTCTGGTTTGTCGACTCGCCGGCGCTGCTCAAGCGTTTTGCGCTCAATATGTCATGGCCTGTGAACCGGCTCACATCACGGAGAAAATCTCTTCCGCTCACCACTGAGAATCTTTACTAAATTTTTACTGTACTTGACCGGTGATCTTTGCTTGTATGAATACAGAGGGTACGCAAACACTCACCGGGAGGGACGCCATGCGATTCAGAATCAGCAAGCAGAATGACGGTACGGCCTATTCGATTGTTGTGACGGGGGAATTAACCGATGACACCGCCTGGGATATCCTCCAGATCGCCCAGACCATGCTCGGCATGGCGCAGTGCCGGGAACTGGTCATTGACCTCCGTTCCGCCGTGCTGGATGAAGAGCTGTCCGTGTTCAACACGGATATCCTCGTTTCGGTGTTTGAGGAAGGGTTGCTGAAAAAAGACAGTTCCCTGGTGCTGCGTTTCCGGGATGAGAGTGAAATTCGCCTCTGTTCCGATCAGTTGCCCCTGGAAGCCCGGCCGCTGTTTGCCAATGTGCCGCTCGATGAAGCCAAATTTTATGGCCGCGCCTTGAAATGGCTGGAACAGGAGGCCAGATTCCTGGTCAATTGAAGACCTGGCCGGGGCACCGTACTTTCCGCCCTGTTCTTGGGCATCGTATTGCCCTTCGGCAACAACGGCCGCGCCGCATCATCAGGCCCCTTGTTGTTTCCCCGGTGTGCGGCTGATCAATCGTCGTTCGCCAGAAGCCGGTCGTAATCGACCCGATCCTGAAACCGCTTCTTGCGCGTTCGATGGGTGTCGAGCAGATAACGGCAGCTTTCTCCCGGACCGGCCAAGACCTCCTCCCAGCGCTGATGCCCTTCGGGTGTCATCCATACGCCGGAGCCGTTGCCGGCGCAAACAGCCACGGCCAGGCCTTCGATGGTACGGACACCGGCGATGAGCCGATCATCGGCCGACAGGTGCGCTTCACTGGTCACCACCAGGTCGCACCCCTGCTTGACGCCGGCCAGTACCGGTTCGGGATGGCGCAGGGCGGCAAGCGGCGCCAGCAGTACCCGTGCCGAGCCGCAATCGATCCGGGGCAAGGCTGTTTCCCGGGGCTGGTGCCGCTGCCATGGCCAGCATCGAGGCTCTCCCTTGCCGTCCAACCAGTAGAGTCCGGCGTTCTCGCCCTCGCGATACACGACGATATTCAACCCCGTTTTGGCGCACAACGTCTGCAGGCGATCGAGCGCCACGTCGCCGTACTCGCCTGCGGGGAGAACCAGCAGGGTTTGCTGTTCTTCCCCAAATCGTGGTGCGGTTGTCAGTTCCTCAATCGTCTGGCCGGGAGATTGGGCGACCAAGCACTCGATGGCAAGACGTCCGGGGGGCGGTAGACGAAGAAAGCTGGTAAGATCAGAGATACCCGCCAGATTGAGGTAACAGTCGCCGATATCCGCCATGCGCCGTTGTGCCAGGCGTTGCCGCCGGGCGGTGGCCAGCTGGCGATCAGCGTTCAAGGGCAGGTCCACCAGCAGCAGCCGTGAATCCGGCGACGAGCAGTTCAGCAGGGTGGCCCCATGGGGATCAAACACCGCGCTGGGTCCTTGGCGGCAATCCATCACCAGGTCCATGCCGGTGCGGTTGCAGGCCGCGACAACGATGCCGTTTTCCAAGGCCCGGGTTCGCCAGATTTCACGCGGGTCCAAGCCAGTCGGCGGCCAGTTGGCCGGAATGAGCAGGAGATCGGCCCCGCGCAGGGCGGTGATTCGCGGCAGCAGACTGTGGTAGGAATCGGAACAGATCAGCACGCCTACCCGTCCCCAAGGCGTGACAAAGGTGTTGTCCGCCCGCGGGTTGCCGGGGCAGGCCCACCGATATTCGGCGTTGATCTTGCGGTAACGGCACACCAGCACGCCTTGCGGGTCAAGCACAAAGGCGCTGTTGTAAAAAATGGAGGAGCGGACATCCCGTTCAGCCAGGCCGATGCAGGCATACAGGCCATGGTGGCGCGCCAGTTCAGCCAAAGCGGTCACGGTTGGACCGGAGGCGGTTTCAGTGTACGGGGCGATATCCTGACGGTTATCGAACGAATAACCGGACACCGCCATTTCCGGCGCCACCACCAGTTGCGCCCCCGCCTCGCCGGCCTGGCGAAACAGATCCAGCAAACGGTCACGGTTGCGGGCTGTCTGTTTGTGTTCGGCGGCGCTGTGAATCAGAGCCAGTTTGAGGAAGGACATGGCTTCTCCACCGACGAAAATGGCGAACCGCTCAAAATTCGATTCCTTTTTGCGCCTTGATGCCGCTGGCCAGGGGATGCTTGACTGCCTGCATCTCGGTCACCAGATCGGCCGCTTCCAGCAGGGAGGGCGGGGCGTATCGGCCGGTGATGACCACATGTTGGGCAGGGTTGCGCTCGGTCAGGAACTGGAGGCAGGGATCAAGGGCCAGCATGCCGTAATGGAGCAGGTAGGTGAATTCATCGAGCACCACGATCTGGTAGCTGTTCGAGTTGATGGCCTGACGGGCGAAGTCCCACGCCTCCCGGGCCAGCCGGGCATCGTCCTCGATGTTCTCCGATTTCCAGGTAAACCCCTTGCCCATCACATGCAGGTCGATCAGCCCCGCAAACCGCTTGACGGCCTCGAGTTCCCCGTAACGCCAGCTCCCTTTGATGAACTGGATAAAACAGACGCGCAGCCCATGACCGGCGGCCCGCATGGCCATGCCCAGGGCGGCGGTGGTCTTCCCCTTGCCATTGCCGGTGAACACGATCAGCAAACCTTTGCTCATTCCATCCTCTTTTTTTGTCGTGGAATCCACCATTCATCGCTCCTTGTCCACCATACCACCTGCCTTGGCGGGCGTCACCTTTTTCGACCACCCGGCCTTCTCGCCCTGGTGCCGCAGGAGGAGAAACGCGACGCGCCCGGCCTGTTTTTTTTACCGAAAACCTTGTCGGGACATGGCACTCAAGGTACCCTAGAAACAAAACCCGCGCCGCTGGCCCGGTTCTTACCCTGGCGTTCACTCATTCGGGGATATCGCATCCCCCACAGGCACATGAGGCTCCATGAAACACAAGAAAGAATGGGACGACACCCTCAACGTGGGCATCGGTCTCATTGACAATCAGCATAAAATCATTTTCGACCTGATCAACGACCTGGGCAACGCTTCAGCAAGCCACGCCGACAAAAAGGTGATCGACACCCTTTTTGATGTGATTGAAAATTATATTTTTCGCCATTTTGAAGCGGAGGAGAAACTCATCGAGCATCATGAGCTTGCGGCGCAGCATACCCTTGATCATTATGCCTTGATCAAGGAGTTTCATAAATTCAGGTTGAGTTTTCGCAACAGGAACAACGGCGGCAATGCGATCCATGATGTGCTTGACGCATGGTTTATCGACCATATCAGCCGCGCGGACATCCCGCTTTTTGCCTCCATTGCCAAGGGAGGCAGCGAACAGCAACAGAAGATTGCAATCGATGAATATCCGTTCGAGCAAAAGGACCGAAGACGTCACAAGCGCATCCATCAACGGAAGATCACCGATCACGCCATCCTGGCCACCTGTTACAATACCACCACCTTGAAAAATAAAAGTGCCACCATCGTCGATATCAGCCTGGGCGGTCTACGGCTCGAATCGTCCGAGCTCTATTCCATCGACGATTTGCTGATCGTCACCTGCACCATTGGCAGAAATTTCAAAATGAAGGAAAAGGTGCGGGTCGTCAATGGACAAGACAATCTCTACGGGGCTGAATTCATCAACCTGTCGCCGGCCACCGAACAATTTCTCATCGAACTGTATGGCTCCGTCCATATACGCAATTTCTGACGATTCACGACAGGAGCCGCACCATCGCCAGCCGGTGGGCAGTCCCCATGCATCTTGACGACAAGACCACCCGACTGCGCTCGATCCTGCAAGCCCATGGACGGGTCGCTGTGGCCTTTTCCGGAGGCACCGACAGTTCCCTGCTGGCAAAATGCGCCCTGGACACCCTTGGCGCGGGCAACGTCTTACTGCTGTTTGGCGAATCGGCCCTCCTGCCATCGCGGGAAATCGATCGGGCCATCCACTGGTCATCACGCAACGGCTACCCCCGGGGTGTTGCCATGGTGCGCCTGGAAGTGCACCCTCTGCGTTGGAAGGAATTTGTCGTCAACGCCGAAGACCGTTGCTATTCGTGCAAATTCCGCCTGTATTCCCTGTTTCGAGAACAACTCGAAAAACATGGGGTTTCCGTTCTGCTCGACGGCACCAATACCGATGACCTGAAAAGCCATCGCCCCGGCCTGCGGGCCATCCACCAACTGGGCGTACAGACGCCCCTGGTCCAGGCCGGCTTTGACAAGGCGGATGTCCGACAGCTGAGTCAACAGCTGGGATTGACGGACTGGGATCAGCCTTCCGCTTCCTGCCTGGCCACTCGGATCCCCTGCGGCATGCCCATAACCGTTGAGCGCCTGCGGCAAATCGAACAATGGGAGGAAGAACTGCGCCGGTTTGGTTTTGTCGGTTGCCGGGTGCGCCTGGAGAACGAAACCGGCAGCCGGGTCTGTATTCAACTCCGGGCAGCGGATTTCGCCTCCTTCTCGATGCACACCCACCGGCCGGCCATGGTCCGTTTTTTCCACAACCACGGCGTTGACACCGTCCTGCTCGACCTTGTGGGGAGATGATGCAGCCACTCCCAGGGTGAGTCCGCGCGGAATCGTTACCTGCTCTTCAGCTTCACCCAGTATCCTTCATATATTTTCAGGGTCTGCTCGTCCAGACTGTCAAGAAATTCGCCCCGGGCCGCATCTTCGACCGAAGGATTGACGATGGGGTTGTTCTTCATCTCCGCGGGAAGAAAGTCGAACACCTTGGCATTGGGCGAGGAATACCCCATGGACTGGCTGATGATCGCCGACACCTGCGGCCGAAGCACATAGTCGATGAACCGGTGAGCCGCCTCCACGTGGGCCGCTCCCTTGGGGATGCAAAAGCTGTCCACCCAAAGACTGAACCCTTCGGGCGGGTAGAGGTAGTGGATGGCCTTGTTCTCGTTGTTGGCCACATAGGCCTCGCCGTTCCACACCAGACCAGCGGCCACTTCCCCGGAAAGCAAGGCTTGCTTGGGCGAATCGGAATCGAACACCCGCACCTGCGGCATCAGGGACTGCAACCGCTCAAAAGCCTGGCGCAGGTGCTCGGGATCCTTCTCGTTGATGGAATAGCCCAACACCTTGAGGCCGATGCCCATGACCTCGCGCGGATCGTTGGGCAACAGCAGCTTGCCCTTGAGTTCGGGCTTCCACAAGTCGGCCATCTTCCGCACCGTGTCGCCGCCAATGACCTGGGTATTGACCGCCAACGAGGTCGAGCCCCACATGTAGGGGACTGAATAGCCGTTGCCTGGATCAAAGCTCTGATTGGTGAACCTCGGGTCGATCAGCGAGAAGTTGGCAATCTTCTTCGTGTCGACCGGCAGCAGCAGTCCCTCGCGCCGCATCAGTCCCACATAATCCGAGGAGGGCACCACCAGATCGTAGCCTTTGCCCACCAGCTTGACCTTGGCGTACATGGCCTCGTTGCTGTCGTAGGTCGACAGGTTGACCTTGATGCCGGTCTCCTTGGTAAAGGCGGCGATCACCTCGTCGGGGATGTACTCGGACCAGATGTAGAGGTTGACCACCTTGTCCGCCTTATCGGCGGCAAATCCGGGCACGACAACCGTTAACAGGGCCAGGAGCGTGAGTAGGACGCGATGCACGATGGTTTTCATTGTTTCTCCTTGAGCAGTTTTCTGGAAAGGACGAGCGCGGTGATGGTGATGGCCATCATCACCACGCACAGTGCATTGACATCGGGTTTGATGCCCAGGCGGACCATGGAATAGATGCGCAATGGCAGCACCTCGAAGTCCGGCCCGGTGGTGAAGAAGCTGATGATCACGTCGTCCAGCGACAGGGTAAAGCTGAGCAGCCAGCCGCCGACCACCGCCGGAGCGGCCAGGGGGAGGACGATGTGGCGAAAGACGTGGTACTCGCCAGCCCCCAGATCCCTGGCGGCATCGACGATATCGGTCTGAAAGCCGTGGAAACGGGAAAACACGGTGGTGGCGACAAAGGGCACGCACAATACCGTGTGGGCGACCAGAAGGGTGGGCAGGCCCAGGGGCAGGGACAAGGCGAGAAAGAGCAGCAGCAATGAGATGGCGATCACAATATCGGGCGACATCATCATCACGAACAGCCCGCCAAACAACAAGCGGCGGCCGGGAAATCTGTACTGGTGCAGGATGAAGGCGGCCACCGTGCCGAGCAGGGTGGCCAGGGTGGCGGCACCGGCGGCAATGAGCAGGGAGTTGACCGCCGCGCTCGTCAGCCCGGTGTTCTGCCACAGCTTGCCGTACCAATCGAGGGTGAACCCCTTCCAGGCCAGGGAATACTTGGAGCTGTTGAAGGAGAAGACCGCCACGATCACCAGCGGCAGGTAGAGAAAGGCATAAACCCCGCCCGCATAAAGGTACTTGAGCCAGCGGTTCACCGCATCATCTCCCGGCCGGAACGACGGTTGGCCAGATAGTGAAGCGCCAGCATCAGGCCCATGGCCACGGTCATGGTGACGCTGGCCGCCGAGCCCATGGGGATATCGCGGAAAACCAGGAATTGGTCGCGGATGTAGTTGCCCAGCAGCATGGTGCGGGCGCCGCCGAGGATGTCGGAGATATAGAACATCCCCAAGGCCGGCAGAAAAACCAGCATGGTGCCGGCCACGATGCCCGGCATGGTCAGGGGCATGGTGATGCGAAAAAAATTCTGCACCCGGCCGGCCCCCAAATCGCGTCCCGCCTCCAGCAGCTGCGGGTCCACCGCCTTGAGTGCCGCATAGAGCGGCAAAATCATGAACGGCAACAGGGTGTAGACCAGACCGATGAAAACGGCGATAGGGGTATACATCAGCTGCAGGGGCGCCTCGATCAGGCCTGCGGCCCGCAACAGGGTGTTGACGAAACCATCGGCCTTGAGCATCATCACCAGGGCATAGGTGCGGATCAGGGAGTTGGTCCAGAAGGGAATCATCACCAGCAAGAGCAGCAACGGCTGGGCCCTGGTCGGAGCCTGGGCGAGGATGTAGGCAAAGGGATAGCCTGCCAGCAAACAGAGCAGGGCGGCCACCGCCGCCAGTGCGAGGGAATCAAGCGCCATGCCGAATACCGCCGGCGACAGCAAATGCCGATAGTTAACGGTCGACCACCCAGAAACCACCAGGGTACCCTCGCCGCGTTCGAGAAAACTGGCGCCCAGCAGGATCAGATAGGGAATCAGGGCCAGCACCACCATCCAGGTGTAGGTTGAGCCGATCAGCAGCAGACGGAAGCGGGATTCAGTCTTCATGCGGCAGCACCACCTCCCACCCCTCATGCCAGCCGAGCGCCACCGAATCACCAGGTTTGAAATAGAGGTTGTCGCTGTCGTCATCGAAAAATTCGGTGACCTGCACCCGGGTGCCGCTCTCGAGGCTGACTTCCACGTCATAGGTGGCGCCGTGATAGAAGATGCGCCGTACCGTGCCCTTGAGCCGCGCCTGCTGGAATTTGGCGGAGAGATCCCGGGACTGGGCGATGTCCTGTTCCAGTTCGAGGCGGAAATCCTCGGGCCGCAGCAGCACATGGATCGACTGACCGAGGTTGAGGGCGCGATTGCTCCTGAGACGGACGACCGCCCCCTCCACCAAGGCGATGAAGGTGGTTGACCCGGTCTGCTCGCGGATGACACCGTCGAGCACGTTGATATCGCCGACAAAGCGGGCCACGTAGAGGTTGACCGGTTCTTCGTAGATCTCCATCGGGGTGCCGATCTGCTCGATCCGGCCCTGCTGCATGACCACCACCCGGTCGGACATGGCGAACGCCTCGTCCTGGTCGTGGGTCACGAGGAGAAAGGTGATGCCCAGGGTACGCTGCAGCTGCTTGAGCTCCTTTTGCATCTGCTTGCGCAGACGGTGGTCGAGGGCGGAAAGCGGCTCGTCGAGCAGCAGGACCCGAGGTTTGTTGACAATGGCCCGGGCAATGGCCACCCGCTGCTGCTGGCCGCCGGAGAGTTCAGCGGGTTTGCGGTGGGCCATCCCGGCAAGCTCAACCAATTCCAGGGCCTGATGCACGGCCTGCCTGATATCGTCCGTGCCCTTCTTGGCCATGCGCAGACCAAAGGCGATGTTGTCGAACACCGTCATGTGGGGAAACAGGGCATAATTCTGAAACACGGTGTTCACCGCCCGTTTTTCCGGCGGCACCCGGTCCATGATCCGACCATCGAGCAACAGCTGACCGCGGGTACAGTCTTCAAAGCCGCCGATCAGCCGGAGCAGGGTGGTCTTGCCGCAGCCCGAGGGGCCGAGTAGGGAAAGAAACTCCCCATCGGCCACCGTGAGGGATATGTTGGCGAGGGCCCGATGGCCGCCATAGTCCTTATCCACCCCGATCAGTTCGACAACCGCTTTGTTCAACCCGCCCGTCTCCTCAAAAAAACAACCGGCGTCGAGTGCCGGTTGACGTTATCCTGGCCGTCGGTCAATGACCGATCCGGTGTTCTTCGCGCTGTTTTCTACAACGAACAGGGTCTGCTCTTCAATGGCAAAGACAACGCCCGCCTCCTTTTTCATTGGGAGAAATGCTGTGGACAGGAAGCTGGGGGCCCTGACCGCCGGATCCGGCAACAGCTCAGGAGAGGAGGGATGAACAGCAAGACGGGTCGAGCCCAAGACGCACACGGGATGGCCTTGGTCGGCCATCCCGGTCTTTCACGCGCTCCTGGGAATTCAGCGGCTGTTTTTCAGACAGCAGATCAGCGTTTTATATACCAGCTTGGCGGCCAGGAGGTGGGCATGGAGGCCGTTTTTCTGCGGCACCAGCCCGGTGACATCGAATCCGATAATCGATTTTTCCCGGGCAATCATGCGGATCAGGTTGTTGAGGCTATACCAGTCAAGCCCGCCGGGTTCCGGTTTGGTCACCGCAGGCATGCAGGCCGGATCGAGGACGTCGAGGTTGATGGCCAGGTAGACGGTTTCACCAAGGACATCGATGGCGTCCGCCGCGGCGTTCAGGCCGTTGTTGTAGATATCCCGGGCAAACACCAGGTTATCGATATGCACTTTGTTCTTCTCGGCCTTGGCCATGCTGCGGATGCCGATATGGGAAACGGGGCACTTTTCCTTGATCCGTGCCATCACATCGGGCGCATCGGCAACGGAATCGAGCAGGTGGGGATGGGCCCCGAGATGAATGACACTGAGGTTGTTGTCCTGGCCCAGGGCCGCATTGACCAGGCCTTCGCTGATCAGGTGGCTGCCGCCGATGGCCGCGACCAGCTTGTTTTTCTTGAAGTGCGGGTTGCTCTGATTGGCCACCTCCTCCACCACGGCCTGCGGGTCGTCAGGGCAGAGCAACGGTTCCAGGGTATGCAGCTGCAGTTCATCAAGATCGGTATTGGTTTCGACGTCATAGGCGGAAAGCATCTGCGAGGCAAGCAAAATGGCCTCGGGACCTTTATCCAAGGGGATATTCTTGCTCGAACCACCGTGGGGAATGGGTAGGATGACGGCCTTGGCTTGATTGTAGGCAACCTTTTTCGATGAAAGATTCAAGAAATTCATGCGTCAACACCTTGGGTAAAGTTTTGTCAACCGGGGCACCCGTGCGGCTTGTCCTGCAATGAGCGTCAATCACTCGAACTCTTCATCAAAGGAATCGTCCGCGTCATCGGCATCGGCGTCGTCGTCGAGCAATTTCAAACGGATGGGGTCTAGCGAACGGATCAGGTACTCGGCCTCGCAATCATTGCAATAAACAATATCATCCTCTTCGCAGTAGCTATCGATGATGATATCGCCACCGCAGACGGAGCACTCCTCAATCTGGACATCTTCCTCATCGTTTTCTCTGTCAACCATAGTCCTGCCTTGAAATTGGGGGTTCATTGGAGACGAGCCAATCGACCGTTCATCCGGCCGGCAAACATCGCCTGTTCGCCACGACCTGGATTCGCGTGCCAAGCCCTCTATAATGCTCCATGATCGAAATATACCCCACCTCCTCTGTCAATAAAAAATTGAATAATCGACAAGAGTAACCCACTCATTGCCGGTATTTGCCCGCCCGGAGGAACGGGCAACGCAAACCAACAATGAACCAGCGGGGCCTGCCGCCTGTTGGAGACGAACACGACCGCGACCGCATGTCGGACACGGGACAGCGGCTATCCGACTGGGCGGCGATCACCGGGAATCCGGGGCATGCATCGACCGTTCTGGTAGCGCTTCCCGCACCTTGGCCGCCAGGGCCGTCTTGGTGAATGGTTTCTGAATGAATCGCACGCCCTGCTCGATCATTCCCTGATGGGCGATGACATCGGCGGGATAGCCGGACATGAACAGGCAGCGCATGGCTGGCCGAATCGCCGTCAACCGTGCAGCCAGTTCCTTGCCGTTCATGCCGGGCATGATCACGTCGGTGATGAGCAGGTCAATGACGCCCGTGTACTCCCTGGCCCAGCGCAGCGCCTCCTCCGCAGTACTGGCGATCAGAACCGTGTATCCCAGGGTTTCCAGCATGGCCTCGCTCATCTCGAGCAGCACCTGTTCGTCCTCCACCAACAGGATGGTGCCGCTGCCGGGGGAGACGACAACGGGCGGCTCAGCGATTGTTTCCTCCTCGACCTCGCCGACGAACCGGGGAAGGTACAAACGAAAGGTCGTGCCCTGCCCCGGTTCGCTGGCACATTCGATCAGCCCGTGGTTCTGGGTGACGATGCCGCTGACCGTGGACAACCCCAGTCCAGTCCCCTGCCCGTGCCCCTTGGTGGTGAAGAAGGGATCAAAAATCCGCTCCTGGGTGGCCTGATCCATGCCGCAGCCGTTGTCGCACACCATGAGTTGCACATATTCGCCGGGGATACAGCCGACGCGGCTGGTGCAGTAGGCGGCATCGAGGACCGTGTTGGCGGTTTCAATGACGATCTGGCCATCGTCGACCACCGCATCCTTGGCGTTGATGCTCAAGTTGGCGAGAATCTGGGTCAGCTGGGTGGGATCGATGCGCACCGGCCACAGCCCCTCGCCTGGACGCCAGAGGAGCTGAACATCCTCGCCGATCAGCCGGCGAAGCATCTTGAGCATTTCGGTGATGCTCTGATTCAGATCGAGCACCTTGGGCGCGATGGGCTGTTTGCGGGCAAAGGCCAGCAACTGTCTGGTCAGCTCGGCGGACCGTTCAGCCGCTGTCAAAATCTGCTGCAGATCGTGACGCAGCCGCGTGCCCAGCCCGGCATCGGTCAGGGCCAATTCGGCGTGACCAATGATCACCCCCAGCATGTTGTTGAAATCATGGGCGACGCCGCCGGCCAACCGCCCCACGGATTCCATTTTCTGAGCCTGCAACAACTGGTCTCGCAGCCGTTCCCGCTCGTCTTCCGCCTGCTTGCGCCGGGTCATGTCGCTGCCAAACGAGAGGATCTCGCAGATTCGGTTGTGCTCGTCCCGGATCACCCGGTTGTTCCAGTGGATCCACAGCCGCTGGCCGTCACGGGTCATGTTTTCGTTGATATTGTCGCGAAAGGTCTCGGTGTCCTGGCAGATCGCGGCCATCATCACTCGCAGATCCTGGCCGTTCGAGTCGATCTCGGGCACGATGGTGCCCACCACGTTCCTGCCCAGCAGTTCCTCTTCGGTGAAGCCGAAGAATTTGAGGGCATAGGCATTGACAAAGGTCAACACCCCGGAGATGTCGAATTTGATGATGATGATGCTGGCGTTTTCCACCAGCTCCCGATACCGCTCCTCGCTCTCCCGCAGGGCCGCCTCGGCCTGACGGATGGTGGTGATGTCGGCGGTGGCCGAGAGGATGACCGGCCCGCTCTCCCAGTCGATCATCGCGCTGGCCTGGAGGGTGTGCAAAAATCGGTGCCGCCGAATGGTGACCGGCACCTCCATTCCCGCAACAACACCGTGCTTGTCGAGCTCGCGCTTGATGGCGCGAACGGCGCTCCGATCAAGGAGCACGCCGGCCTCTTGGCTGGTGCGGCCCAGGGCTTCCGCGGCGGTGATGCCGGTGATCTGGGTGAAGGCGCGGTTGACCATCAGGTAACGGCCTGCCTGATCGTTGACCACGCAGGCAAAGGGGGCCAGGTCAAACAGGGCCCGGAACCGTTCGGCCGCGTTTCGCGCCTCGCGGCGCAGCTGCTGCTGACGTTGCAGCAGTTGAAACAACCAGGCGATCAATACGGCTTGAAAAACGATAAATCCCAGCCCCGCGAGAAAATAGCCTCCCCTCCCCCGCCAAAACGGTTCGGGTTTATGCAAGAAAATGATGTTTTTTTCTTCCGTGCCGGCAGCGGTCAGCACCGCCGAGCGCGGGATGTTCCACCGGTCGAGCGACTGATGATCCACCATCACCCGATTGGCATTTTCGGTGAGCACCGGAATCTCAGCCGCCTTTTTTCCTTGCCACATCTGGAGGGCCAGGTGACCGGCGGTCACCCCCTGGTCAAATCCGCTGTTCAATTTGCCACCCAAAACGCCATATCCCAGGTAGGTCGCGTTGTGAACAAACACCGGCCCGGGGGCATGGCTGGCCACCAGGGGAACAATGGCTTCGGCATTGACGGTGTGCCCCTGTCTATCTTTATAAAAATCGGCATAGTAGACAATGGAACCAGCGGGAGACCGTCGGAGCGTGTCGACCAGGGTATCGATTTCGAGTCCGGAACCATCCGGATCGAGAAACACAAAGGGTTGTTTGTAGGCACCAGATCTGGCCAGGCGTTCCAGGGTCTGACGGTTGGCGGCCCCGGTGGTGGTCGGATCGGTAATCACCAGTACCTGGGTGGTTTGCGGCAGCATCCGCAGGGCAAAATCGAGGCTTGCCTCGATATCGATGGTTTCGAGCACCCCGGTGAACCAGGGCTGGTTGTCAAGCATGCCCGACTGCAGGGCATTCACGCCGCAAAAGACCACCGGCGTTTCGGGAAAGAGTCGACCGGCGCGGGCAAGAAGGAACCGCAGGGCGTCGTCGTCCAGGGAAAAGATGGTGTCAAAGCGGGAGTGCGCGTACTTCATGGCATACAATTGCGCCAGTTGCGTCAGATACGCCTCACCCTGGATGCGCTTGGTATCCATGTACTCGAGAAACACCTCGGTGCCGGGCGGCAGGACGGAGCGAATGCCGCGAACCTCCTCGTCGGAAAAGTGCATGCCCGGATGATAGGAGTTGAGGATGAGAACCCGGCGCGGCCCGTTGGAACGCGCTTGACCGGCGGCCTCCCTGGGTGCGGCCGATTGGGCCTCGCCTTCGGCCCAGAGCGCGGCCGGGACAATCAGCGTCCAGAGGAACAGGAAACAGGCCAACCAACGAGGCTCGGCGGTGGCGAAAAAAGCCAGGAGTGGCTGTTTCGCGCCGGGGGCAGGGGGATGGGTGGTCATGACAGCAAACCGGGTGATGGATAATCAATCAGCCGTGTCCAGGGGCGGCGCAGCCCTTGAACACGGCAAGGTCGTTCAATCGATCTCGTTCTCTTGTACTGGAAATCCGGCCGTCGAGGTAGAATTTTCTCCCGCATTGACCATTCTTCCCGCCTCCATCGAGAAGAGGAGAAAGGCCGCGGTGATGCGGTTGCCGCAGCCGGCAGTGACTGTCCCCACAACAAAATTGTATGGACAGGCGGACCGAAAGCCTCTAAGGTACGGCCCGGAAAGGCGGCGGCCGGCTCTTTTCTTGGGTCTGACCGCGCAACACGGACAAACCATTCACAGAGGGTATCATGGGCGGGCTTTTCGGCATTGTCTCGCGGGAGGATTGCGTCGCGGATCTGTATTACGGCACCGACTACCACTCCCATCTGGGCACAAAACGCGGCGGGATGGCGGTGCGCAATGCCCAGGGCTTCCATCGCGCCATCCACAATATCGAAAACAGCTATTTTCGCTCCAAATTCGAATCCGAGCTGGTTCAGTTCCAGGGCCGGCAAGGCATCGGCGTGATCAGCGACACCGATCCGCAGCCCCTGATCATCGGATCGCATCTCGGTACCTTCGGCATCGTCACCGTCGGTCGAATCAACAACATCGATGACCTGGTCCAACAGGCCTTTGCCGACAAATGTCATTTCTCTGGCACCGCCGACGGCATCGCCAACCAAACCGAAGTGACGGCAATGCTGATCTGCCAGGAAAACAGCTTCGAAGCCGGTATCCGCCGTGCCCAGGAAGCGATCCAAGGCTCCTGCTCGATGCTTGTCCTGACCGAACAAGGGCTCTATGCGGCCCGTGACCGCCTCGGCCGGACGCCGCTGGTGGTGGGCCGCCGCGAAGGGGCGACCGCGGTCAGCTCGGAAACCAGCGCCTTTCCCAATCTAGGATTCGACACCGCCCATTTTCTTGGCCCGGGTGAGGTGCTCTTTCTCACCGCCGACGGCTGGGAACAGCGGCTGCCTCCGGGGCCGCGCATGCAAGTTTGCTCCTTTCTCTGGGTCTACTACGGCTACCCGGCCTCCGAGTACGAAGGCATCAACGTCGAACATTTCCGTTACGCCTGCGGCGCGGCCTTGGCGCGTCATGACGGCGTGTCCGTGGACACCGTCGCCGGTATTCCCGATTCGGGTATCGGCCATGCACTGGGTTATGCCAACGAAAAGAAAATCCCGTACAACCGACCCTTTGTCAAATACACGCCTACCTGGCCGCGCAGCTTCATGCCCCAAAACCAAGCCATGCGCGATCTGGTGGCGAAAATGAAGCTGATCCCGGTGCGCCGGTTGATCGAAGGCCGTCGACTGATGCTCTGCGACGATTCGATCGTCCGCGGCACCCAGCTCAAGGACAATGTGCAGGCCCTGTTTGATTGCGGCGCGCGGGAGGTACATGTGCGCCTCGCCTGCCCGGCCCTGATCTACCCCTGCATGTTCCTCAATTTCTCCACCTCGCGCTCGACCCTGGACCTGCTTGGCCGCAAGACCATCCGTGCGCTTGAGGGGACCGAGGACAAGGATCTGCCCCTGTACGCCCAGGCCGGTTCAGCCCAGCACCTGGCCATGGTCGAGACTATCCGTTGCCAGCTGCGCCTCACCTCGCTGCGCTACCAGCGGCTGGAAGACCTGGTCGCGGCCATCGGCCTGCCCAAGGAGCAACTGTGCACCCATTGCTGGGACGGCAGCAGCTATTCCTGACCCGGAAACGGTTCCCCTTCCCATCAACGGTCAACAAGGAAAAACCGCATGAAACTCGAACAGTATTTCGCCACCACCAAAGGCACAGGGGTCATGGCCACCTGTGACGGCAAGGGTGAAGTGAACACGGCCATTTACTCCAGGCCGCACGTCCTGGGCAAGGACGAGGTCGCCTTCATCATGCTGGATCGGCGCAGCCACGCCAATCTGATGGAAAACCAACAGGCTTGCTATCTCTTCCTCGAGGAGGGGCATGCCTACCAGGGGCTGCGGCTCTACATGAGTTTTCTCGACGAAAACACCGATCAGGAACTCATCCGCTCCATGAGCCGACGGCCCAAGCGGCCGGACGAAGGCGAACAGGAGAAAAAATTCCTGGTTCGCTTCCGGGTGAACAAGGTGCTGAATCTGCTCGGTGGCGAACAAAAGACGCTGGAGTAACGGCTCGGCGCTTCCGCACCTCATCCTTCCGCCCACACACCCGGGGCGCGATCGTCTTTTCCCAATGGGGTGAAAGACGGTCAGTGCTCCGGCCGGACATTTCTCGACACACCGGGAGCCCCTTGCAGGCCCCCGCTTCTCCCCTTTTGGCCGTCATCTCCCGGACGGCCTCACCGTGACCCCTCGATAAAGCCACGCCACTGCGTCCGGCTCCTTGCGGGTTACAACCACTTTTTCTTTCTGAACACGGCCAGCAGCACAGCGGGGATAAGAAAAAACAAACCCCAGAGAACAGGATAGGACCATTTCCAGTGCAGCTCAGGCATGTGGTCGAAATTCATGCCGTAGATCCCGACGAGAAAGGTCAGGGGGATGAAGATGGTGGCAAACACGGTCAGCACCTTCATGATCTCGTTCATCCGATTGCTGACGCTGGAGAGATAGATATCGAGCATGCCGTTGATCAGATCGCGGTGGGAATCCATGGTATCGATCACCCGGAGAGTGTGATCAAAGACGTCTCGGAAATAGAGCTGGGTTTTTTCGTGGATCAGGGGATTTTCGCTGCGCTGGATGGCCAGCAGGACCTCGCGCAGCGGGGTGATGGCCTTGCGGACGAACACCAGTTCGCGTTTCAGCCGTTGAATGAAGACAAAGGTTGTGGACTGCGGCCGGTCGAGCAAGGTGATTTCCGCGCGTTCGATGGCCTCTTCCACGGTGTCCGACAGGGCAAAATAGTTGTCTACCACCGCATCCATGACCACATAGGCCAGATAATCAGCGCCCCGGGAACGGATTCGTCCCTTGGGGTGGGCCAGCCGCTGCCTGAGATTGCCGAACAAATCGTCCGCATTTTCCCTGAAGGTAAAGAGCATGTCGGCGAACAGAAGCAGGGATATCTGTTCGTGACCGACTGTGAGCGATGAATCGCCGCGCAGGGTTTTCATGACCAGGAAGAGATAGTCTTCATACTCCTCGAACTTGGGCCGCTGGTGAGTGTTGAGAATATCCTCCAGGACCAATGGATGGACCGAGAGATGCAGGCCTATGGCCTCAAGCAGTTCGACAATGTCCAGGCCTTCACAGTGCACCCAGAGGGTGGCGCCGGGCTGGCGGTGAGCAAGAATGTCGTCGAGGCTTGCCACCTGCTGCTCGATAAAATGCTCTTCGCTGAAACTGATCAAAACGACACGCCCCGCGACGGCTGGCGACCTGCCGACATGCACTAGGCTGCCAGGAGGCAAGCCAGCCTTTTCCGAAGGAACATTGAGGGTTTCCGCCATGGGCTACTCCTGGGAAGGTGGAGGGCATGGCCCGTGCCAGGCAAGGGTTGCGCGACCGCCGGGAGGAAGAAACGGCTCAATTAGCGCCTCCAGCCGTTGCCGCACCGGTTCCGGCACGGGCAGATCCCTGTCGTTTAAGGAAAGGGTCAGCCGCTCCTCGGTCGCCGCCCGGCCGCGGAGAAGGGTCGATTCGATGAAATCGGCGATCGCGTCGCTTTGATCCAGGCCAAAGCACAGCCCCTCAATCAATGGCAGGTCGGTGGCCACGGCAACCACCCCCTCGACCAGCTCGCGCAACAGCGGCGAGTCCTTGTCCCGTCTGACCTCGATCTTCGGTACCTGGGCGGCATGCTTGAATCCTTCGGCCACGACGATGCTGACATCAGGGAAGAGAGCGCCGGCCAAGATCCGCAGGTCACCGTCGGGAGGGCTGCCCTGGAGGATCAACTGATCCGGGGCCAGCAGGGCCACCCCGTCGGCACCCGCTTGTTTGTACAGGGCCGTGTCGGTGCCGGGACGATCAAAGGCGATCCCGCATTCCTTGGTCGATTTGATGACCCCGACCGCATGGCCCTTGGCCTTGAGGTGGGCGACCACCTGTCGAGTCAGGGTGGTCTTTCCTGAATTGTGCCAGCCAATAAACGCGATCACCGGAGGCATGGAGGCTCCTTGGCGTTGGCCGCCGGGGCGGCAATGTTTACCGAAAAATAACTTTAAAGATTATCAAATTGTTATTATTCATTTAATTACCAAGCAACAAGTGAAAAACGGCATCCGCACCGTTTGTGGTGGACGGAATGACGGCTTTTGCCGTTGTTCCAGCGCCCGAATGGCTCATTCGACTCGTACCCCCAATCAGGCGGCCCGACGCATGGACGACTGTTCTCGGCCGGCGTCCTCTTGCCCCTGGCATTCAAACCGGGAGGTGGCCTCCACCTCTTGCCGAAGGAGGAACAAGGTATGCGTGTTCGATCAATTGTAAAAATTGGCGCAGTGGCGATAGCCGTGCTGGCCGTGGTGGTGGCGGGCATGGTGATCGCCGTCAAATCCGTCAGCCCCGACCGCATCAAAAAGATGCTGACCGCGCAGGTGCAAAGCGCCACCGGCCGGGCCCTGACCATCGCCGGACCGTTGGAGATTCGCCTGGGTCTGGAGCCGAGCGTGGTGGCTTCGGGAATCACCCTTTCCAATCCGCCCGGTTCGACCCGGCCCGAAATGGTCAAGATGGAACGGTTTGAGTTCGAAATGGCCCTGCGGCCCTTGCTCAATCGGCAAATCGTCATCAACCGGCTGCTCCTCAACGCTCCGGACATTGTCATCGAAACCGAGGCCAAGGGTCCGGGCAACCTAGATTTCAGCCCCCCTGACCAACAAGGCCGGCCCGCGCCTCCAGCCGCCACCGAGCAGCAAGAGGGGGCGGGCGCTTCATTTTCGGTTACCCTTCGGGAGGTCAAAATCAGCAACGGGGTCATCGCCCTCCACGATCGGACAGCCAAAACCACTGAAACCGTGCGCATCCACGAGCTGACCCTCAAGCCGGACACCGCCGATCCCGCCCTGCTGGCGTTGCAGCTGCTGACCACGGCACGCGAGCAGAAGATCGATCTCGCCGGCACCATGGGCGACATCAACGCCATCCTAAGCGGCGCTCCCTGGCCCCTGAAGCTCAAGGCTGCTGCCAAGGCGATCGCCCTGAATGTGGAAGGCCGGATCGACAAGCTGGCGGCTCTCCAAGGACTCAACTTCAAACTGACCGCCCAAGGCGAGGAACTGGGCGAGGTCCTCCGCGCGGCCGGAGTGAGCCTCCCCGAACTGCCGCAAACGCTTGGCCCCTTTACCGTGACCGCCCGTGTCGACAATGCGGGAGGACGGTTCAATCTCAGCGATCTCGATTTGCAGGCGGGTAGGCGCGAATTGCTGCTGGTCGAGGCCAAGGGTGGCATCAAGGATCTGGCCGGCGCCCTGGCGGCGGAACTGGCCGTCAACCTGACCAGCGACAACCCGGCGGCCCTGGCCAAAATCGGCGGCAAGGACATGGCCCTCAAGGGGCCGCTGACCGTGATCGCCCGGATGAACGGCAATCCCACCACCCTGAACATCAACGACTTCAAGGCGACCCTTCAGGATCTGGAGGTGACCGCTCAGGGCGGTATCGCCGAATTGGCGACCCTGCGAGGACTCGACCTCAAGCTGAATGCCCAGGGAAAGGAACTGGGTGAGGTGGTGCGCCTGGCCGGGGTGAGCAAACCCGAACTGCCAAAGACACTGGGACCGTTTACCGTGGCCGCCCGGCTGGGCAATCCGGACGGCCGCTTCAACCTGGCCGATGTCAACGTCCAGGCGGGCAGGCGCGAACTGCTGGTGGTCGATGCCAAGGGCGCGATCAAGGACTTGACCGGGGCCCTGGGCGTGGATCTGACCGTGAATCTGACCAGTGACAATCCCACAACCTTGGCAAAGATCGGCGGCAGCGATCTTGCCCTCAAGGGACCGTTGCAACTTGCCGGCAAGGTCAGCGGCGGCGACACAACCTGGAAGGTGAGCAATCTCAAATCCTCGCTCGGCACCAGCGATCTGGCGGGGGAGGTGGCGGTCCAGTTGGCCAAGCGAACCAAGGTGACCGGCAAACTGAACGCCGCCGCCATCAATCCCGCCGATTTTTCGCCGCCCCAGGCCGCCTCGGCGACCAAGGCAACCGCCAAGACCAAGGGGAAAAGCAGCCAAGCCAAGAAAGGCGACGGTCGTCTATTTCCCGCCGATCCGCTGCCAGTCGATGCCCTGCGGTCAGTGGATGCGGATCTGGCCCTGCAGGTGGGTAAACTGCAGCTCGACACCCAGCAGATTCGTGATGTGCGACTCACCCTGCAGCTGAACGGCGGCCGCCTGGCCGTCAAGCCCCTGCGTTTCGCCCTGGCCGGCGGAACCTTCGAGGGCGAGGCCAGCCTCAACGCCGCTGGCAAGACACCGGCCCTGTCCCTGCAACTCAACGGCCGCCGGTTCGAAGTAGGACAACTGGCCGCCAACAGCCCGATCAGCGGCTGCAAAAGCGATTTAAACGTCAATTTCAAGGGCAGCGGCGACTCGGTGCGCAGCCTGATGGCTTCATCCTCGGGAGAAACACGCCTCAGCGTCGGCAAGGGACAAATGCGCAACAAAGCGGTGGATTGGGCGGGCGGCGATCTGCTCTTTCAGGTGCTGGGCGCCCTCAATCCCTTCGTCAAAAGCGAAAACACCACCCAGATTGAATGTGCTGCCGTCCGGTTCGTCCTGCGTGACGGGATCGCCACCTTCGACAAAGGGATCGCCATGCGCACATCACAGATGGACATGGTCGGCTCCGGCACCATCGACCTGCGTACCGAGCGACTTGACTTGGGATTCAAACCCCGTCCCCGTGGCGGAGTGGGCATCTCGGTATCCGCGCCGCTGGCGGGCTTGGTGCGGGTCAGCGGAACCCTGGCCAAGCCCGGCATGGGGATCGATGCCCTCGGCACCATGAAAACCGCGGCCTCGGTTGGCGCCGGCATGGCCACCGGCGGCCTGTCGACATTGGGCGAGATGCTGGTCGACAAGGTCACAGCCGACGATGACCCCTGTCGGACCGCGCTGGGCCAGACACAGTCCCAGTCTGGCACACCAAAAACGACACCGGGGGGAACACGGCGGTAACAGCCAGGTTGTAGACAAGCTCTCTTCGGGGCAACGGAGGGGACCGTTCTCTTTCGCTGCCCCGCCCCTTGCCGGTTGGCGCGTGCGCGTCTCGCCACCAGAGGCTTCCGGGTGAAACAAGGCAACACCTCCTCCATTCGCGCTGCCCCGGCGCTTACAACACAAAGGAAATTTGGTGGAATTCGTGCGCCAACCGATTGTACAAGGCTTCCTTTCGCGTATCGTCAACATCCATGAATTGGGCCGCGAATCCCTCGGTATCCGCGCGGACAATCTGGGCCTTTGCCTGGAAAACGGAGACAAGGGTCTGGTGCTGTTCAAAACGGATGGTCATCTCGATGACCCCGCCAACGGCCACCGGTACGGTTGGCGCCTTGACCGAACAACCGCTGGTCGAGATGTCCACCAGCTCGCCTGTTCCAAGGCGCTCGTCGGCTGTATAGGCAAGAACGAGGCTGTTCAGGGTAAAACGGATGCCATCCCTTCTGATCAAGGTATTCAGTTTGTGTTCGGCCTCCTGCTGATCTTCGGCGTACAGTGTACGGTAACATTGGATTTTTTCTGAAAAATTGACTATTTGTTTAAAGCTTACATTATCATTCTTGATTATTCTGACTATTTCGCCGACCTTATTATCGACAAGATAATCTATAATTTTTTTATAGACAGGGAGACCGCTGATATAAATCAAATTGCACTGAGAAATATCACTAATCACTTCAAACCCAGGCTTCAAATCGGCAACACAAAATCGTATCTCTGTGTATAACTTCTCCAATGATTTTTGGTCGACATTCCCTTGCACAGTCACAACCAACCTATTTTTCTTGATATTGGCTGTCGCTTTTACTTTTAAATTTAAATTTGTCATAGCAGAAGCACGTTATTAAACCACCAAGCGCCAAGCAGTTTCCCGCGTTAATACCGCTATTGTACAGAGTAATTTTCGATAAAGTCAAAAAATATCTCAACCTGGCGGCGGGTGAACAAACACGCACCGCGCATCCCTCCTGCAGGCCACGCCATGACTTGACGCAATGAGCCCTTGCCCCCCTTGAACAGGCACACAAACGGACCCAAGATGGCCCGGTCAGCATCGTCCCACGGATTTTTTCCCAACACCCTGACAATAATTTGAAGAATCGCGGGCATCCCCTATAATGAAAAAAATGTCCGTAGCCGCAGCGCCGCCCGCAACTGAACGGCCCCATGCACCGGCTTACAGTGTATTGGCCAGAATGGAGCTGACCAGGGAACATCCGGCCCTGTTGCGATTTCTGCAGCCGCTGCCGCACCGCGCCGGGCAACCGACCCGATCAATCTCAATCAACAAGAGGGGATGACCATGAATTTTACCCACATGAAGATTCGCAACAAGCTGATTGCCACCTTCACCCTGATTCTCCTGTTCATGGCCGGCATTGGGTGGGTCGCCTATCAGGGCATGACCCGCATCGAAAGGGAACTCAACGAAATATTCTCGGTCAGCCTGCCCAGTATCGACAAACTGATCGAAGCAGACCGCGATTTACAGCAGCTGCTGGTGGCGGAGCGTTCGATGATCGCCGCCGATCCGCAGGCTCCCATCTTTGCCACCCTGCACAAGGACTATGAAAAAAATCTCCAGCAGGTTGATGAGCGGTTCAATCAATTCAAGACGTTGGTCGATTCGGAGGAAGAGAAGGGACTGATCGCCCAATTCGATCGGGATCGAGCCGCCTGGGAACCGGTATCGCGCCAGATTGTCGACAGCAGCCGATCCGGGGAACCTCAGGCCCGGCAGAAAGCTCTGGAAGTGTCCTTGGGAAAGGCCAGCGAACTGTTTGAAAACATGCGCGGCAATCTGGACAAGTTGACCGAAATCAGCCTGCGCAACGCCGAACAGGCGCAGCAGGATGCTCGGCGCATCTACCAGAGAGCCCTTATCGGCCTGTTGGTCATTTTGCTGAGTGCGGCGCTGGTGGCGGCGGTCATGGCCGGCGTGCTCGGTATGGTCATCGCCAAACCGATCAACGCGGCAGTGGCCGGCTTGCAGGATATTGCCGAGGGCGAAGGCGATCTGACCAAACGGCTTACGGTGCGATCCCAGGATGAAATCGGCGAACTGGCCACCTGGTTGAATACCTTCATGGAGAAACTGCAAGGCATCATCGGCAGAATCAGCCACAACACCCAAGCCTTGGACCGCTCGTCCGCCGATCTCCTGGGGTTTGCCGACAGTCTGGCCCAGGGAACCAATGACGCTTCCCGGCAGACGGAGCACGTTGCCGCCGACGCCGAGCAGATGAACGTCAACCTCAACAATGTCGCGGCCGCCATGGAGCAATCAACCACCAATATTGCCATGGTCGCCAGCGCCGCCGAGGAGATGACCTCGACCATCGGCGCCATCGCCGAGAACGTGGAGCAGGCCAACCAGATTGCCGGGGACGCCGTCAGCCAAGCCGCCAGGACAGCGACCAGGATGGATGCCTTGGGCGACGCGGCCCGGGCGATCGGCAAGGTGACCGAAACGATCACCGAAATCTCCGAGCAGACCAACCTGCTGGCGCTGAACGCCACCATTGAGGCGGCTCGGGCCGGCGAAGCGGGCAAGGGATTCGCGGTGGTGGCCAACGAGATCAAGGAACTGGCCAAGCAGACCGCCGAGGCCACCCTCAACATCAAGGAACAGATCGCCGGTGTGCAGCAGACCACCGCCGAAACGGTGACCGACATCAGCGCGATCACCACAGTCATCAACCGGGTCAGCGAGATCGTGTCCACCATTGCCCGGGCGGTCGGCGAACAGGCCAAGGCCACCCAGGAAATTGCCTCCAATATTTCCCAGGCGTCGCTGGGCTTGCAGGAAGTCAACGAAAACGTCAACCAAAGTTCGGCCGTGGCCACCTCGATGTCCCGTGACATTGCCGGAGTCGGCAAGGCCTCCAGCGAGATCGCCGACAACAGCAACAAGGTTCGCACCAGCGCAGGCTCCCTGCAGCATCTAGCGGTCGAACTCAAGGAAATTGTCAATCAATTCAAAATATAACCACGTAGAAAAAACAGAACCAGGCGGCACGCAGAGACCATGCGGGCCGCCTGGTTCTGCCTAGAGAGACAGCGGGCCGCGAGGCCACCAGCACCTGACCTCCTCAATCGCCCGATCTATATGAACACTGGCCGCTGTGGAGGCGCGCAGCCGGTCAAAGTCCGCTGGAGGCAGATACACCGGATATTCCGCCGCCAACGGAGCGCCATGCAATTCGCTCAGTACCGCCAGACTGCCGCTGCGCACGTTGTCGAGATCATAGCCCCCTTCCAGGACCAGCAACAGTCGGTTGTCACAGACTTCTGCCGCAAGCTCCACCAGGGTTCGGGTCATAGAGGCGATTCCCGTGGCCGTGAGTCGCATCGCGCCGAGCGGGTCGCCAGCCATGCAGTCAAAACCGCAGGAGACCAGGATCAGTTCCGGCCGGTAACCATGGACAAGCGGCGCCACCATCTGGTTGAGGATGCGGGCATACTCGGCATCGCCATGGCCACTGCAGAGCGGCACATTGATCGTATACCCAAGCCCTGGCCCCTCGCCCACTTCCCCCACGGCCCCGGAGCCGGGATAGCAGGGATACTGATGGATCGAGCAGTAGAGCACCGACGGGTCGCGGTAAAAGGAATGCTGGGTGCCGTTGCCGTGATGCAGGTCCCAATCGAGAAGCAGAATGCGTTCCAGGCCCAAATGCTTCCTGGCCCAGCGGGCGCCGACGGCAACGTTATTGAACAGGCAGAAGCCCATGGCTTGATCGCGCTCGGCATGGTGCCCCGGCGGTCGTACCAGGCAGAAGCCGTTGTCGATCTCGCCCCGGGCAAGCCGGTTGATCCCGTCGATCACCGCCCCGGCAGCCAGCAGGGCCGCCTCATAGGAGGCAGCCGAGGTCCGGGTATCGGCATCGAGATAGAAGGCGGCATGACCGGCAGTGGCGGCCACCTCGCGGATAAGCTCGTCGCTATGGTTGAGGGCGATGGCGCTGACCGGGGCCGGCCCGAACTCGGGGAAAAGCAGCTGGGCAGCGACCTCCGGCCGGTCCAGTTCCCGATAGATGCACTGCAACCGCTGCGGCGACTCCACATGGCCGCGCCCGGTCTCATGGGCCAGAAAGAGGGGGGATCGGTAGACGGCTGTGGTTCGCACCCGAGTCTGTTGCATCTTTACATCGTGAAAACAAAAATTCAGATCGGGCTACTGCTCAACTGCTCAATGAGATCTCCTCGACGGAAGGTGGCGGAAAGTTGCTGCATGGAGACTTCTCGATCTCCGTAAAGGCTTTTCAAGGCTCTATCAACATCCTGCACAGCGGCGTGAAAATAGTTCTCACCATGAGTTTCAATTGCCGTTTTAGCCTGTGCAAAATTACGATGATCAAGTTTATCAAGAGAAATCTTAAGCACCTGCAGCAGTCGTTTTCCCATTTGCATGGCAATAAAGCACGAGGCGTAACGAACAAAAAGAGGATCGCCCTCTGCCGGTCGTTTTCTGTGGTTTTCAGCAATACGGTACAGCAGAACCGCAAGCACAGCTTGAGCGCCATTGAGGTCCTCTGCAAAGATGACATGATACAATTTGCCGAAGTGCTCTCGAGTCAGGAATTTTGCTTGGTGCGGGGCTTGTCTCCAAACAGCAAGAATTGCCTCGGCTGCCGCTCCCGAGGTTATTTCCGTTGCCTTTGCTGCTGTCTCCATCCGTTTCCGACGATACGTATACCCCAACTCCTGGATACTCTGGGATAGACGTTGCTGCTTCTCATCGTTTGATCGCAAATCTTTTAGATCAACTGGATTTTGGCTGTTAGTTGCGTGTGTTATCCTCAGCACCAGATCTTCGTTGTCTTTAGGAAGTTTATAGAGACGCACCAAAACCGAGGCATCATTCAAAGAGCTATCATCATTCTGTTGCATTTCTTCGAGAGTCTTGAAAATGGTCATACAAGTCTGCCCACCATTGACAATCTGAAGATTCTCAACTTTGACCATATAGTCACTTTGTTGCAGGGCATTGTAGGAAAAATCGTTGCAGACCAATGTTAATCCGTTGTTAAAAAAATAAAAATCAGAAGGTTTATCTGAAAGAAGTGTTGCACTGATCCCTTCATTCACTCGGTTTCCATGAAGTCCAAGATACCTGCGAATATTGCGTTCCAAAAGACGCTCACCATGGTTTCGCATAAGTGCACCTATTTCGGTTACAGGTATTCGACCGATACAGACGCGACTAAAATTCATATCCTCAACGATCGCTTTTCCTGTCAGCCGCAAGGTTGCATTTACAGGTTTAACCCGTTGCAGCACACCAATCAGGACGTCGTGGTTGACATGCTCCCACGTCACTTGTTCACCGAAACCGGTCCGAGTTATGGACTCTTGAGCAGCATGATTCCAACGCGCGCCATTATTGCAGGCAATAGCTCGCACCCGTGGTATAAGTCCGTCACGAATGAGTGAACGCGCAGCTTCCACTTTGATCTTCAGCCGTTCATTGATAGCCCCTAACTGCGACTGAGGATTAAAAATATGACGAACGGCATTGATCATTGCATTAATTGCATTTTCACCGAACTGCTTCTCACCGGTCAGGCTTCGATCATATTTCCCTTGAAAGAGGGTTACGGTAAATTCACCGTCCATTTCTTCGGTCAGGTGCATGGCATCCACACCAAAATCACCACCTCCTTCGGTTAAACACTCAAAAACCTCCTCAGGGTCAAGATCAAGCATGGTTTTGACACAGAGGTAGACAAAAGCCAGAGATTTTAATTTTTCAGGATCATTGATTTTCAGTTCGGCTTGAGCCTGGTCGCGTATCTCTTCTTGAATACCAGAAAGGCGCTGGTCAATAATCGAAGCATTAATATTCACGAACGATCTCCTTTAGAAATCTTTCTGATACCTGCCTGTTGATTGGAACGACAGCACATCACCTATTCTTTCTCCCCGCTGCCACCACCGAAACCCGGCAGTTCCAGCGGACTGACCGGCGCTTTTTTGGGGGTGCCGGTGATGTCGGTCACCCGGCGCACGGCCCGGTTGGCAATACGCTTGCCTTTGGCGCTCACGCCCTTGATCAGCACCTCGTCGAGTTCGATTTCCACCGCGTTGTACTTGGCCCGGGCCGACGGCGCCAAGCTGGCCCGCACCCGCAACCCCTCCTTGCCGAGCAGCAACAGCAGGATGGCGGATCGCTTGTCCGCCTCGAACAGCCGGTAGTCCCGGCCGAGGATGAACTTGGGCGTGGCGAAGCGTTTGACATAGGCCAGGTTCTCCGGGCCGTGGCGATAAATCAGGTTGAACACCAGATCGTTCTTCACCACCCCCAGCCAGTACAGGTCGGGCCCGACAAACAGCTTGTCCGGCACATGGATCACCTTGTAGAGGCCGTCCTTGAAGATCAGCAAGAGCCGGTCGTACTCGGAACAGGCACAATCCAGGTCATGCGCCTCGTCCTCAGCCTTGATCTTGTGACCAAGAAAGCCTGATTCGCGGTGGTAGCCGACGGTGAGATTGGACAGGGCCGCAGCGCGGGCATCGACCTCGTCAAAGGCGCGCAGCTCGCTAGCTCGTGGAAATTGCGACCCGTACTTGGCTGCCAGTTCCCCGAGGTAGGCAACGGTGAAGCCGATCATGTCGGTCAGGTGCTTCTTGATCTGACCGATCTGCTTCTCGATGTCGCGCAGTTCCTTCTGCTGGCGATTGATGTCATAGCGCGAGATACGGCGAATCTTGATCTCCAGCAGCCGCTCAACGTCCTCGGGCGTGATCTTGCGCTTGAGTTCGTTGGCAAAGGGGAGCAACGAGTCGCGGACCGTGGCCTGCACCTCCTTGTAATTGGTCTTCTCCTCGATCTGCTTGTAGAGCCGCTCCTCGATGAAGATCTGCTCCAGCTTACGCGCGTGCCACTTGTCCTCCAGCCGTCCCAATTCGATCTGCAGTTCGCGCTCCAGGTTGGCCACCAGCCGGTCGGTGTTGCGCCGCAGGACCTCCTCGACCGCCATCTGTCGCGGCATGTTGTCGACAATGGTCACCAGGCTGGGCGAAACGCTCAGCTCGCAGTCGGTGAAGGCGTAGAGGGCGTCGATGGTCTCCTCCGCGAGCACCCCTCGCGCCAGCTTGATCTCGACTTCGACCTTTTCGGCAGTGTAGTCGTTGATCGAGGCAATCTTGAGCTTGTTCGCCTTGGCCGCCTTCTCGATCGACTCGATCAGGGCTTGGGTGGTGAGATTGTAGGGCAGCTCGGTGATGACGATGGTTTTGGAATCCGGCTGTTCCAGCTTGGCCCGGCAGCGGATACGGCCGTTGCCGTGGTTGTAATCGGCGACATCAATGATGCCGCCGCGGGGAAAATCCGGATAGAGCACAAATTCCTGGCCGCGCAGGTAATCGATCTGGGCCTGGAGCAGCTCGCCGAAGTTGTGCGGCATGATCTTGGTGGCCATGCCCACGGCAATGCCTTCCGCACCCAAGAGCAGCAGCAGCGGGATCTTGGCCGGCAGCCGTACCGGCTCCTGCATGCGGCCGTCGTAGGAGTCGATGAACTCGGTCAGGTCCTTGTTGAACAGGGTTTCGCGCGCCAGCGGCGACAATCGGCACTCGATGTAACGCGGCGCCGAGGCCTGGTCGCCGGTGAAGATGTTGCCGAAGTTGCCCTGGCGGTCAATCAGATAGCCCTTGTTGGCCAGGTTGACCAAGGCATCGAAGATCGATTGATCGCCGTGTGGATGGAGCTTCATGGTTTCGCCGACCACGTTGGCCACCTTGTGGAAACGGCCGTCGTCCATGTTGGCGAGCGTTTGGAGGATGCGTCGCTGCACCGGCTTGAGGCCGTCGTCCACATCCGGGATGGCCCGCTCGCGGATCACGTAGGAGGTGTAGTCGAGAAAATTGGTATCGAACAGTTGATGGAGCTTGCCGCGCGGCTGCTCGGTGGTTTCGCTCATACCGGCCTCACGATCAGGTGGTCCATGATGTATTGTTTGCGCTCCGGCGTGTTCTTGCCCATGTAGAACTTGAGCACCCGGCTGACCTCGCTGAGACGATCAAGCCGCACCTGCCGCAGCCGCATATCCTGGCCGATGAACTGCTTGAATTCGGGGGGCGAAATCTCGCCCAGCCCCTTAAAGCGGGTGGTTTCCACCGCCCGGTCGGCCTTGCTCTTGACCTTGAGCGCGGTGATGGCCTCGTCCATGTCGCGATCGGAATAGCAGTAAAAGGTCTTTTCCTTGTTGCGCACCCGGAAGATCGGCGTCTCCAAAATATAGACCCGCTCCTGTTTGATCAGCTGCTCGAAGTAGTGGAGGAAAAAGGTCAGCAGCAGGTTGCGGATATGGAGGCCGTCGACGTCGGCGTCGGTGGCCAGGATGACCTTGTCGTAACGGAGATCGGCGATCGAGTCCTCGATGTTGAGGGCCTGCATCAAGGAGTACATCTCCTCGTTCTTGTAAAGCACGTCGAGCCGCTGGCCGAGCACGTTCATCGGCTTGCCCTTGAGGCTGAACACCGCTTGGGTCATGGGGTCGCGGGCGCTGACGATCGAGCCGGCGGCACTCTGGCCCTCGGTGATGAAGAGCATGTTCTCCCGGCCCGGCTTGGAGGCCTGGCCGCGCGATGGGTGGTACTTGCAGTCCTTGAGCTGCGGGATCTTGAAGGCGATCTTCTTGGCCTTGGCCTTGGCGTCGCGGCGCACCGACTGCAACTCCCGCCGCACCCGCTCGTTGCGCTGCACCTTGTCGACCAAGACTTCGGCCGTCTCCGGAAACTTGTACAGGTGGGTGGCCACCGCATCCTTAACCGCGTTGACAATGGGGCCACGAATGTCGGTGTTGCCCAGCTTGTTCTTGGTTTGCGACTCGAACACCGGCTCCTGGACCTTGACCGCCAGGATGCCGACAATGCCGTCGCGCACGTCCAGACCGTTGAACTTCTTGCCGGTGAACTCGTTGATGCCCTTGAGAATGCCCTCACGGAAGGCGGACAGATGGGTGCCGCCCTCGCTGGTGTAGGTACCGTTGACAAACGAGAAGTAGGACTCGCCGTAGTCGTCGGTGTGGGTGAAGGCAAATTCGATCGATTTGTCGACGAAATGGATCGGCGGATAGATCCGTTCGCTGCTCACCTCGCGATCCAGGAGATCGAGCAGGCCGTTTTTGGACAGATAGAGATCGCGATCCAGATAAAGGCTCAGCCCCGCGTTGAGATAGGCGTAGCGCCACAGTCGCTGGTCGACATACTGGGGATCGAAGCGAAAGCCGGGGAAACTTTCGCTGTCGGGGAGAAACTCGATCAGGGTGCCGTTCTTCTCCGTGGTCTCGCCTTCTTCCTCGCGTTGCAATAGCCCTTGGGCAAAGACGGCGGTCTTGTACCGGCCGTCGCGGAAGGCAGTGACCGTGAAGTGGCTCGAGAGGGCGTTGACCGCCTTGGTCCCCACGCCGTTGAGACCGACCGAAAATTGGAACACCTCGGTGTTGTACTTGGCGCCGGTGTTGATCACCGACACACACTCCACCACCTTGCCCAGCGGAATGCCGCGGCCGTAGTCGCGTACCCGGCAGAGGCCGTCCTCGCCGATATGGATATCGATCCGCTTGCCGTGGCCCATGATGAACTCGTCGACCGCGTTGTCCAGGATCTCCTTGAGCAGGATATAGATGCCGTCATCCGGATGGGAGCCGTCGCCGAGGCGGCCGATGTACATGCCCGGCCGCTTGCGGATGTGCTCCAGCGAACTGAGCGTCTTGATCTTGGATTCGTCGTACTGATGTTCGGTCATGGGTGATTCGAGGTAGAAGTGGATAGGTGGGTAGGTGAATAGCAGGTTCTTGGCGAAAGGTAAACGGTGAATGATGCCCTGGGCGGATGATCACGGAGATACCGGCAGGATGTTGCTTACGGTTAGATCGCGTTGATCGTTCCCCCGCTCCAGCGGGGGGACGCATCCCGGACGCTGGAGCGTCCCTTTCCGTTCAGAACCACGGATCGATTTCGATCAAACCCGGCTGTCCGAGATAATTCCGCGCACTCGAATACCGCCAATGCTCGGGCAGGTCCACGTATCCCCGTTTCACCGGGTTGTGATGGACATATTCCAGCTTTTCCCGCAGCACCGGTTCGCTGACAATCAGTTCGGCATGGGAGCCTTCCTGCCAGAACTGGTATTGCCGGTCGTGCTTGTGCGCCCGTTTCGCCAGTCGCAGGCGAGCCAGCAGCCGCTCCGCCCGGTGCGCCTCCAGCAGCTCGATCAGCCGGGCGGCGGTGAAGGACTTGAAGCTGTGCAGACACTTGTCCAGACGCGGGGCCTGGGCCACGAAGTGCAGGTGGTTTTCCAGAATCACGTAGCCGTAGAGCCGCAACCCAGCGTTTGCCCGTTGACGAGACCAGCTTTCCAGGAGGATCCGCACCGCATCCGGACGGGTGAAGACAGGCAGCCACTCGACAACCGTGCAGGTCAGAAAATGGGGTTTGTCCGGCTCCAGGATCACGTAGCGGCTTCTGGCCATGGGTTTTCTCTTTCAACGGGGACGCTGGAGCGTGGGAACGATCAATCCTCCTCGCATAATGACGGATTTCTTTGCAGTTCAACCTGATACTTCTCTTTTCGGATTGCTTTAATCGTTACGGATATCGTTTGACCGATCTTAAAACGTGTCAGAAAGTCCTCAGGAAGGTTGGATTTATGAAGGAGTCCTTTTAATCCTTGGATTGGCATGGTGATAAATAGTCCCAAAAAAGGAGTAATCTTTTCAATGACTCCATCCAAGCTGTCACCTTCGTTGTAGCGGGCAAAAAACTGATCCCAGTGTTTCACAAAAACCGGATCTATTGATAGTGAGGGCGTCTCAGGCAGTCGTTTTTTTCGCTGATCGCGGATATAGATAACCGTTGATTGGTTACCTCGATTGCCGCGTTTCTCGATTTCAAATAACTGCATGGCTTTAACGAGTTCACCGAGTTTAGTGTAACCGTAGTTTCGGGGATCAAATTCAGGTGATTGTTTGGCAATATTCGTCCCCACCCCGCTTAATAGTGCCCATCCATTTTCATCAGACGCTGCTTCAATCGCTCGTCTCATGAGATTGACTAACTTGGCGTCGCCTTTTAATGCATTCGTGGTTTCCGGGACACGGATATATGCGTGGCCAGAGGATAATTCGTGCTCTTCGGTACACAGCACTTCGGTGTAGATGAATTTATCGCAGGCTGACACAAAAGCTTGAGGCGTTTTTCGCTCCCCAAATCCATATACAGGAAAACCTTCCTCGCGAATTCGTGAAGCCAAACGTGTAAAATCGCTATCGCTTGATACCAAACAAAACCCCGTAAACCTCCTAGTGTACAGTAAATCCATCGCATCTATAATCATGGCGCTGTCGGTGGCGTTCTTACCGGTAGTGTAACGAAATTGCTGGATGGGTTGAATGGAATATTCTAGGACGATAGATTTCCACCCAACTAAATGCGGAGTAGTCCAGTCACCATAGATGCGCTTGACGCTCGCAATTCCATATTTGGCAATTTCAGCCATCAACGCGTCTGTTACAGACGGTTGCGCATTATCCGCATCAATGAGGACCGCCAGCATTGCTTGGGATTCTTTCCCGTTACTCACCACACACGCTCCTTGATCACTTCTATTTTGATCGTTCCCACGCTCCAGCGTGGGAACGCCTTTTGGACGCTCCAGCGTCCCGTCTCACAACCCGGAAGATACAGCCTCTCTTCCGAAAACCTCACTCCATTATATGCACCCGCTCACAGTCGGGGCAGACCCAGGTGGGGCCGTTGCTGATGCCCCACTTGTTTTCCTCGAAGCAGTCGGGGCAGATCTGAAAGCCGCAGGTGCAGCTCCAGCAGAAGGGCTTTTCCTGTTTGCAGCAGTGGCAGCGGAACTCTTTCTTGCGGCGGCCGCGTGGTTTTTTTTTGTCCTCGCTCATGGGCTTAGTCCTCCTTGGCCGGGCGCAGTTCCTGCTCCAGCCAGTGGAGATAACTCTCGCCGCCGTCCACCACCGGCGAGGCCAGGATCTCCGGCACCTCGTAGGGATGCAGGGCACGGACGGCACGGCACAGCTCGGGAAAGAGATCACGGCGCGATTTGACGGTACAGACCATCTCCTCGCCCTGCTCGATCGCCCCCTGCCAGCGGTACCAGGAGGTACACGGGGTGATCTGGACGCAGGCCGCGAGCCGCTGTTCGAGCAGATGGGCGGCCAACCGCTCGGCAACGGTCCGGTCGGCCACGGTGGTCACTACCTGGATGTAGGGGGTCATGGTTTTCTCCTTGAAAATCGGGCAACACGCCTTGAGGTTCCAGCTCGGACTGGATTAATTGGACAAATTCGGCTATTTTACCAGCGCTTTGCAAAAAAACAAACCACAGCGTTTTCCTTCCAACCCGAACAGGTGATGCCATGCTTCTAGCCGTGGATGTCGGAAACTCCCATACCGTCAGCGGTATTTTCGAAAAAGGTCAACTGATGGGCAACTGGCGGCTGCAGTCGCGTCAGGACCGCACCGCCGACGAGCTGGCCATCCGCTACCACGGCCTCTTCCAGATGGCGGGCATCAATCCGGACCGGATCACCGGCTTCATCATCGCCTCGGTGGTGCCCATCCTGGAGACCAGCTGGCTCCACTTTGCCCGCAGCTACCTGACCAAGCTGCGCCAGCCGCCGCTGTCGGTCAACCATACGCTCAAGCTCGGCATGGAAGTGGCCACCGAGAACCCGGCCGAGGTCGGGGCGGACCGGATCGTCAATGCTGTGGCGGCCTGGGATCGGTTTCAGGCGCCACTGATCGTGATCGACTTCGGCACGGCCATCACCTTTGACTGCGTCAACGAACAGCCGGCCTATGTCGGCGGCACCATCCATCCGGGCATCGGCATCTCGCTCGACGCCCTGGCCACCCGCACCGCCAAGCTGCCCCGGCTGGACATCGACGTCACCCCGGACCACCCCATCGGCACCACCACGGTCAAGGCCATCCACAGCGGCGCCCTGTACGGCTTCGGCGGCCTGGTCGACCGCATGGTCGAGGTGCTGAGCCGCCAGTTGACCCCGAATCAGGAACGGGCCAAGACCATTGCCACCGGCGGCATGGCCGGGTTGATCAAACCCTACACCCACACCATCGACGAGATCGATCCGGAGCTGACCCTCACCGGCCTGCAGCTGATCTACCGCCTCAACTGCAAGGGCAAAGATGCCTGAAGCGCCTCTTCTGCCCCCCCGGCTGCAACGCGGCGATGCCATCGGCCTGTTCTGTCCGGCTGGACCGGTGCGGGAGGTGCACCGTCTGCAAGCCGGGATCAAGGTCATCGAAGAGGCGGGATTCAAGGTCAAGATGCGCGGCCCAGCCGAGCCGGTTGCCGGCTATCTGGCGGACGACGATGCCCGTCGGGCCGAACATCTCCATGCCCTGTGGAACGATGAGGAGGTCAAGGCCATCCTCGCCATTCGCGGCGGATACGGCTGCCTGCGGATGATCGAGCACCTCGACTGGGAACTGTTTCGCCAGCGCCCCAAGTGGCTGGCCGGTTTCAGCGACGTGACCCTGCTTCTGAACAGCCTGCACCAACGGGCCAATCTGATCACCATCCATGGGCCGGTGGCCACCTCGCTGGCCGGCAGCGAACCGGCCTATCAGGCCGCGCTCTTTAGCCTGCTCACCGGTTCTTTCGAGGAACTGATCAAGCCCAAGGGGCTGGAAATCCTGCGCGGCGGCACTGGCCGGGGACGGTTGGCGGGCGGCAACCTCACCACCCTGGTGCACCTGCTGGCCACCCCCTGGGACATCCCATGGGAAGGCTCCATTTTGGTGCTGGAAGACACCAATGAACCGCTCTACCGGCTGGATCGCATGCTGACCCAACTGGCCCTGGCCGGACGTCTCCAGGGGTTGACCGGCCTGCTGCTCGGCGAGTTCGACACCGGCGGCAATGCAGTGGATAATCTCCGCTTGCAGGAGGCGGTGTGGGCGCGGGTGTTAGAACTGGCTGGACCGGGGTTTCCGATCTGGGCCCGGGTCCCGGTGGGCCACCGGGAACGCAACCTGGCCCTGCCCATCGGTATGGAAGCAATGATGGATTCCGCCAGCGGCGTTCTCAGTCTCTTGCCCGGTTCGGTTACCCTTGTTTGAGACCGGCGGCCTGCGATGCTGAAACGAAGCCTGCTCACCCTGCTGGCACTGCTTGCCTTGCTGCTGATCGCGCCGATCAGCCTGCTGCCGTTGCTGGCGGCGCGCGCCAGTCTGGACGCACCGGCCTATCTGTTGACGCTCTCCCTGTGGGTTGCCCTGCTCCCTCTGCTGCTGCTTGGGCTGGCCAACATCCTGCTGAAGAACATCTGGTTTTTTCCCGCCACCGCCGACCCCCTGCCCCTGGAAACCCTGCGGGAGCGGCTGTTGGCCGTCAATGCCATGGCCTGTCCGGTGGCGGCAACAGCCAAACGAAAGAAAATCATCGTCACCTGGCGCATCGCGGCAATGCAATGGTGCGAACTCCTCAGCCGTTTGGGCATCGATCGCCTGTTTGAGCTGCACTGCCGTTTTGACCCCGACACCCGCACGGTCATTCTGGTGGATCGGATACGCCATGCCGATTTTCTCATCTGTCCACAGCAGGTCACGGTCAGCCGCCGTCATATTCCCCTGCCGCTGTTGCGGGCCCGGTCGGCCCGCCTACGCCGCATCGACGACTACCCCACCCTCGACGACCACGACTACGATTTTCACCCCCGCGAGATCAAATCCCCGGTCATGGGCACCATCCTGGCCTGCGGCTGGAACGTCCGCTTCAGCCTGTTCTGAGCACCGCCCGCGCCTCTCTCCCCGTCGGCCAACCAGACAGCCGGGTCATCCTTCCTCCTGGTCGATGGTCACATTGAACTCGTCCATCCGAATCTCGGCATTCTTGCCTTCACCCAGCAGGTGAAAGGAAAAATACTGGCGGGCCTTGGGATTGGCGAACTCGAACTCCACCTCGCCCTCCTCGCCTTTGTGCACCACCGGGAAGACCGGGATGGGAATGTCGTGCTGGGTGTATTCCCACTCCTTGACCAGCAGTTTGAGCTGGATGCCGGCGGGCGGCGCCTTGAGCGCGGTATAGCGGATGGCCACCTGCACCTTTGATTTTGCCGGGAAATCGAGGTATTGCGCCCCCACCAGGTTATCCCCCCATTCGTTGGTGATTTTTTCCGGCAGTTTGCGCCGTTCACCGTTGGCAAACTGCAAAGTCTTGGTCGTTTCGTCGGTGAGCAGCTTCTGATCCAGAACACGGGCAATGCCGGCCAGCCGCGGACCGCCGTCACGGTCGGCGACAAACTCGGCCGGCGGCGGACCGAGCAGGCTTGGGGCCGTGCCCACGCGGCAGCGACCGTCATCGGCACACTCGTAGCGCCGGTTGTCGACGGTATGCCAGCGCCGTTTCGAGGTGGTATAGGAGACCATCTCCCGTGGCGTGTCGTAGACGCGGAAAAAACTGCGGCCGATCAGGGTCGGCGGCATCTTGACCTGCAGGTAATCGAGCACCGAGGCCGTGATGTCCACCAGACCGAAGCCGCCTTCCTTGATCCTCGGCAGCCGTTTTTGTTCCGGCGCCAACACCATGCCGAGTCCCCAGCTGCTCACCCAATCAGCCAAGGGCGAGCCGTGGGATTCATCCGAGGTGATGATCACCAGGGTATCCTTGAGCACGCCATCCCGGCGCAGTTGCTCGATAAACTCGGCCACCGCCTGGTCGAGCAGATCCACGGTGGCATCTTTCCGCGAACCAAAATGGCTGGCGACATCGTCCGGCACGGCATAGGGCTGATGGGTGCCCACGGTCAGCAAGGTCAGCATCCAGGGGTGCTTCTTGGCGCGCAGCTGGGCAATATACTTGGCCGCGCCCTGAAAGAAGACCTTGTCCACCACCCCCCATTCAAACGGGTAGGGATTGGGCTCGGTGAACCACTCGGTGCCGTGCACCTGCTGAAAGCCCATTCGCGGCATGATCCGGTCCTTGCCCATGAAACCAAGGCCAGCGGCCTGGAGAAAATGGGTGGACCAGCCGAACTGACTCATCAGGGAAGGCAGGCAGTCCTGGGCGCGGGCCGGGTTGGACTGGAGTTCAAAGGCCTTGGGCGTGTCCCAGGACAGCTTGCTGAAATCGCCGCACAGGATCGAGTAGAGGCCGCGGATGGTCTGGTGGCTGTGGGCGGTGAAATCGGGAATCAGCATGGCCTCGCTGGTGGCCGCGGCCAGACGGTGCATCTCGATGTCCGTGGAAGCCATGTTCATCGTCTTGCCGATTTCCGGATGGTACATGCCTGGAATGCCTTCGAGAATGACGATGAGCACATTCTTGGCCCTGCCCTTCTTGGCGAGCAGGGAGGGGGCGTCGAGCTCCAGCTCGTTGAGGCCCGTGGGCAGACTGGCCGCATCGGGCAGGGATTGCCGCTGCAGCGCCGAGGTCAGACTGTCGACGGCGAACCAGTGCATGGGATTGTAGCGGGCAATGACGCTCTGCTTGTCGAACCGGCTGTTCACCACGGTATGGGCGAGCAGCAGGGCCACACACACCGCGCTGCCCCGCAGCAGCCATTGCCGTCCTGGCCGTCTGGTTGGAAAGCAGCAGGCCAGCAGCGTGGAGAGGATGAACACACCGATCAGATAGGGGGACGATAGATTGAATCCGGAGGTGCTGTTGGCGATGAACTCGGGATCGGCCAGGTATTGCAAATCCTGCCAATTGGGCAGCCGCTGCATGGTGAGGATCAGCTCGCGGGCCGCTGCCTGGGCCAATACCCAGAGAATCAGCACCGGGATGCGGACCCAATGGGGGCTGAACAGGGAGAGCAGCAGAATGCCCAGGCCACAGCCGAGGTCGGACAGCAGGCCAATGGGTTCCCCCAATCCCTGGTAGACCAGCCGCCAGACCGCGGGCAAAAAACAGGCGATGAGCAGAAAGAAGGAGGCGATAATATTTTTCACAAACGGGAACTCCAGCGGAAACGCGGCGATGCAAGGCGGAAAATGATCAAGGATGAAAACGGGTTGCTAACGCAATACTAACAAAAGCGGGCAGCAAGCGTCAATGATCCAGCAGCGGAAACCCTGACTGGCTTGAGGGACGACCGATCGCCGGCCAGACACTGGCGGCGGATCGGCCACGGATGACCAGCGGCTCAAGCACGGCGAGGGAGAGGGAAAGAGCAGTGCTTTTCCCCGTCAAGGCGAGGGCGAGCCGGTTACTTTGCCGCTGCGGCTTTCCATGCCTCGAACAAGGCACTCGGTACCATCCGCTGATCGCAACGCAGCCCGGTACGGTCGAAATCTTGCGGAAGCGGCGAAAGAGTCAAGCGCTCGGGTTGCCCATCGCGAATCACGATCACCGGCACGGTCACCGACCCCTCTGGGTCCTCTCTCCAGAACCAGTATGCGACTTCGTCCCAAAAAGCTTGCCATACCTGCAAGACCGGGTCGGTCGTGTTCCCCTGAGCACGTTCTGCCTCCAGGGCACCGGCAAACGACCAATCGCCGTATTGCCACAACACGTCGCCGGCGTGCAGACCGGCTTTGGCGGCGGGCTGTTTGATGTCGGTGATCTCGGTAATGTAGATGATGGGAACAGCGGCCTCCGGACTCAGCGCGGGCCATTCATGGTTCTGGGCATCGAAATAACGCTTGTCCTCCGATGATCCCTCCGCTTGTTGGGCGCGATGATAGCCATGGGGACCATTGATCGGGGAACCATCTGACCCCCAAAAGGTCACGCTCAACAGGGTGTGGTTATCGCCCCGACGAAGGCGCAACTCGGCATATCCGACCAACGGGTTGTAGACGAGTTGGCCGTTCGCTCCAAAATGGCGGTGAATTTCCTCGCGGCCATCGGCCTGATAGACAGCAATTTGTCTGGCGGCCCCGAACGGCCCCATGACCAAATGTTCCTCGGCATCGTAATAGGCCTGCTCGATCCAGCGGTTTTCTCGGTCCCACACCTGTTTTCGGGTGGCGATTCCCAACTGGCGGTCCCAGTTGGGGCTGTTATCCGCCCGCAACCGGGTACTGCGGATCTCGCGGCCGCACGGGTCAAACTCGTTGATCGCCAGATGGTTGCCCTCGGAGTCTTCCGCCGGTTTGTCGTCCAGAGCAAACGCCTGCCATTTGATTTCCTGGCCTTTGTCGTTATGGTCGTACACCACCTTATGCATGCCATCCTTGCCGACAGCCGGCTGCCCCTTGGCATCGTATCGTTCCATGCGGGTTATCATCCCCCGCTGATCGTAGGCATAGGCAACATGATGCACGCCGTCTGGTCCATTGGCAGGGCGGTTGTCCTTGTCGTACCAACTGCTGTCCGTCAGCCCGCCGTAGTCATCGTAGGTCGATTGCTGCCGATGCACCCCCTGGTTCGTATTGATCCGCATGTCCCCAGCAGCAAAATACTCGACCATGACCGGATTGCGAAAACGGTCAAACTCGGTTGCCACTCGGTGAGCTCCGTTGGTTTTGTCGGCCACGGGTTGATCGTCCACGTCGAAATGAGTTTGCGCAATACAGTTGCCAGCCGGATCGTATGCGTTCCTGCGCAGGTGATAGCCGCCGTCAAGCGTGGTCACCGGCTGGTTGTCCTGGTCGAAAAACCGTTCTTCAAGAGGCTGGCCAAAAGCATTGTTCACCCGTGCCCAATGCGACCAGCCGAACGAGCGCAGGTTGACCGGCTTGAGGTTTTGATCGAAATAGCTGATTTGGGCGACAAAGCCGCGCTGATCATACTCGATCCGGTAGCCATGCCAGCCTTCGGGGCCGGTCAGTGGAGCGTTGCCTTGATCGAAGTAGGCAACCGTTTTCAAACGATTGTGTTCGGTGAAGGACGCACGCTGCTCAAAGGCGGGAAAATCAAAATACCCCTTGCCGCCGACCATGGGCGCATCGGCTGCATCGTACAGACGGATATGGGTGACGTTGCCCCGGTCGTCGTATTGCCAGACAATCCAGTGGGCGCCGGTCTGCCCCGTCTCCACGACGGGTTCGCCACGCAAGCCAAAGAATCGCTGCTCGGTCATCCGCCCCCACCGGTCATAAGCCAGTCGGGTGCTGGCATAGTCGGCATTGACCAGGGTCGGCTGATTGGCGGTGTCGAGGAATCGTGACGCAACAATATTGTCTTCAGGGTCATAGTCAACTTCAGCCACTGCATTGCCCACCTTGTCGACCATCGGCTGTCCGCGCTCATTGAGCGAGGTTCGGCGGATTTCCCGTCCCCGGCTGTCGTAGATTCGTTGTTGGCCGAATGCGTTGTCTGGGCCCGGCATGGGTCGGCCTTGCCGGTCCGTGTAGCGCAATTCCTCCTCAAAGCCATTCGTGTCGTAGCGAATTGCAACAAACTCGGCCCGACTTCGACCCTGCGGCTGAGGATGACCATCCGGCCCCAGGTAGGTGGCCCGGGTCGATGTTGGCCGGACCCCTTCCGCTTCGGTATACGGAGCGTGCACCGCGCCCCAGACCATCCGGCCAAACCGATCGAAGGCAGTCTCGGAAACCACCCGGCCGGCGCGGTCAAAGGCCAATTCATAGCGCGATTCTTTTTCCTGCCGGGTTGTGACCAGTCTTGCGTCGGTCAAATAGGTGCCGATGAAATGGTTGGGAGTGAGCTGATGGCGGGCATCGATCACTTCCATGGTTCGGATGTCACCGCTCCAGCCCTTGCTGGTCAGGCGAATGGTCCATGATCGATGGCTGACCGCCGAGGAAGGCAAGCGGCCGATGGGGACGATCTTCCCCCATTGTTTGGTGAAGTCCTTGCAGTAGATGCGGTGAGGAACCACCCAATTCAACGACGAAAAGCCGATGAAGGCAAGCAGCAGGACGGTGGCCATCCCCCCGGCCCATGCGAGCACGCGGTTTCGGCGCAGTTCCTTGCGCCGGCGTTCTTCCGCCCGGGCTTCTTCGGACCGGTGGACCTGCTCGCTTTCAGCTAAAAACCGCATGGCCTGCGCAAAATCGCCGCCGTAGCGCCGAGCCCAGACCGGAGAAGGCTGTTCCCGTTCCCTCCAGGCCAGGGCTGCCTCCAATTCAGGGGGACGATAAAACCCGCCCTCGCCTTCTTCCTTGCGCTGCGCCGCCCGTTCGAGAAGACGGTAGGTTTCCGCCGACCGCGCTTCCTCCCTTGCCCAGCCGCGCAACCGGTCCCACTGGCGGATCAGGCATTCATGGGCGATATCCAGCACGGTATTGGGAAAAATCTCTTCTGGCTGCCGCGGGGTAAGGAAACTGCGATCAGGGGCGCGGAAGATCTCCACCACGGCAACCAGTTGGTCATGGCGGATACCGATCAGCTCTTCTATCTCCACGCACACCGTGGGCCGGCGGATGTCGCGCTGTTCCGTTCCTCGTTCGGACAGGCGACGAAACAGAATCTCGGCCGCCTGCCGCTGGTTGCCGTCCAGCTCCCCATACGCCTCGTTGAGATGGTTGGAGAGGGCCTGCTGCAAACCGCCGACCGCTTCATAGTCGTCCATGGTCAACAGCCGTGTCGACGAACCATCCCCTGGATAAGGCGTACCGGGAGACGACGGTGGCACCGATCCGGCAACATGCCACAACCGCATCAGCAAATGCTGGAGCAGCGGCAGTTGATCCGGGTCCGTGCCCATCGCGTTGAGCAGCGCGTTGACCAGTTCCGGTTCCACCTCGCCGCCGAACACGCGTGCCGGGCCAACAATGGCCATGTGTTGTTGTTCACGGCTCAAGCGGGGAGTCAAGTATTGGCTCTGATTGAGCGCTTCGGGCAGACCGTTGAACAGGGCGCAGCTGCCGATGAAATCGGAGCGCATGGTCAAAACGACATACACCGGCAGATCGCGTTGTTGCGCGCTGGCCAGCAGCAGCGCCACGAAGGCATCGGCCTCGTCCCGGTCTCCCTCCCGGCGGAAGCGAAAAATTTCCTCGAACTGATCGACCAGGATCAACAGGTTGGTGTGGGGCGGCAACGGGGTGTGGCGCAAGGCGTCAATCAGGCCCATTGGCCCCCGCCGCAGAGCCGCGTTGAGGAATCCCAAGGCCTGCGATCGCTCCTCTCCCTCGTGCAACAGCTCCGCCTCGTCGACCAGGGCGGTGGCCAATCTGCAGATCGGGTGGCTGCCCGGCCGCATCTGCACGAACTGCCAGCGTGAGCCAGCGGCGGCCATGAAACCGGTCTCCAGGGCGGGAATCATGCCGGCGCGGACCAGGGACGACTTGCCGCATCCGGACGTGCCGACAATGGCGAGAAAACGGCTGGCGTTGAGGCGGCTGAGCAGATCGTCGGTCTGTTCTTCCCGGCCAAAAAAGATGTCGGCCTCGTCGCGGTCAAAGGGGCGCAAGCCGGGGTACGGTTGACGTGTGCTCATGAGCCGGCCTCCGCCACCACCAGGCTGTCAAGAAATTGCCGCACCTGGTGTTCGTTGATGCCCTTGCGATGATCGAGCACCTGCATTCCCTGGATTTTCATGTCCAGCGGCGCCTTTTCCTCGGGCGGCCCTTCAAACACGGCCAGGGCGCGCAGCGGCGTTTTCCGCAAGGCGACCGATTTGCGGGCTTCCTGCAATTGGCCGCGCACCCAGGTTTTGGTCGCGCTGCCATAGATCACGATGAGCGCGTCGCATTCGACCAGATTCTGCTCCAGGTCGTGCCGGTTTTCCGTTGGATTGTCGCTCTGCACCGGCAGTACGTATTCCGCGCCGTACCGATCGAGGATATCGCAGATCTGCTCGGCAAAAGGGCGATCCGCCGATTCCATGTCCACGAATACATAGACGCTCTTCTTCAACCCGTGAGTCACAGGCGGAGTAACCAGCCGCCTGAGGATCTCGCCTTTGAAATCTTCCAGCCCCTCGGAGCGTACCGTTGTTGCCGTTAGAAACGCCTGGTGCGCCTTATCCTCGATGGCTGCACAATCCAATGTCGGGTTTCGCCACTGGAGAATGGGCTTATCGGTTGCCAGGGCCAGCTCCAACTGAAACTGCGGATACCCCTGGGGCAGGTCTTCCGGTCTCTTGCCCGCTGTCTCGCTGATCAGTTGCACGAACAGGTCGCAACGTTCAAGATCTTGTTCGGCGTGAGCGCGAAAGATCTTGGGATCCTGGGAATACCAGGTGGCCGGCAGCACCTCCACCCCGGCCTGTTCCAGATACCGCTTGACACTGTTGCGCTGGAGATCAAGGTCGTCGGTGACCTGGGCGAGATATACCCTTCCTCTGGGAGCCATGGCCGGCGCGAGGCTGGATGGAGAGGATGCGGCAAGAGCGGTGACCGCCCCACCGGCACCCCTGAGACGTTTCAGATTGGTCGCGATGTCCTGACACAGGTCATCGATCTGGTTGTAATATTCGTGATCAGCCGGATCAGGGCAGGGAACGCCCAGAATGCGCGGTGCCTTGCCCTCGCGCTCCTGAACCCAAAAGCGGAAAATCTTGCGATCCATCAGTTCCGCGGGAAACTCGTCCTCCACTCGTTCCCGTTCGACAAGGAACACCGGACGGGCCACATGTTCCTCCAGGAGAGCCAAAAAGGCGTTGCGCTCCCGCTGGCACCACGGTGAAGCCACATAGCCGGGCGAGAGGACGACCACCAAGCTGGCTGAATCACGAATATTGCTGAGCAACTGTTGCGAAATGTAAGGCCAGCTTTCCATTTCATGATCCATCCACAAGGAATAGGCATCGCTGCGGCCCAATTTTTGCGCGAGCCTGGTCTTGAGGCAACCGACAAAGGTGGTCACCCACCCTCTTGCATGGCCGGCGGATGAGCCGGGAAAGGGGAGGTCGTCAACGTGGGCGTAACTGATAAAAATATCGTATTTGCAATGTGGTACATACATCGTTAACTGCCCTCTGGTGGTGGAGTATGCCTTCGGCGATGAACGGCAGCCAAGCGTGTCCCCTGCAATGCGCTTCCTCGAAAGCGGAAATGCATTGATCGCGGATTCATTAGATAAAGAGGCGAACCTGTTTGCAATAAGTGAATAGTGGATAGAAAGAGGATAGCTGTTGTACACACCGGCAAGAGATCCGTTGCCCGGCTGTTCACTCCTGGATGCAATCGCGGCGGGTCCGGCAGTCCGCGGTTTCCTGTCCTCTGAGCTGCCACAAAAAAACAGACGCTCCGTCGGCAAACGAAGCGCCCGTGGACAAGGCAACCGGCCGCAATTCCTGCATGGAAAAAGCAGGACATGAACGGTCGGGGAAGACGTTTAGTGCGGCGGCAGACGGCTGCTTGGAGAGGAACCGTCAAAAAAACTGGCGGTCCGTGATCGTTTGCCCTTCACCCTTCCAGCTTGAAGGTGATGGTCTGTTCCACCTGGGCCTTGACCGCCATGCCCTTGATGGTGCCCGGCTTGAATCGCCAACCGCCGATGGAGCGCAGGACGCTCTGTTCGAACACGCCCTCGGGTTCGGCATCGAGCACCGACACGTGGTCGACGCGCCCTTGTTCGTCGACCACGAACTTGACCTTGATCCACCCCTCGATATTGCGCCGTTTGGCTGCCGGCGGATAGGCAGGCGGCGTTTTGGACACCACCGCAAGCGGCGCGTCGAGTTGACCGACAGCGTACAGACCGCCCCGTCCACCCTTTGCAGGAGGGCTCGCTGCTGCCGGTCCGCTTGCAACCGTTGCGGTCGCGGCGGTCTGGCCAGCGTCGGGAAGCACCTCTTTCCCGGTTGAGGGTCGCGGCTGTGCGGCAACAGGCAGGGCCTCGGAGCGTGCATCCTTTTCCCTTGGCGGAACAGATGTCTTTTCCCGCTGCACCGGCTTGGGCCGCACCTTCCTCGCCACGGCCTTGGGCGAAATTTTTTTCGGCTCTGCCACGTCCTTCTTCTTGGCCGGAGGAGAAGAAATTTTTTCCTGCTGGACCTCCATCGATCCTCCGGTGGAGAGGATGGAAAAATCAATGGCCACCGGCGGGCGGAGCGGCACGGCATGCTGGCCAAGCCCCACGGCAACGAAGAAAAAAACGGCGTGCACCAAGAGGGAAACATGGGTGGCGGTGGTTTGATGGCTCATGGTTGCTGTTCCGTTTGCAGGCTGAGAGTGGTGAAGCCAAGGCGCTTGATCGCCTCGTACACGTCCACAAACATTTGCAGGGAAAGATGTTTATCGGCGCGGACAATCAGCGGCGTGTTCCGGCCCACCCCCGCCAGGGCCGCTTCCAGCCCGCCGAGCGCGACCTCCGCCGAATCCAGCCATAGCCGCCCTTCCCTGTTGATCACGATGGTTCGCGGATGGAGCGCGGCCGCGTCTTCGCTGACGCTGGCCTTGGGCAGTTCCACCTGGATGCCGCCCGTGGCGATAAAGGTCGAGGTGGTGAGGACGATGGTCAGCAGAACCAGCATCACGTCAACCAGGGGGATGACGTTGAGATAATCGAATCCCTTTTCATCCATGGCGGATATCCCACTGGATGAGCAGTACCTTGCACCGGCGGAGCAGGAGGTTGTAGAGGGTGACCGCCGGGATGGCCACCAAAAGCCCCAGGGCGGTGGCCTTGAGCGCCAGCGCCAGGCCGGTCATGATCTTGGTGGTATCGAATCCGGCGGCGCCGATGTCATGGAAAGTGAGCATGATGCCAAGCACCGTGCCCAGCAGGCCGATGTAGGGCGCATTGGCGCCAATGGTGGCGATGAGGTGCAGCTTGTGGGTCAGGTGCAGTTCGAGCGCTCTGCGATCCTGATATTCGTCCACCCGTGTGGTCCGGTAGACGAGAAATCGTTCCAGGGCCACGGCAAGGGCGATCACGCTCAGCAGCAGCAACAGCCCGAGCACGCCGTAATCGATGAGGGAATGCAGCCAGTCCATTATGGATTCCTTATGCACGTTGAAGAGACGGAAACCGGGGCCGAACCCCGGACGGGACGCGATGCTTATGACGGGGAGGCTTGGGGGTGGGCGAAGCGCTGGCACGCGCGGCTTGCCGCCGGCGGTTCGAGACAACGGGGAATGATATGGCCAGATTCCTGTGCATGGGCTCCTCGCGCCAGAAAAATCGGCGGAGTCGACAACAAAGGATGGCCGGGAGCCTGCGCCAGGGCCAAAAAAATCCCGGATCGAAACAATCGATCCGGGATAGCCCTGTTTATCCGCAGAAATGGTGAACCGGGTACGCCGCCGTCCTCGCAGTCGTCTCCTCAATGTCCAGGCAGGTCTTCTGACTTGCGGTTCATCCTACTGGCTGCGTCTTCCCGACATTGGCGTCAGTGACTTCCGTGCAGCGTTCGTCCCCGTTCACAGCGGCGGGCCCGTCCCCGATTCCCACGGGGTTCCCTATTATGTTCGCACGAACACCTGAACAGGACGAAGATAAAACCAACAATACTCCCATTGTCAAGGGAAGAAAAATTTTTCCAGCCGATCCGGACCGAAACGGTTATCGACCCAATCATGGGTGCGGTGAACGTATCCGCCAGACTTTCCGCGGCGAAGGGCTGATTCGCGCCGGTGCGGCTCTGTTGGGCCTGATCCGGTTCGATAGCCTTCCGGCAGAATCAGCGCCAACGCTGGAAACAGAAAATCCCAGCCATGGAAGCCCTTGCATTTCCCTTGACCGTGCTTAAACATTAGCCTTTACCTCTGCATTGTCAGCCCGCCTGGCAGAGTTGCTGGCGCGAAACGCCCCACGTCAATCGTTGCATCACTCTCGGTCAAAGGAGAAGCGCATGACCACCCCTTCAACCCTTCCCGCCAAACCGTTCGAGGCAGGCCTGGCCGACGTCATTGCCTGCAATTCCTCCATCTGCCTGGTGGACGGCGACAACTGCCGCCTGCTCTATCGCGGCTACGACATCGTCGACCTGGCCGAGCATTCCACCTTCGAGGAGGTCGCCTACCTGTTGTGGTACGGCCGCCTGCCCGGATTCGTCGAATTCCAGGCTTTTCTCGACGGCTTCACCGGCTGCATGAAGCTACCGGTGGAAACGGTCATGATCCTGCGCATGTTTCCCCACGCCGCCACCCCGATGGAGGTGCTGCGGACCGCGGTGTCCTCCATGGGCCACTGGGATCCGGACAGCGGCAACACCCGGCTCGACGCCAGCCTGCGCAAGGCCCAGCGCCTCACCGAACGCATCCCGCTGATCATCGCCTCGCACCAGCGGCTGCGCGACGGCAAGGAACCGATCGAACCCAGGTCCAACTACGGCATTGCCTTCAACTTTCTCTACACTCTCCAGGGCAGGGAGCCGGACCCGATCATGGTCAAGGCCATGGACACGGCGCTCATTCTGCACGCCGACCACGAACTCAATGCCTCGACCTTTGCCGCCCGGGTGACCGCCGCCACCATGACCGACATCTATTCGGCGGTGACCAGCGCCATCGCCGCCCTCAAGGGACCGCTGCACGGTGGGGCCAACGCCGAGGTGATGCGCATGCTGGAAGAAATCGGCAAACCGGAACGGGCCGCCGATTGGGTGCTGCCACGACTGGCGGAGAAGGTGAAGATTCCCGGTTTCGGCCACCGGGTGTACCGCTGCGAGGATCCGCGCGCCACGATCCTGCGGAAGGAGGTCAACAAGATTACTGCGCTTACCGGGGAGACACAGCTCTACGAAACAGCCCAGGCAGTGGAAGAACTGATGCTGGCCAACTCCAAGGTCTTTGCCAACGTCGACTTCTACTCAGCCCCGCTCTACCACGCCATGGGCATCCCGGTGGAGCTGTTCACCCCGATCTTTGCCGTCAGCCGGGTGGTGGGCTGGACCGCGCACATTCTGGAACAATGGAAGAACAATCGGCTGATCCGTCCAACGGCCCACTACACCGGGCCGGCGCTGACGTCCTATGTCAATATCGGCTCGCGATCATAACCCGTGACCGTGCCGCCAGCCTTAGCCGGAACCACCGTCCTTTTGCCTTGCCCAACAAAAAAACCGGGTGTTCCAGAAAAGAGCTGGTTCTGCTCTTTCCCGGACACCCGGTCGTATCGATCAATACGCTGCTAACGGTGTTAGCGTGCGGCTGATTGTGAACGATCAGCTCTCTACATACCCTTTTCCCTTGCAGGTCGGGCATTTCTGATCGGGAGTGCACACCTGGCCGTCGGGAGTTTTCCCTTGCCATTCGCTGCTGGTCTCACAAACGCCCTCAAGCACCTTCTTTCCTCCGCAGGTAGGACATACTTCTTTTTTCTTTTCTTGTGTCATGATTGTCTCCTTGATCAGTTTTTATAAATGAGCCTCTCGCGGAACCAAATTTCAGCGAGGCCAGCACATCACATGGGAATACACAAAAGCATTCTCTACAACTTACCGTCGATCAATCTTCTCCAACACAACCAAAGCAAAACACTTGGTCCTAAATTTTATTAGTTAAAAGAATAAGCTATCATTTAAAAAAAACAAGAATAAAGACAAGAAAGATTCACGTACCCCGAGTTTTCTTCTCCTCATTGATCAGGTTTTCGTCAGGTCGTAATCCACAGCTTGTGCCTAATGAACGTCATCCTACACCAAAACAGGTGAACGGGCCATGCAGTAAAATATATATTTTTCCTATCCAATACATATTATATATCTATTTATTGTGAACGGACTGGCATGGGCGTATACATTAAAACGATGCCACGTTGTATTTTCACAGCATCACGAGGCCGTTCAAGAAAACATTGCCGAGGCCGCAATCAGGATTGATCCAAAACGTCAAGATCGACGCAACCGCAGAAGCGGTCTTCTTCCGTAACCGATGTTTGCACCAAACTTTGCAACCATTGTATGGTGGAGGTGCCCATGCCTTTTGCTCCCATCGCCAAGAATGTGGCGACCATGGCGGTCCAGCCCAATCTGCTGGATTATGAACGAATCCGGGCCGACTTTTCCTGGGAAGAAGCCCGTGCGGCACTGGATGGCCTTCAGGGCGGGGGGATGAACATTGCCCATGAGGCGGTGGACCGGCATGCCCGCGGCCCCCTGCACGACCGTGCGGCCATCCGCTTCCTCGGCAAGGACGGTACCCTCACCCCGCTGACCTATGGCGAGCTGCAGGCGCGCAGCAACCGGTTTGCCCATCTGCTCGGCCAACTCGGCGTTCTGCCGGGCGAACGGATCTTCTGGCTGGCCGGCCGCAGTCTGTTGCTGTACGCCGCCTTCTTCGGCACCCTCAAACACCGCTCCGTCTTCTGTCCGCTGTTTGCCGCCTTTGGTCCGGAACCCATCGCCCAGCGGCTGGAGCGCGGCAATGCCCGCGTCCTGGTGACCACCGAACGGCAGTACAGCAAGAAGATCAAACCGTTGCTCGACCGACTGCCGGAGTTGCGCTGCATCCTGCTGGTCGATGTGGACGCGGATATCGACCAGCGGGTCCGCGCCCTTCCATCACTGCTCCAGGGCTGTTCCGAACAGTTCACTATCCCGCCCACCGATCCCGAGGACCGGGCGATCCTTCATTTCACCAGCGGTACCACCGGCATGCCCAAGGGCGCGGTCCATGTGCACAATGCCGTGCTCACCCACTTCATCACCGGCCGCTACGTGCTCGACCTCCATCCGGACGACATCTTCTGGTGCACCGCCGATCCCGGCTGGGTGACCGGCACCTCCTACGGCATCATCGCCCCCCTGCTCCATGGGGTCACCACCATTGTCGACGAGGCCGATTTCGATGCCGAGCGCTGGTACCGCATCCTTGCTGAGCAGCGGGTCACGGTCTGGTACACGGCGCCCACTGCCATCCGCATGCTGATGCGCACCCCGGATACGTTGCGGCAACGCTATGATCTCTCGGCCTTACGCCTCGTGCACAGCGTCGGCGAGCCCCTCAACCCGGAGGCGGTGCTGTGGGGGCAGCGGGTCCTTGGACTGCCGATCCACGACAACTGGTGGCAGACCGAAACCGGCGGCATCATGGTCGCCAACTACGCGGCCCTGGAGATTCGTCCCGGTTCCATGGGCAAACCGCTGCCCGGCATCGAGGCGGCCATCGTCACCCGACTCGATGCCGATACGGTGCGGATCGAAGGGGCGGAGGTGGAAGGCGAGCTGGCCCTGCGGCGCGGTTGGCCCTCCATGTTCCGCGCCTATCTGCACGACGAGCAACGATACCACAAATGCTTTGTCGGTGACTGGTACCTGACCGGCGATCTCGCCCGGCGGGACGCGGACGGCTACTACTGGTTCGTCGGCCGAGCCGATGACATCATCAAGACCGCCGGCCACATGGTCGGCCCCTTTGAGGTCGAGAGTAGCCTGATGGAGCATCCGGCGGTGGCCGAGGCCGGGGTGATCGGCAAACCCGAACCGACCATTGGCGAGATCGTCAAGGCCTTTGTGGTGCTCAAACCGGGCTTCACCGCCAGCGAACCCCTACGGCAGGAACTGATTGGCTTTGGCCGCACCCGGCTCGGTTCGGCGGTGGCGCCCAAGGAATTGGAATTCATCGACAATCTGCCCAAGACCCGCAGCGGCAAGATCATGCGCCGTCTGCTCAAGGCCCGCGAACTGGGGTTGCCCATAGGCGACACCTCCACCCTGGAAGGGAGCGAATCATGAATGGACTGAACAAGGATCAGGCACTGCACCACCTGCGGCAGATGCTGCTCATCCGCCGCTTCGAGGAAAAATCGGCCGAACTGTACAGCGCGATGAAGATTCGCGGTTTCCTCCACCTCTACATCGGCGAGGAGGCGGTGGCCGTGGGGGTGATGGCGGCGCTCAGCCCCGAGGATGCGGTGGTGGCCACCTATCGCGAGCACGGCCAGGCCCTGGCGCGCGGCATGAGCGCGAACGCGATCATGGCCGAGATGTATGGCAAGGTCGAGGGCTGCTGCCGGGGGCGGGGCGGTTCGATGCATCTCTTTGACGCGACCACCCGTTTTTACGGCGGCAATGCCATTGTCGGCGGCGGTCTGCCTCTGGCGGTGGGTTTGGCCCTGGCCGATCACATGCAGGGGCGACAGCGGGTCACCAGTTGTTTCTTCGGCGATGGCGCCGTGGCTGAGGGCTATTTCCACGAGTCCATGAACCTGGCCGCCCTGTGGAAGCTGCCGGTCCTCTTTGTCTGCGAAAACAACCTCTACGCCATGGGGACGGCCCTGCGCTACACCGAGGCCAACCAGGATATCGCCGCCAAGGGTGCGGCTTATGGCATGGCCGAAGCCGCAGTGGACGGCATGGACGTGCAGGCGGTGGAAAAGGCGGCCCGTGCAGCCGTTGCCCACATCCAAGCCGGCAACGGACCCTATCTGCTCGAATGCCGCACCTACCGTTTCCGGCCGCATTCGATGTTCGACACCGAACTCTATCGCACCAAGGAGGAGGTCGAGCAGTGGAAGCAGCGCGATCCGATCGAGCTGCTGGCCGGCCGTCTGAGAGAGGCGGGCCTGTTCACCGAGGCCGAGCAGGTCGCGCTCGAACGCGAGGTGGCGGCCGAGGTCGAGGCCTCGGTGGCCTTTGCCGAGGCCGGCACCTGGGAAGTGGTCGAGGATCTGACCCGTTTTGTCACCACCGAGAGGAGGGCATGATGAGCGCAACGCAAACCACCACCTACCGCGAGGCGGTCAAACAGGCGATCCGCGAGGCCATGCACCGGGACTCGCGGGTCTTCCTCATGGGCGAGGATGTGGGCCACTACGGTGGCTGCTATGCGGTCAGCAAGGGACTGTTGGCCGAGTTCGGGCCGGAACGCATCCGTGACACGCCGCTGTGCGAATCCGGCTTCGTCGGTGCGGGCATCGGCGCGGCCTTGGGCGGCATGCGGCCCATCGTCGAGGTGATGACGGTCAACTTCAGCCTGCTCGCCCTGGACCAGATCGTCAACACCGCCGCCAGCCTGCTGCACATGTCAGGCGGCCAGTTCAACGTGCCGCTGGTCATCCGCATGGCCACCGGCGCGGGCAAGCAGCTGGCCGCCCAGCACGCCCACTCCTTCGAGGGCTGGTATGCCCACATTCCTGGCTTGCGGGTGTTGTCGCCGGCCACACTCGAGGACGCGCGCGGCATGCTGTGGACCGCGATTGAGGATCCGGACCCGGTGCTGATCTTTGAGAACAACACCCTCTACAACATGGAGGGGGAACTTGCGGAGGATGCCGGACCGGTGGACATCGACACTGCCCGGGTGCGGCGGCCGGGACGCGACCTCACCCTGATCACCTATAGCGCCAGCCTGTTCAAATGCCTGGATGCGGCCAAGATCCTGGCCGAGGAAGGGATCGAGGCCGAGGTGATCGACTTGCGCACCCTGCGGCCCCTGGACGATGCCACCTATCTGGCCTCGATTGCCCGCACCCACCGGGTGCTGATTGTTGACGAGGGCTGGCGCAGCGGCAGTCTGTCGGCCGAGATCTCGGCCCGGATCATGGAACAGGCCTTCTACGATCTCGATCTGCCGGTGGAGCGGCTGTGCAGCGCCGAGGTGCCCATGCCCTATGCCAAGCACATGGAAGAGGCGGCCCTGCCCCAGGTGGATAAAATTGTGGCCACAGTCCGGAGGATGATGCATCATGGGTGAATTTCGCATGCCCAGCCTGGGCGCCGACATGGAAACCGGTAAACTGGTCGAATGGCTGGTGGTGCCGGGACAGCGGGTCAAACGGGGCGATATCGTCGCCCTGGTCGAGACCCAAAAGGGACTGTTCGAGATCGAGGTGTTCGAGGACGGCATCATGGGTGAGCCGCTGGTGGCTGCCGGCCAGACTGTGCCGGTGGGCACCTTGCTGGCCCGAATTGAGACCGGTGAGGCCAAGGCTGCGGTCACCGAGGTGCGGGCCGAGCCCACCGTTGAGAAGACAACCGAACCTTCCCCAGTGAGCAAGCCGCAGGAAACCATCCCAGCTCAACCGACGATATCTTCCGAGCGGCTCTCCTGTTCGCCCTCGGCCAGGCGTCTGGCCCTGGAACTGGGGGTTGATCTGGCCACGGTCCAGGGAACCGGCCCGCGCGGTGCCATCCAGCGCAGCGATATCGAGGCAGCGGCCCAGGCAAAAACAATAACGTCCCCGCAGGCAACGGCTGCACCAGCCGAATCCGCTGGGGACACGCCCGAGACCAGGATGCGGCAGGCCATTGCCGCCGCGGTCAGTCGCTCCAACCGAGAAATCCCCCACTATTACCTGGCAACCGAGATCGACCTGAGCCACCCCTTGCAATGGCTGGAGGAGGAAAACCGCCAACGTTCCATGCGCGAGCGCATCCTGCCGGTTGTCCTACTCCTCAAGGCAACGGCCAAGGCCCTGCGCGACGTGCCGGAACTGAACGGCTTTTGGTTGAATGACCGTCTTCAGGTGCAACCGGACATCCATGTCGGTTTCGCCATCGCCCTGCGCACCGGCGGCCTGATCTCGCCCGCCATTCATCACGTCGACCGGCTCAGCCTGGGTGAACTGATGCAGGCCATGGCCGACCTGATCGAGCGGACCCGGTCGGGACGGTTGCGCGGTTCGGAGGTCACTGACGCCACCGTGTCGGTCACCAACCTGGGTGATCGGGGCATAAAAACGGTATTCGGCATCATCTATCCGCCGCAGGTGGCGCTGATCGGTTTCGGCAAGATCAGCGAGCGACCCTGGGCCGAAAACGGCATGCTGGGAGTGCGGCGCTGCGTGACCGCCACTCTGGCCGCCGATCATCGCGCCACCGACGGCCACCAGGGTGCCCTGTTCCTCGAAGCCCTCAATCGCCATCTCCAGCAACCGGAGGCTCTATGACCGAACAGGAACTGCTTTCCCATATTTTTGCCGAACTGAAAAAGGTCGCGCCCGAATGCGACCCGGTCGAGCTGGCGCCGGACGAGAACATCCGCGAGGCCCTGGACATCGATTCGTTCAGTTTTCTCCGTGTGCTGGTTGGACTGAACGAACGCACCGGGGTGGACATCCCCGAATCGGACTACGGCAAACTGTCGACCCTGGCGGCCATGACCAGGTATCTCATGGCCCGCCTCCCCTGAGGCCATGCGCATCCTCGACTGCGGCCTGGTCGAGTACCGCGAGGCCCTGGCTCTGCAGGAGCGGCTGGCAGCGGAAATTGCCGCCGGCAACGAGGAAGAGACCCTGCTGCTGCTCGAACATCCCGCCGTCTATACCATCGGCCGGGGCGGCGATCTGGCCAACATCCTCGATTCCACCCTCCCCGTTGAGCGTATCAACCGGGGTGGGGATGTGGCTTGGCACGGGCCGGGACAGTTGGTGGGTTACCCACTCGTTCATCTCGGCAGACGAGGCCGCGACCTCCATCGCTGGATGCGCTTCCTGGAAGAGGTGCTGATCGCCACCCTGGTCGCCTTCCACATTCCGGCGCACCGGGTTGCCGGGCAAACCGGGGTCTGGTCGTCTCGTGGCAAAATCGGCTTCATTGGTGTCGGCGTCCGCCACTGGGTGACCCTGCACGGCTTTGCCCTCAATGTCTGCCCGGACCTGCGGTCCTACGAACGGATCAATCCCTGCGGTTTGGCCGGATGTGCGGTAAGTTCGATGATGATGGAGACTCAAACACCACCGTCCATGGCGGAGGTCAAGCACACGGCACCCGTTCTGTTCCTGCAACAGGTAACCAAACATCTGCCACGAACTCCCCCTCCGCCTTCCCTTGTTCCTCGTTGATTATCTCCATGGCGACTCCAATCAAACGGCGACCAGAATCCTGACTCAGGTTGGCCGCACCGGTTTGATCCACACTCGACCGTTGACCATTGGAATCGCCGGTTGTGTGTGGTCGAGCAGGTGGCTGAGCCAGGAGGGAAAGAGGCGGGAACAGGAAATTTCAATCCACGCCCCCGCGTGGGGGGCGACGGGATTTGCCCGATTCAAAATCACTCGAAATTCTTGACCGCAATACTCGTTTCTGGATTGGCAGCCACTACAACGACAATATCCAGGAAGGATTTCGCGCCGTGCTGCAGGATTATTTTGAAGGTGGATACAATCGACGCGACTTGGCCGAGCTAATGAAGGTGCATTTTAAAACGCTGGGCGACAAGGGTACGGCCTATTGGGACTTACTCGCCGACCACACCGCCACTAAGATTAGGGAGATCGGCCGGGTGTCCGGATACGAAAAGGCCGGTATTGAGGTGGTTCGGGTTAAGGCCAGGCTCGACAGTAAGACCAGTGAGACTTGTCGCCGCCTGCACGGTACAGTGATCGCGGTTATGGATCTGCGCCGTCAGGTGGAACAGTACATGGCGGCCTGTGAAAGCGGCAGCAAGGAGAAGATAAAGGCTGCATGGCCATGGTGGAGCGACGCACAAGCCGAGAACCTGACCTCACAGAACGCCATCAATCGCCAAGTGGCGCGCGGCAAGATAGGACTCCCCCCTTATCACGCTCGATGCCGGACGATCACTGTTGCCGAGTTCTTCGCCCAAGCTGGCGACAACAGTGATGGGTCAGCACCAACAACCGGGCCGGAACCCAGCAAGAACCAGCCGCCCCTCGGTAGAATCCGCAACTATGCCGATGTGGAGCGGGTTATCGTTTCCAAGCTCGGCCACCTGGGCGGCGACAACCCAATCCGCATCGCCAAGGCAGAGCGCGGTATGCATGGTTCGTTTATGTGGACATATTCATCTGGAGACGTATATTTTTCAACAACCAAGACATGGGTCAGCTACACCGAGGCGACCGGCATTCCGGTTACGGTTAAATGGTCGCCTGCAGGTGCAATGATGGACGCATTCATCAAGATCAACCGCGGCGAACAACTCACATTTCTTGAGGAGTACGCCCTTGAATCGCTCTGGCACGAGATCCAGCACAACCGCCAGAACGCCGGCGTATCAATCGGGATCGGAAAGAAGTCCCAACGCCGGATGCTCATGGAGGTGGTCAACCAGTGGACCGCTCGGCGCACTTACCCAGCTGTATTGAAAGAGCTGGGTATCGAACCGGTTCACATGGAGATGGTGAAGGCGCAGGGTCTAGGATACCGGGGATGGATCAGAAACTTTGACACGTTACTCGCTAAGCTGGGTATCAGCGACGACAACATCCTGGAACAGCTGGTGCAAATCAATGAAGGGGTCAACCGGTGGAATTTCAAAGCGCCGGTGACGGACATGCTCTTTCGCGCGCAACAAACCAGCGCTGACCGGTCGGATATCGGCAAGGCGATTGACGCTCTCGACGACGATGTGAAATTCAACCAATTGCTTGCCAGGGTGACGCCATGAAAACCTATCTCGACTATCACCCGACCAGGGAAGAAATAGAGGAAAGCTTCGGCGACCCGGACGATCCAGAACTTGCCAATCACTTGAAACTTCTCGAAGGAACCGACACTGAAAAATTCAAGATTGCCGGGCTCCTCGTCGACCGCGGCGAGCACAAGGAGGCGCTGCGGATAATCGAGACAATTGCCGATGCCGAATACCGAGAAGACATGCGGCGTATCGTGCAATCATGGATCAATTTGCCACAAGGGGCGCTTTGGTAGGTATACAGTTGCTACTCTCAACGGCAAGCAACAGCTTAGCTCAGGTCACAGCTTCAACGTCAAAGTGATCTTGCCCTTGATCTCCTTGGCAATTTTTTCGTTCACCTTGTCTGTTAAATAGCGGTCGAGGAAGTCATATCCTTCGCGCTCCAGCTCCTCGGCCGCTTCCCGCAAGAAAGGCTTCCCCTTCCGCGCCGGTTGATGTACCGCCTTCACCGGGTGCCGTGCTCCTTTCCAAAACAGGGCCTTTTTGCCCTTGGCCCGAATCACCAGCGCGGGGTGGCCCTCATGGACCGCCCGTGATTTGCAGTTTCGGTTTCAATCCACGCCCCGCGTGGGGGGCGACCTTTGATCGGGTAGCGTTCGTTTAGCGGTTTCAAGTTTCAATCTACGCCCCCGCGTGGGGGGCGACTACCCGTGATGGTCGGATCATGGCCGATGCCGCGACGTTTCAATCCACGCCCCCGCGTGGGGGGCGACCAAACCGCCAAGATCCTGGTGGATAAGTGCCTGCGTGTTTCAATCCACGCCCCCGCGTGGGGGGCGACTCGGGTTGGCAAAACCGCTTTTGAGGGCCTTGATGTTTCAATCCACGCCCCCGCGTGGGGGGCGACCCTCAAGGAGCAGCAGGGTGCGGCCAACAATGCCATGTTTCAATCCACGCCCCCGCGTGGGGGGCGACACCCCATTTTTGGGGAGGCGTTAAGGGTGATATAGTTTCAATCCACGCCCCCGCGTGGGGGGCGACCAAAATTATCAGCGCTTACCATTCCGTCATAAAGTTTCAATCCACGCCCCCGCGTGGGGGGCGACACCATCACATTCCTCGATAGCGTGATCTTCATCAGTTTCAATCCACGCCCCCGCGTGGGGGGCGACGGCCTTGAGGATTTCGGCGTTGGCCTTGAGTTGAAGTTTCAATCCACGCCCCCGCGTGGGGGGCGACAGCGAGAGACAACCGAATAAACAAACAAACTAACGTTTCAATCCACGCCCCCGCGTGGGGGGCGACTAGTATATCATTATCCTACAGTATGGTAGTTATTATGTTTCAATCCACGCCCCCGCGTGGGGGGCGACAAACCCTAGATAGGGGACCGTTTCCCCCGTAACGTTTCAATCCACGCCCCCGCGTGGGGGGCGACTACAACGATAGAAAATAATGCACCGTACAGTAAAGTTTCAATCCACGCCCCCGCGTGGGGGGCGACTGGCCTCTTTGTAAATCTTCCCGGTCGTATACCCAAGTTTCAATCCACGCCCCCGCGTGGGGGGCGACACTCAAGGACAAGTTGAGGCAGGCGATTGAATCAAGTTTCAATCCACGCCCCCGCGTGGGGGGCGACGGCAATAGTCAGATACTCCGCATTGATACTGATGGTTTCAATCCACGCCCCCGCGTGGGGGGCGACTAGCCGAATTGGTGACCGTTGAGGAGCGCATCCAGTTTCAATCCACGCCCCCGCGTGGGGGGCGACATGTCCGACTATTCAGCCTGGGAAGACCAAAAACGGGTTTCAATCCACGCCCCCGCGTGGGGGGCGACGTTTATTCTCAACCAACTCAGCGATGACGGCGGGGTTTCAATCCACGCCCCCGCGTGGGGGGCGACCATCCCCACCGGTCCAACCATCCCGGAGGCCATGGTTTCAATCCACGCCCCCGCGTGGGGGGCGACGCCGGTACCTCACCCCGGCAACCATGAGCTCGACATGTTTCAATCCACGCCCCCGCGTGGGGGGCGACACCTCCTTTGTTTTTAAGTTCAACTTCCGATACAGTTTCAATCCACGCCCCCGCGTGGGGGGCGACCGTTTCGTAACCGCGACACTCCTTGATGCCAGATGTTTCAATCCACGCCCCCGCGTGGGGGGCGACCATCCCCACCGGTCCAACCATCCCGGAGGCCATGGTTTCAATCCACGCCCCCGCGTGGGGGGCGACGCCGGTACCTCACCCCGGCAACCATGAGCTCGACATGTTTCAATCCACGCCCCCGCGTGGGGGGCGACACCTCCTTTGTTTTTAAGTTCAACTTCCGATACAGTTTCAATCCACGCCCCCGCGTGGGGGGCGACCGTTTCGTAACCGCGACACTCCTTGATGCCAGATGTTTCAATCCACGCCCCCGCGTGGGGGGCGACACAAGGCTATCGAGGCCATGGTGAGCATGGCCCAGTTTCAATCCACGCCCCCGCGTGGGGGGCGACCGTCCTTCCCTGTCTGCCAGCATCCACAATCCAGGGTTTCAATCCACGCCCCCGCGTGGGGGGCGACGCGGTGAAGGAAGACGGTGACGCGCTGCAATACGTGTTTCAATCCACGCCCCCGCGTGGGGGGCGACCCACCGTTCTTGCCTGTGATCTCTTTGCGCTCAATGTTTCAATCCACGCCCCCGCGTGGGGGGCGACCATACCATTGTCCTATGGCGTGGCACTTACTGCGTTTCAATCCACGCCCCCGCGTGGGGGGCGACTTGGGGATTTTGTAAGTCCGTAACCGGGGGAGTTGTTTCAATCCACGCCCCCGCGTGGGGGGCGACCTATCACCTGAGCATATAAGCAATGGGAAAAAGGTTTCAATCCACGCCCCCGCGTGGGGGGCGACTAGTAACCCGCTCTTGCCACTGGTCGGCAAGTATGTTTCAATCCACGCCCCCGCGTGGGGGGCGACCCGATCAGCAGGATTGTGGCCCCTGACCCCTCGTGTTTCAATCCACGCCCCCGCGTGGGGGGCGACTGATCATGAACAAGAAGATGGCGCGGAAGTTCACGTTTCAATCCACGCCCCCGCGTGGGGGGCGACATATCATGGGTCAATGTGGAGGGGGCGGCATGATGTTTCAATCCACGCCCCCGCGTGGGGGGCGACTCATTTTTTCTTTCAGCGCCTTTGCGGCTTCCGGGGTTTCAATCCACGCCCCCGCGTGGGGGGCGACGCAGCTCGCCGAGCAGCTGGGCAAAAGCAAAGAGTTTCAATCCACGCCCCCGCGTGGGGGGCGACTCGCCCTGCACCATCCCCAGGCGCAGGGACCCGCGTTTCAATCCACGCCCCCGCGTGGGGGGCGACAACCCACCGGGTCAACCTCCTTTATCAGTCTGCAGTTTCAATCCACGCCCCCGCGTGGGGGGCGACGCGCCTGCCAGGAGTTATTGGCAGCGAGCCGGCCAGTTTCAATCCACGCCCCCGCGTGGGGGGCGACGCGCCTGCCAGGAGTTATTGGCAGCGAGCCGGCCAGTTTCAATCCACGCCCCCGCGTGGGGGGCGACCGGAGCTGCGGCAATCACGTCGTCAGACACATCGTCGTTTCAATCCACGCCCCCGCGTGGGGGGCGACCTTTGAATGGCAGTCCGGAGCGTGCGGTTCGGCCGTGTTTCAATCCACGCCCCCGCGTGGGGGGCGACATGAGCGCTTCGCACACGATTTCATGGTGCGGCGTTTCAATCCACGCCCCCGCGTGGGGGGCGACAGCTGGTTAAGGTCAGGCCGGACTGGATGCACCAGGTTTCAATCCACGCCCCCGCGTGGGGGGCGACGCAGTGCGGGTGTACAGCTACGGCACGCTCATCGGCGTTTCAATCCACGCCCCCGCGTGGGGGGCGACCGCCCGGCAAGAAAAGGGAGCACCTTCTTTGTTACGGGGTTTCAATCCACGCCCCCGCGTGGGGGGCGACTTTGCGCTCTCCAGCCATCCATTGCCTGATGCGGCGTTTCAATCCACGCCCCCGCGTGGGGGGCGACCACACGGGCATGCTTGCGCAGCCATGTCAGCACGGGTTTCAATCCACGCCCCCGCGTGGGGGGCGACCGATTCGTTTCAGGCTGATATGGCCATTGACTTGGTTTCAATCCACGCCCCCGCGTGGGGGGCGACTTGGCCCTGCAACCGCGCCAATGTCTCCAGCAAGTTTCAATCCACGCCCCCGCGTGGGGGGCGACCGCATAAGCGTCGGCGATCTGCGGCCATGCTGCCGCGTTTCAATCCACGCCCCCGCGTGGGGGGCGACAGCAGCAGCAGGTGTGGCAACAGTTGATTTCAGAGTTTCAATCCACGCCCCCGCGTGGGGGGCGACGTCGGGTTCCAGTTGTGCCGAAACTGCTCGGCGCGTTTCAATCCACGCCCCCGCGTGGGGGGCGACCAGAGGTGCCGGCACCGGTGTTCTCCTGGTTTGAGTTTCAATCCACGCCCCCGCGTGGGGGGCGACTTGGCGTGTTGCCAAAACTCGGCATGGTGATGTGGTTTCAATCCACGCCCCCGCGTGGGGGGCGACATTTCAGACCCTCCTGGTCGGCGCGTCGCCGGTGTTTCAATCCACGCCCCCGCGTGGGGGGCGACGACATGAGGCGGGATCGATGATCGATGCGGCCGAGGTTTCAATCCACGCCCCCGCGTGGGGGGCGACTGGTTTCGTTTCTGGCCAGGACGTGACGGTCTCCGGTTTCAATCCACGCCCCCGCGTGGGGGGCGACCCGCCGCCAATAATCTGAACCCAAGATGACGCTAAGGTTTCAATCCACGCCCCCGCGTGGGGGGCGACTTGATGGGGGAGTTTCGTTATTGGCATGTTTCGGTTTCAATCCACGCCCCCGCGTGGGGGGCGACCTATTTGCTCAAGCGCAATGAGCGCAACCTGCATGTTTCAATCCACGCCCCCGCGTGGGGGGCGACTGCCTGCCAATGCTCCGATCATGACGATTTCCTCGTTTCAATCCACGCCCCCGCGTGGGGGGCGACGCCCGCCGACGAGCGCAGCGATGTCGGTTCAAAAAGTTTCAATCCACGCCCCCGCGTGGGGGGCGACCCGGTCATTCTGCCGGGTTCATCGCTTCAAAACCGTTTCAATCCACGCCCCCGCGTGGGGGGCGACCGTCTTCATCCCATTGAGCGACACCAGGAGCGGCGTTTCAATCCACGCCCCCGCGTGGGGGGCGACCCCCCTTCCTTGTCTATATAGTAACAACTGCACCGTTTCAATCCACGCCCCCGCGTGGGGGGCGACTTCGCTTAGGTTTCATTCAACCCCCCTTGCCATGTTTCAATCCACGCCCCCGCGTGGGGGGCGACGGCCAGCAACCTGACCAGATAATACGATTTGCCGGTTTCAATCCACGCCCCCGCGTGGGGGGCGACCCAGCGATGCAGCCGCGTCGCTGCTACCGGCAGTCTGTTTCAATCCACGCCCCCGCGTGGGGGGCGACAGGAAATCCCCCTGGAGGATTACCGCTTTAACAGGTTTCAATCCACGCCCCCGCGTGGGGGGCGACTAAAAACACTTTCGATTTTCGGGTTTACTATCTGTGTTTCAATCCACGCCCCCGCGTGGGGGGCGACTTGGTCATAGTCGAGCAGGTATACCGCTTTAACAGGTTTCAATCCACGCCCCCGCGTGGGGGGCGACTTGAAGTGCCTGTCATAAGTCATGATGTCGTCTTTGTTTCAATCCACGCCCCCGCGTGGGGGGCGACTTTGGTCATAGTCGAGCAGGTATACCGCTTTAACAGGTTTCAATCCACGCCCCCGCGTGGGGGGCGACGGCCAGCAACCTGACCAGATAATACGATTTACCAGTTTCAATCCACGCCCCCGCGTGGGGGGCGACTCGCGCAAGGGCCGGAGACCAGCAAGGAGCAGCGTTTCAATCCACGCCCCCGCGTGGGGGGCGACGCAATTGTTGGACTTGAGGCTTCGATGGAAGCGGTGTTTCAATCCACGCCCCCGCGTGGGGGGCGACTCGGTTTGAAAACTTCCTTTTTATCTGCGCCGAGTTTCAATCCACGCCCCCGCGTGGGGGGCGACGGCAGCAACAAGGCAGCAAAAAAAGGCAGCAAAAAGTTTCAATCCACGCCCCCGCGTGGGGGGCGACGGCGACGCTAAAACTTGCACGGCATGGGCGCTTGAGTTTCAATCCACGCCCCCGCGTGGGGGGCGACTCGGGCGATACGGGATGCGGCGTAATGTTGCGAGGTTTCAATCCACGCCCCCGCGTGGGGGGCGACGGTCGATCTCTGGCGCGACAGCGACCTCTAGCTGGTTTCAATCCACGCCCCCGCGTGGGGGGCGACACGATATCTACCAGACAACCGACCACCCAGCATAAGTTTCAATCCACGCCCCCGCGTGGGGGGCGACGAGGCATATAACGAGTTTGTCGCCAGCAGCAGCGGTTTCAATCCACGCCCCCGCGTGGGGGGCGACTTGTCTCCCACTCCTCGTTGAGGGGGAGGCTGAGTTTCAATCCACGCCCCCGCGTGGGGGGCGACTTGCATCCGGTATCAACTTCTCCGCGTTCCTCGCGTTTCAATCCACGCCCCCGCGTGGGGGGCGACGCGGTGAAGAGCAACGGTGACGCGCTGCGATACGTGTTTCAATCCACGCCCCCGCGTGGGGGGCGACTGCTGACTCGCAACATTGCATTACGAATCAGTTTTTCCAGCATGTTCCGCGATCGTCCGATCTGAGCGGCTTGATTCACCTCCTCTTGTTGCTCAAATCCTTGTCAACCGTCGCAACCACAGGCATCGCGAACCGTCCGTCATCTGCTGGGCGATGACGGTTCGCGGACCGGTTTACACAATCAGCGGACCTTCCTGGTCCACGCTCTCCTTGGCGCCGACATGCTCCACCCGGTTGCGCCAGTTGGCCCCGAGGAAGTAAAAACGGAGACTGTCGGCCTCCATGTCGATCTCGTCAATCAACGCCTGCCGCAATCGGGTCCATTGCGCCGGGTCCACCATGCACTCGAACACCGAAAATTGTACCCGCTGACCGAAATTGCGGCACACCTTGGCCACCCGCCGCAAGCGCTTGGCGCCGCCTGGCTCGCTTGTGCGCACATCGTAACTCACCAGCACCATCATGGCCGCCCTCCCCTATTTCCACATCACCGGCGGATAACCGTCGAGTTCGTCACGCAGATAGCGGGCAAAGAGCAGGGCTTGGGTATGAAAAAACAGCCCCAGCGACATTTTCTCCTCCAGAAAGGGATGCACCATTTCTTCCTGTTTGCGCTTCTGATACGCTACCAGCAGGGTTTTGCGGGCCTCATCGCTCATCCGCACCGCGCCGCCGTCGCTGAACACAAAATCCTCCTCGCGCAACTGTCCCAGATTGACCAATGAAACCGCCAGCCGATCCGCCATGGGCCGGAACTCCTCCATCAGATCAAGGGCCAATCCGGCCCGCCCCGGACGATCGCGGTGCAGATAGCCGACCGCCGGATCAAGGCCCACCGATTCAAGCGCGGAGCGCACATCGTTGAGCAGCAACGTGTAGAGGAAGGAAATCAAGCAGTTGATACGGTCAAGCGGCGGCCGGCGACTGCGCTGGCGCATGAAAAATTTGTCTTTGTCGCGGACGATGAGATGATCGAAGGCACTGAAATAGACCCGGGCCGCATCACCTTCCACCCCGCGCACCTCCTCCAACGCCAATCCGCCCTGCAATCGCCTGAGCGCCGCTGCCAACCGGTCGATAGCCTCCTGTAGCACCGGCGCATCTACCTTGTTGCCATGATCACGCAAGGCGCGAAGGAGCACGGTCCGGCAGTTGGCCACCTTGCCGAGCACGCAAGCACTGGCCACGGCAGCGGAAAAATCCGGATCGTCGGCGCGGCGGTACTGCTCGCGCCGCAGCAGCACGTTGCCCGAAACCGGCCCTTGCACCCGCGCCAGAAATCGCCCGTTTTCAGTGAGAAAACTCATCCCCACCCCACGCTCGCCGCAGAATCCCATCAAAAAAGGGCTGCAACCGACATTACCGAGACAGACGATGGATTCCAGGGTATGGAGCGGGACCCGCAGGACCACCTCGCCCTCGATGCGGACCGCCACGGTCTCGCCATCCTTGGCCAGGTAGGCCCCCTGGGTGGTGACGAACAGGGTGTTGAGATGTTTTTTCATACCCCCATCATTTTGTGCAGATAATGCCCCACCCGCTTCCTGGTCGCCACCTTGGGCAGACAGAGCGGCATGAATGAACAGTTCTCGCAGCGGGCCGCATAATGGGGTGGCGGCGTCCTTCCCCCCGTAAGCAGGGCGTGGACCGCCTTCGCCGTCTGTGCCGTCTTCTCCCGCAAGGGTGCGTCGAACAGCACCGCCGACCGCCGCTTCTTTTCGCCGTAGTAGAGCGCCCCCTCGGGTACGGCGCACCGTAGCATCTCTTCCAGACAGAGGGCCTGAGCGCAGAGCTGCACCCGGTCGGTATCGTCCTTCTTGGGTCGTCCGCGCTTGTATTCCACTGGCAGGGGACACCACAGCCCATCCTCCCGCCGATGAAATTCGACGATGTCCGCCCGGCCGATCACCCCCAGCCGCAACGAACGAATGGGCACATCGAACTCCACCCGCAGTTGTCGCCGCGATTCCCGGCCGCCGCCATGCACCCGTTCATGAAGGAGGCGACCTTCGGCGGTCAATCGGTTTTCGAGCCATTGTTGTTCGATATGGATCAAAGCACACTGGCGCGGACAGAACAGGTAATGCTGCAAGGCGGAGATCATCACCAGGTCGTCCTCGTCGTACGGCGGCGGTTCGTATGTTTTGAGGATCGATTGTTCCGGGGCGATCTCAGCCATGCTGCCCTCCTCCGTCGGATGGGATTGATTCGCCGAGCAAATTAACGATCAACCGGATGAGCACCTCCTTCTGGACCGGGTCGGAGGCGGCCACTAGCAGGGCCAGGGCTACCACGGCCTTGTTGTCGAAGCGGACTGTCTCGATCAGCCCGCTTTCCTGCAGATAGAGGAGAAAAAGAAAGGAGCCGATGCGCTTGTTGCCGTCGCTGAAGGGGTGATCCTTGATCACGAAATAGAGGAGATGGGCGGCCTTTTCCTCGATGCTCGGGTAGAGGTCCTGGCCGCCGAAGGTCTGATGGATGGCGCCGAGAATACCGGCCAAGCTTTCGCCGCGCTCCCGACCGAACAAATCGGTGGCCTCGCCTCTGATCGCCAGTTCTTCCCGTAAACAGGCAATGCCCCGGCGCACCATGGCCAGATCAAAGCCCACCGACTCCCGCCGATTGAGCCCGGCCGGCAGGGCCAACCGGTCTTCGTCGTATTGCAGGAGCAATTGCCAGCTCATCCCATAGCGCCGCACCAGCTCCACCACCGCCAATCCGGTTTCGTCGGTGAGTTGATTGCGTTCCAGGGCTGCCGCCAACAGATCGAGCACGCCTCGCAACTCGGCCACGCCCTGCTCTGCCAACCGTCGCCGGTTGAGGGCATACCCCTTGACCAGATACTCCTTGAGCACGGACGAGGCCCAGATGCGAAACTGGGTGCCGCGTTTGGAGTTGACTCGGTAGCCGACAGAGATGATCGCATCCAGGTTGAAAAATTCCACCTGGTACGTTTTGCCGTCCGCGGCAGTTGTTGCATTTTTTGCAACAACTGCCGCTCTGACCAACTCTCCTTCCCGAAAGATGTTCCTGAGATGTCTGGATATTACCGACTTGTCACGGTCGAACAGCTCGGCTATTTGGGTCAACGAGAGCCAGACGGTTTCCTCCTGAAGCCGGACATCCAAAGAGGTTTGTCCGTCTGCGGTCTGATAGAGGATGATGGCGGAGGGTGCGGAATCAAGCTGTTGCATAGGAAAGGACACCTCCATTACAGCTTCAATATCACAGTTATGGATTACAGTTTTTCCAGTAACGTCACACCATCAGGTGCTGCGCCAACCTTCACCACATAATCCTTGAACGAACGGGCCGGACCGGTCGAGCCTTCCGCCCGCTGGATGTCGATCAAGTCAAACAATTTGTGCGCCGGGGCATTCCCCATCTTATTCTCATGTTTGAACACAAAGAGCTTGCGGCTGCTCATCAATCCACGGGCTGCGGAACGGTCGTGCTCGAACATGTTGATGACGGCCTGCCAGAACAGGTTGAGATCGTCTTCGCTAAATCCGGTTTGAGCGGCCAAAGGGGCTGAAATAAAGCCATGGCAGCAATAAAGTGCGTATGGGACGGTAAATTTTCGCCCCATGGTTCGGTTGTCGCCCTGCTGCTTTTCAGCTTCGGCCTCGGTGGCCACCGCCATACGGGTAATGCTGTGCTCCAATGGCACAATCTGATCAACACTCCGGGCAAAAGTAAATTGTACCGGACCACGGACTTGGCCAGCATTCTTCCCAGTGGACATCACAGCGCCGAATGTACGCACATCGTAATATTTACCGCACATGAATTGGCGAGCAGCCTCCGTTTTATCTCCTTTCTCTTTGCTTTTCACAATGTCCTGTTCATGGGCTTCATCAATAAGGTTATTGAGAATGGCCCTCTCCTTCACAAATATATCAAAGGCCACTGCCCCGCCTTTCTCCAATTGCACATAATTGCGCACCTTCCGTTTGAGGCAGACATCGGTGACAAGACCATGCCCTGTTTCCGGGTCGATACGAGGCAGGTTGCCAGCGTCCGGATCACCGTTGGGGTTACCGTCTTTTACATCAAACAAAAGCACAAAGTCATACCGGTTCTGGATTGGATTTCTCATAAGTTGCTCCTCCTAGGAAATATCAATTGGTTTCGTTTTTGATGAAAAAGGCTTGGCGTTGATGGTAGTAGCCCACCGCGAAGCGGCCTTGATCCTGAAGAGAGAGATGCGTCGGGAAATCGACAATGCCATCCATGATCTCGCCGATCACCTTTTCCAGATTCACGGCACGGCCCCGGTTATCCAACTTGGCAAGATGATGATTTTTCAATTTCATCAGATGCGGAAAAGCGGCCACCGGAGTGCTGGAAGCTGCACCATAAAAACGGTCGCGGATGGTTGCATTGATGCCGGGGCTTGCCTCTTCTTGAATCTTTTCCAGCGTGGCGAACAGTCGCCCGAGCCGATAGCCGATATTGCTGTTGCCTGTATCCAAGGCCATACCTACCTCCTGTTCTGATTGACGATAAAATCGAGCTGCCCGAGCCAGAACCGCTTTTAAAAGCGCGGCGCGGGGATAGGTTATTTCACGTTCTGCCCGGCAACGGCGGAGAACCGCCGCCAAGAGGGTTTTTGGGTAAGGGGTGCCGGCGAGAATTGCCTTCATGAACTCGCCAGCAAGATTGGGTGGGATATTTTCCGACTTTCCTTGCAGGGCTGTGGAGACGAGTAAGCGGAAAAGGGATAGAAACCCAGGCTGTTTGGGGCCATGCACCATTTTGCAATCTTCAAAATGTTGCAAGATATGGCGGGCAGTCTCACCCACCGTGCCCGCATGCCAAAAACGCACAGCGATGCGGGCGGCGTTGGGGGCAAGCCCCAAAACGAAGAATGGCGTGTAATCTTCAGTCAACGGTGGCGCCCCGGCCTTCGGGGCTTCGTAGAGAATGCGAATAGCCTTGGTGGCTTGCTCGGGATTTTCTTTCGATGGTTCGCCAAAGATGTCGGCAAAAACATCTTCCAGATCGTTTTTCTTCTCGGCCCAAAAGACGGTAGAAGCATCACCAACTTGCATTCGCTGCTTCGAGCCTTTGACCAACATGGAATTTAGTGCCGTAGTATATGCAAATTCAGCCCTTCCTCCCACCGGCGCATTCAATCCTTGTTCTTTTCCATAAGAACGAAACGCATCGAGGTTGAAAGAAACAATATTGGCTCCCGACGTTTGTGCGCCCCATACCCCCTTGATAGCCGTGTGCAGGCGGGTCGGCTCATCCGGTTCGCCGGAAACAAGGCACACCCGATGGGTATCGCCCCCTTCCACTCTTTGCGTGTTACCTATGAGTTGCGCAACAATACCAGGGCGCTGGCAAATCAGACAGGTGTCCGTGTCGAGTCGAAAGGATATATTCATCCCCTTTTCCTCAATTTCTTTCCACGCGGTATGGGAAAAAAGCTGCTCAAAATCTCTTTTCCCGAGGAAATTCAACACGGCTGCAATTGCTTCGTCCTGCTCGTTATCCGAAAAAGTCGCCCGAATAGTATCTTGGAAACATTGAAATTGTTCTTGTGCTCGTTCTAAAAGTTTGACTGTTTCTTTCTTGGGATCCGGTTTGGGCCGACCGACGATATAGGCTGGTGTATCCCATAAAACATTTGCGGCGATTCCACTGGTTTTCTTGATACCTTTCGGGACGGTAAACACCCGTGCCAACTTTTTCTTCCCTTCTCCCTCGCGCGTATCATCTAAACCGATAAAATGCCCGGAGCGATCCAACACAATGACAAAGGGTATTTCCTTTTTTTCAAATCCCTCGGGAGCCACTTCCGCGCCGGCTTCTTCGGATAGACGGCGATAATAACTTGCCAAAGCCTGTAAAATCATTGCCGCACCTCCCCATCGCCAGGCGATGGCACAAGCAAAACCCCATTGGATAGTTCCGCCCGAAAGAAAGAAGGTCGGCAGGATTCGGTACAGCAATGCACATGGTTTTTGTCGGCCCGGTTGTCATGCTGAATATCGTACAGCATCCAGCCAAGATCACGGGATATACCTATCGGTTCCGGTAACGGTTCCTCCTGACGGATCAAAGTGAAGTCAGCGGCAAATTCCCGGCAACCGAGGTAGGGCCGATGAAAGCATTGCCCCTTCTCCGCCCTACGCAGAAACATTTCCTGAAACTTGGTGAGGTTGTCTTCCGCCCCGGCCTTGGCTGTTAATTCCAGACGCGCATGGATGGTGTAGGCCACATCCCGCAGGAACAATCCGGCCCGCTGTTGCCTCTGGTCCTCAATAAAAATTCCGTTGGAACGCGGGGACATGACACTGCCGACCTCGTTCCTCCGGACTGACTCCCAACGGATCGGAGCCAGGACGTCGATGCGTTCCACCAGCCAACGAATAGCCGGTTTCCACAGGATGGCCTCAAGTACGCCCCGAGCTGCCGAAGGCGTCATCACATCGTACGAAACACGTTCCACTTTCATTTCTGGCCTGGTAAAGCAGGCGTTTCGCCCCCAGACCTTGAGGCGGAAGAGAGCGCTTCGCTTTCCGTTTCCGTTCATGTTTCCTCCTTCAGATCATCAGTTCATCCGGTGCGTAGATCAAAGAACGATCCGCGCAAAACCCGAGATTACGGTCGTACAAATTACCGTGCCCCTGCACAAAGATACCGGGATGGATTTCCTCGATGGCTCCGTCGATCAACAGTTGCCCATGGACGGATCGTGGCAGATTGACCACATAGCGTTGCGCTTGCCGAAGAATCCAACGTTCCGGCCCCTGGCGCCGCAAAAGATCAATCAGTTGGCAGCCTTTTTCCCCATATTGAACAAGGACCGGCACATAAACACCTTCATCGATGAGCTTGAACTTTTCGGCGGCCGTGCGGAAACTGATCCGCAGTTCCGGGTCATTGCCAAGCAATTCCAGAATATTTTCCTTGTCGAGCAGAGAGCCGCGCAGCCAATAGAACATCCGAAAATACTGCTCGAACCGCTCCGGGGCAAGAGGATCAACCTTCTGCTCCATTAAGAGTTGGCGACCGATCTCGGCGGCTTGTCGAAGATAACCCGCAGGTATCTTGCTCTCCGGTTGAAAGATGTACACCATGCCTTGCTCCAAAGCCCCTTCCCGGTTGCAACGACCGGCTGCTTGCGCCACGGAGTCGAGCCCGGCAAGCGCCCGGTAGACCACTGGAAAATCGAGGTCAACACCTGCTTCGACAAGTTGGGTACTGACCACTCTTGTTGGCTTTTCCGCCTTCAGGTTGGCCTTGATTTCAGCAATCCGTTCAGACCGATGCGCCCCGCACATGAGAGCGGAAAGATGGAAGGTGCCTACAGGCATTTTCTCCCACAGGACACGGGCATCGTCACGACGATTGACGATGCAGAGCACAGATTCATGGCTACTAAGGCGTGACGCGAGAGCATCCCAGGGGAGTGAAGTCGTTAGTCCCTCCAGAGTCTTTACCCTGGTGCGTTGCAAGCGCTCGTAAAGGTTCAATGAAGGGGGAATGATTTCTCGTAAACCGGGTAGGCCAGCAAAATCGAAATCCATGCTCTTGTGTGGCCCGAGGGCAGGCTGAGTAGCTGTGGAGAGCACGAAGGTGACGCCGTAATTCTCCTGCAGCTCTCGCATGACTTCCAAAACCGGTTTGAGAAAATCTGTCGGCAGGAGTTGCGCTTCGTCCAGAATCACCACGCTCTGCGCGATATTATGCAGCTTTCGGCATCGGCTAGTGCGGCTGGCGAACAAGGACTCGAAGAACTGTACCGTGGTAGTGACAATGAGGGGAGCATCCCAATTCTCGCAAGCCAGGCGACTGCGCGCATCTTCCTTTGACACATCGGCGACATCCAGGTTGCTGTGGTGTTCCAGAACCGCCTCGCCAAAGATGGCGCGGAACTGGTCCGCCGTCTGCTCGATGATACTGGTATAAGGAATAACGTAGATGATTCGCCGTTTGCCATGAAAGGTGGCATGGCATAGGGAAAATGCCAGAGAAGAAAGGGTTTTGCCACCACCGGTGGGCACGGTGAGGGTAAACAACCCCGAGGAATCTGCCGCCTTCTCCCTACACGCCTGCAATACCTCGGCGCGAATGCGGTTGACCTTTGTGAAGGGCGCTCCTGCTGTTTTCTCGGTCATATACCGATCAAACAACGGCGCCAGTTCGGTAGGAGTGGGATACCCCTGACGCCGCCGAGCCTTTTCAGGGTCCATGAAAGCCTCGGTATCGAGAAAATCGGCATCAACAAGGCTGGAAAAAAGCATGCGCAGCCAAAGCGAACGTGAAAGCCCGGTGCCGTTTTTTGCTTTTTCTGTGGGGAGTGCTTGATTCAGGATTGCGGTCGGGATACCAGCCTCTATTGCCGTTGGAAGCAACTCCTTCTGTTCCAGCCGCCATGCAAGAGATGCTCGTGGCGCAATTTCGCTCTGCCAATCCGGCAGTCCCGCATGGTGGCCCATAATGCAATAGGCCAAGATACGCCCAATCTTACCAAATCGCTCGATAGCCAGTAACGCCCCCGCTGATGAGTGGTTAACCCGCCCTTGCTTGCTCTCCAAATGGGCTTCACTGGCCTGCCGGATATACTCCTGGAAATCGGGAGAAAATTTCCCCAGATCATGCCAAAGACCGACAAGCCGCCCCCAGGATGCGGCACCAAACGCCATTGCATGTTGCTCTGCCAACTCGGCAACTTTTTCCAAATGGGCTTCGAGACTTTGCCAGTCCGACGGTGACTTTGAATGTGCAACTGGAACTAAGGTGTCATGATGGTTCATTGGAAAATTCCCTGTACCTCTTCTCTTGTATCCGGCATGGCTCCACCCTACCACCCCCGCCCTGTCATTCGATGTCAGGGCTGCACAAATTTCTGAACATTTTCTCGATTTCCCCGCGAACCAGCTCCCGTAGCTCCGCCGGTTCCTCCACCCGCACCTCGGCGCCGTAGCTGAGGATATTTCGGGTCAGTTCGCGGAAATCGGCGGTGGGAAAGCTGAGCAGGAGGCTGCCGTCGGGCTTCGGGGTGGTCTGCTGGTCGGGGTGCCAGATCTGCTCGCGGATGCGAGGGGCGATGTGGGGCGAGAAACGCAGGGTCACGATGGTGGCGGTCTCGCCTTGCATGATGCCGAAGTGGCGGCGGGTATATTCCTTGATCGGCGGTAGGTCGAGGGGCACTTGCACGGGGGTATCGGCCAATGCAACCGCCTGCAATCGAGCCAAGGCAAAATCGCGGATGGCTTCCCTGGCGGCGCACCAAGCCAGCAGATGCCAACTGCCCATGTAGTGCATCAGGTGGAGCGGCTGCACTATCCGTTCGGAGACTGCGCCGCTGTGTGGGGAACAATAGGTGATGCGCAGGGAGCGGTCGTCGAACAGGGCCTGAACAATCAGACGAAAAAACTGTTCATCTACCCGGGCGTACTCGATATTCTTGACGGAAACCTTGTCGCCCAGCCGATCGAGGCAGGCATATTCCTCGTGTCGGGAAAGGCGGAGCATGCGACCGATCAAGCGGCACAAATCCTCCTTGACGGCGGTATCGGGTATGGTCGAGGCCAGCCGCGCCGCCAGGGCCAAGGACAACAGGCTGTCCTCGTCGATCCACGAGGCAGGAATTTCGTAGGCGTCGTCCGTGTAGCGGTAGCCGTTTCGCGATCGATCGAATTCGAGGGGCGCATCCAATCGGTCACGCATGAAGTCGATGTCTCGCTGGGCGGTTCGTTCCGAAACCTCGAATGTCTCGACCAGATTTCTGGTATTGGGGAAGCGCGCTCGCTTGACCTGCGCGTGAAACCAGAAAAAGCGCTCGAACTTCAGCCGTTCGGACATGCCGTTCCTCCGTTGCGGATAGTCATGGCTGCTGACCGTCGGGAGCTCGGCTCGGCCGCCAGCGGCACACCTTTTCCTACCACAGGTGGACGCAAGCAACAACCATCAAATATCACTCATTATTTTACCAACCATCCTGGGTGATCGCGGCGCGAATCGCCACAATGGAGCCGCCCCCAAAGAGAGGGCAGGTTGACTTTGCTTGCAGGACAAGGGGTTCAGCCCGGTCGCACCGCCGCCATCGATGAGCGGCTTCTCCGGGCCGATCGGACAAACCGGCACCATCAAGCCCTTGCCGCCGTCGTATTTTCCATCGCAGGCGAATCCGACCTCAGGCTCCTGGCCCAATGAGCGCGGCATCCCCACACCATACCCCAAGCCCCCGAGGCGACCCGGTTGCGCCGGTCGGCATGTCTCGCGCCTGGTTGTGGATTGATGACTTACGGTTTACATGGATAGATTGTATCTCCATTCCCTCTCCACTTTCCCTTCCTTGAATTTCCTTCGCTGTTTTTCTATTTTAAAAAAAAGAGTTTTTTCAGGTTGTTTGCCAGGAATACGCCATGCTTCCCCTGTTTCCCTTCGGCTGTCAGCCAAGGGGAAGAGAAAACCAGGGCCGTTTATCGTGCCACCTCAAGGAGGCGTCTCATGCAGGTACCCTTACAAGTTACGTTTCGGAACACCGCGAAATCGGAAGCCGTTGAAGCGGAAATCCGCAAGCGTGTCGAAAAGTTGAGCCGGTATCACGGCGGAATCATCAGTTGCCGGGTGGTGGTGGAGGCGCCGTTGCAGAACAAGCAGAAGGGCGGCCTTTATAAAATCCGCATCGATCTCACCTGTCCAGAGGGCAAGCTGGAGGTGAACCGCGAGCCGGACCCGCGCAACCAGGCCCATCAGGATGTCTATGTCGCCTTGCGCGACGCCTTTGCCGCCGCCGGTCGCCAGCTCGAACAATACACGGAGCGGCGCAAGGGCGAAGTCAAGGTCCACGAGGAAATACCATCGGGCAAGATCACCCATCTCTCGCCCATGGAGGACTACGGCACCATCACCACCTCGGATGACCGGGACATCTATTTTCACCGCAACAGCGTGCTCAATACGAATTTCGATGCCTTGACCATCGGCACGGCGGTGCAATTCCGCGAGGAAGACGGCGACAAGGGGCCGCAGGCACGCAACGTCAAGGTGGTCTAGCGCGACGCCGGATATCGGGATGAACCGGCCTTCTTTGTCAGCAATCGCTGATGCGGACAACTTTCGGGGGGCATGTGCATGAGCTTGAAACTTTCCTCCACCGCCTTTGGCCATCAGGGCAGAATTCCCTCCTTATATACCTGTGACGGCCACGATCTGTCGCCGCCGCTGAGCTGGACAGGGATGCCGCCGGCAACCCGAAGCCTGGCGCTGCTGGTCGTTGATCCGGACGCACCCGATCCGCTGGCGCCGAAAACCACCTGGGTCCATTGGGTGCTGTACAACCTGCCCGCCGACTGCACGGGCCTGCCGGAGGCCGTATCCCGGGCCGATCTTCCTCCTGGCACCAGGGAGGGCGTCAATGACTGGCGCCGTACCGGCTACGGCGGCCCCTGCCCGCCCATCGGCCGCCATCGGTATTTCTTCAGGCTCTACGCCCTGGACGCGGTCCTGCCCAACCTGGGCAACCCCACGAGAAGCGAGGTGGAACGGGCCATGCAAGGACATGTGCTGGCAGAAGCTGAGTTGATGGGCACCTATCAGCGCTGAGCGGCACGATGCCCTTCCCTTCGTGTGTACCCGGCCCGCTTGACGATTTTTCGCCTGGAAGCCGTGGGCGAAAACTTGGCTTGCGGCTGGGCGCGCGCCGGATTTTGCCTCTTTTTTTGTCCAGCCATGGAGAAAATTCGAGCGGTTGTGGTATGATGGCGGCACATTGTTCCGCCACCCGATCGTTCAGAGGTCTCCATGGTCTGTTCCAGCTTCGCCCTGCTGCACTCCCGTTCCCAGCGTGAAAATACGTCCGTCCCTTGCCCGGCGGCAACGTCGCGGCGCCGCCCATGAGCCCGCCACTGCCTTCAGCGGCCGAAGCCCTCGTCCCTGATCCGGCTCCCCGACCGGCTCTGATCCTCGATCGGGTCAGCAAGACCTTCACCGTTAACAACCAGCAGGTCACCGCCCTGGCCGGGGTGAGCTGCACCGTCAAACCACGCATGGTCACCGGCTTGATCGGTCCGGATGGAGCGGGCAAGACCACCCTGATGCGGCTGTGCGCTGGATTGCTCAGCCCGGACGGGGGCGATATCCGCGCCTTGGAGATCGATGCGGTCCGCGAGCCGCTCAAGGTCCAGGCCAGTGTGGGCTACATGCCGCAGCGCTTCGGCCTCTACGAAGATCTCACCGTCCAGGAAAATCTCGATCTCTATGCCGATCTGCAGGGCGTGGAACCGCCCCTGCGGCCGGGGCGGTACAAACAACTGCTGGCCATGGCCGGCCTGGAGGGGTTTCGCGGCCGTCTGGCCGGGCGGCTCTCCGGCGGCATGAAGCAGAAACTCGGCCTGGTCTGCACCCTGGTGCGGCCGCCGCGCCTGCTGCTGCTCGATGAACCCACGGTCGGCGTCGATCCGGTGTCGCGGCGGGAGCTGTGGCAGATCGTCTATCACCTGGTCGAGGCCGAGGGCATGAGCGTGCTGCTCAGCACCGCCTATCTCGACGAGGCCGAACGCTGCGCCGAGGTGGTGCTCATTCACCAGGGGCAGATTCTCGGCCATGACCAACCCCAGTCCTTCAGCCGTCAGGTAGCTGGCCGAACCTGGTTGGTCCACGCCCCGGCCCTGCCCAAACGGACCCTGCAACGGCGGTTGAGCCGCGACCCGGCCGTGCTCGACGCCCTGATTCTCGGCAAGGCGGTGCGGGTGGTCAGCCGGGAACAGACGCCCCTGCGCCTGCCTGAACTGGCGCACGAAAGCGGGGCGGATATCGTCCCGGTACCGCCCCGCTTTGAAGACTATTTTGTCGCCACCCTCAAAGACGACCAGGCCATCGAAGGCAACGGCCAACCCATTGCCCTGCAACGCGCCAACGGCCGATTTGCCGGTCAGGACGTGATCACGGTCGACAATTTGGTGCGCCGTTTCGGCGACTTCCTCGCGGTCGACCATGTCAGCTTCCGCGTGCGCCACGGCGAAATCTTCGGCCTGCTCGGGGCCAACGGCGCCGGCAAGACCACCACCTTTCGCATGCTTTGTGGCCTGCTGCCCATTTCCAGCGGCGCCTGCACCGTGGCCGGGATGAATCTGCGCACGGCCGCGGCAGCCGCCCGGGCGCGTATCGGCTACATGGCACAACGGTTTTCCCTCTACGGCAACCTGAGCGTGCTGCAGAATCTCAAATTCTTCAGCAGCGCCTATGGCCTGCGCGGCGCAAAGCGGCAAACGCAGATCGACTGGGCCCTGGACACCTTTGACCTCGCTCCGTTCGCCGCCAGCGAAAGCCAGTCCTTGCCGCTGGGTTTCAAGCAACGGCTGGCCCTGGCCGTGGCCCTGATGCACGAACCCGAGGTGCTGTTTCTCGACGAACCCACCTCCGGGGTCGATCCCCTGGCCCGGCGCGAGTTTTGGGTGCAAATCAACAGCCTGGCCGACCAGGGCGTGACCGTGCTGGTCACCACCCATTTCATGGAAGAGGCCGAATACTGTGACCGGTTGGTGATCATGGCCGATGGCCGGGTACTGGCCGAAGGCACGCCGGAGAGCCTCAAGGAGGGTCTGGTGGGGATCGACGGCCGGGAGGCGACCATGGAGGACGCCTTCATCGGTTTGCTGGAGAGCGGGAAAAAAGAACCCGAACAAGGGAGGACCGGCGCATGAATCCAGGACGGCGGATGCGCCTGGGGGGCATGATCCGCAAGGAATGGCTCCAGGTCATCCGCGACCCCTCCAGCATTGCCATTGCTTTTTTTCTGCCGATGCTGCTGCTGCTCATTTTCGGCTACGGCGTGTCCCTGGACGCCAGGGACGTGCGCATCGGGCTGGTGGTCGAACAGGCCGACAGCCAGTCGCAGAGCTTTGCCGGCAGCTTTTTTCAGACTCCCTATTTCGCACCCGAATCGTTCCCCTCGATTCAGGAGGCGGAAACCGCGCTGCGGGAAAACCGAGTGGACGGCATCATCTGGCTGCGCCATACCTTCGGCCGCGAGTATCTGCGCAAGGATTCACCGCCCATCGGGGTGATTGTCAACGGGGTCGATGCCAACACCGCCCGCCTGATCGAAGGCTATGTTCAGGGGATTTGGTTCGGCTGGCTGGAGCAGCAAGCCGAACGGGCCGGCAGACAGCTGCAGGCGCCGGTACGCTTGGAGCAGCGCGTCTGGTACAATCCGCAGGTGCGCTCCACCGATTTCCTCGTCCCCGGGGTGCTGGCGGTGATCATGACCCTGATCGGCGCCCTGCTCACCGCCCTGGTGATTGCCCGCGAGTGGGAGCGCGGCACCATGGAGGCCTTGCTGGTCACCCGCATCTCCGCTCCGGAGATCCTGGTGGGCAAACTGATCCCCTATTTCATCCTCGGCATGGGCGGCCTGCTGCTGTCGCTGGTGATGGCCCGCTTTCTCTTCCATGTGCCGCTGCGTGGCTCGCTGTGGCTGCTGCTGGCCACCTCGGCCCTGTTTCTCTGGGTGGCGCTGGGCATGGGCTTTTTCATTTCCACCATTTTCCGCTCTCAATTCGTGGCCGCGCTGGTGGCCATGGTCTCCACCTTTCTTCCGGCCTTCATTCTCTCGGGCTTCATCTTCGACATCCAGAGCGCGCCGCCGGTGATCCAGATGCTCACCCACCTGATCGCGGCCCGCTACTACGTCTCCATTCTCCAAACCCTGTTCCTGGTGGGCGACGTGTGGAGCGTGGTGCTGCCCAATGCGGCCGCGCTGGTGGCCATGGGCCTGTTTTTTCACGGTATCGTTTACCGAAAAACCCGAAAAAAACTGGAATAATCGTTATGGGTGCCCGTCTGCTTGCCCTGATCATCAAGGAATTCCTCGCCCTGTTTCGCGACAAGAAAAGCCGCATGGCGGTGATCGTGCCGCCGATCCTGCAGCTCTTGGTGTTCGGTTATGCCGCCACCTTTGACCTGGAGGATGCCAAGCTGGCGATCCTCAACGAGGATGGGGGGGTGTTTTCCCGCGATCTGGCGGCCCGGTTCGAGCGCTCGCCAGGCTTCAAAATAGTGGGGTATCTGCGGTCAACGGCCGAGATCGCGCCCCTGATCGACCGCCGTGGAGCGCTCCTGGTCCTGCACATCGGAGAACAGTGTGCACAGGAGGCGCTGGGCGGCGACGGCTGCCCGCTGCAGGTGCTGATCGACGGCCGCAACTCCAACACCGCTATGCTGGCGCTCAACTACGTGCGCACCATTGTCACCGACTTCAACGAGGAACGGGCCGAAGTGAACGGCACCAGCTTGCCGGCCCGGCTCAACATCCGCGCCTGGTTCAACCCGAACCTGGAGAGCCGCTGGTTCATCGTTCCCGGCATTGTCGCCCTGCTGGCCATGATCGTCACCCTGGTGGTGACCTCCTTGTCGGTGGCCCGCGAGCGCGAGGCCGGCACCTTTGACCAGTTGCTGGTCACGCCCCTCCACCCCTGGGAGATCCTGATCGGCAAGGCCATGCCCGGATTGATCGTCGGCGTGGGCGAGGCCTCGCTGATCATCGCGGTGACCGTGTTCTGGTTCGAGGTGCCGCTGGTCGGCAAGTTGAGCGTGCTCTATCCGGCACTGATCATCTACGTGCTCTCCATCATCGGCGTGGGGTTGATGATCTCGTCGTTTTCCGCCACCCTGCAGCAAGCCCTGCTCGGCTCCTTTCTCTTCATCGTGCCGGCGGTGATCCTCTCCGGCTTCTCCACCCCGATCGCCAACATGCCGCCGTTCATGCAGACCTTGACCTACCTCGATCCGATGCGTTATTTCCTGTCCATCGTCCGCCGGGTGTTCCTCGAAGGGGCCGGGCTCGAATACTTTATCCACGATCTCTGGCCGATGTCGCTCATCGCCCTGATCACCCTCAGCCTGGCCACCTGGCTGTTCCGTCACCGGATGTATTGAAGAGAATCGCTCACCAGGGCCCCATGCGCACGCACAAACGGCAACACCCAAGGAGGCCGCCATGCAGAAACCTCTCGCTTTTGGACTGAGCCAAAAAATACTGGCCGTCCTGGTTTTTTATATTGGTGCCATCATGATGATGGCCTACGTTTCCCATGACGATCTTGTCGCCACCGAGAAAAAGATAGGAGTCCTGGAACTTTCGTACGAGATCCAGAACAACGTGCTTGAAGCGCGACGCCACGAAAAAAATTATTTCTTGTACGGCAACAAGGAATCACTGAACGAAAATTTGCGGATGATGCACAGCACCATCGAAACATGTCAAAAAATCATCAATACCGACAAAGGATTTTTCATCAATCCGAAGTTACATCATCTTATCAATGAAATTAATCTCTATATTCAAAATATAACCTCATTGATCAAATCCCAGGATCAAGCGAACATCAGCCACAATGAAACGTCCAATACCATACGACAGCAAGGAAAAATTCTGTCGGAACTCAGCGAGCACATCGTCACCTTTGAAAAAAATCAAATACACCTCATGGTGATAACCTTGCGCAACCAGCTTATTTCCTGGTCGTCGGTGGCGATATTTATCGGCATCATGCTGTCGCTGCTCATCGTCTACCTCATTTTCAAGCCGCTGTCGGTGATCAAGAAGGCCACCGAGGCCATTGCCCAGGGAAAATTCCGCAAGATCGAGGTGATCAACACCCGGGACGAGATCCAGCAGGTCATGGAGACCTTCAATATCATGGTGTCCGAACTGGAACGGCGGCAAGACCAGCTCATCCAGGCGGAAAAGCTCTCCTCCCTGGGCACCCTGACCGCCGGTGTGGCCCACCAGCTCAACAACCCATTGAACAACATCTCCACCTCCTGCCAGATCGCGGTGGACGAATTCGACAGCGGCGACGTCCCTCTGCTCAAGCGCATGCTCACCAATATCGACCAGGAAACGCTGCGGGCCAGGGACGTGGTCAAAAGCCTGCTGGAATTCTCGCGCGCCCAGGATTTCTGCCTGCGGGAGATACAGTTGGCCGAGGTGGTCAGCAAGGCGGTGCTTCTCGCCAAGAGTCAGGTGCCGCCGCAGATCGCCATGACCATCGACATCCCCCGGGATCTGGTTTTCTCCATCGATGTCCAGCGGATGCAGGAGGTGTTCATCAACCTGATCATTAACGCGGCCCAGGCCATCGAAGGCGAGGGCAGGATCAGCATCGAGGCTGCCCTCGATGCAGCGGCCGACGAAGTAGTCATCGAGGTCAGCGACACCGGCGCAGGTATCTCGGAAGAAAACCAGGCACGAGTCTTCGATCCCTTCTTCACCACCAAAGAGGCGGGACAAGGCACCGGGCTCGGGCTTTCGGTGGTCTACGGCATCATTCAAAAACATCAGGGCACTATTACCGTGCAAAGCACTCCCGGGCAGGGTACATCCTTTGTCATCCGCCTGCCCTTTCCCGGCCCGAAAGACTCCTTACTCCCCACGGCATGAACCAACGGAAAATTCTCATCGTCGACGACGAACCCATCGCCCGTGACAATCTGGCCCACATCGTGGGCAAGGACGGCCACACCGCCCTGGTGGCCGCGGACGGGCAGCAGGCGATCGATCTCCTCAAAAAGCAGGAGGTGGATCTGGTGCTCACCGATCTGTGCATGCCGGGCAAGGACGGCATGGCGGTGCTCGATGAAGCCAAACAGCGCTGGCCAGCGGTGGAGGTGGTGGTGATCACCGGCCATGCCAGCGTGGACACCGCGGTCGAAGCCATGCGGCGCGGGGCCTACCATTACGTGGCCAAGCCGTTCAAGATCAATGAACTGCGCGCCGTCGTCGACAAGGCCCTGGAAAAAAATCAGCTGCGCAAGGAGCTCCACCGCCTGCGCGAGCAGGTGGACGCGCACAAAGGCACGATGCGCATCGTCGGCCAAAGTCCGAAAATCCAAGCGCTGCGCGAAACCATCCATCAGGTGTCGCAGCTTGACTGCAATGTGCTCATCCAGGGAGAAACCGGCACCGGCAAGGAACTGGTCGCCCGGACCATCCATGAACTGAGCCCCCGGAACAAAAAGCGCTTTGTCGCCTTCAACTGCGGCGTGTTCACCGAGGAGCTGATCACCAGCGAACTGTTCGGGTATGAGCGCGGCGCCTTTACCGGGGCCAACAAGAGCAAGAAGGGGCTGCTGGAGATGGCCGAAGGCGGCACGGTCTTTTTCGACGAGGTGGGGGAATTGCCGCTTTCCATGCAGGTGAAGCTGCTGCGGGTTCTCCAAGAACGCACCCTGCTGCGGGTGGGCGGGACCTCGGAGATACCGGTGGACTTCAGGGTGCTGGCCGCCACCAACAAGGATTTGAAACGGGAAACCGAGAGCGGCGGTTTCCGCGCCGACCTCTACTATCGGCTGGATGTGCTGACCATCGCCGTTCCTTCCCTGGCCGAGCGCAAGGAGGACATTCCCCTGTTGGCCCAGCATTTCCTGGCCAAACACATCCGTCTGGGGCGGCCGGTGCCCCGGTTAGCGCCCGAGGCGGAAAAACAACTGATGCGCTACGATTATCCCGGCAATATCCGGGAACTGGAAAATATCGCCCAGCGCATTCTCATCGCCTGCGACAGCGATATCGTCGAACCACGGCACATTGCCAGCGTGTTGGGCGGCACCGAACACCTGACCATCCGCGACAGCCGCGAGGACTGGCCCACCCTGGAAGAGCACGAGAAACGCTACATCCTCGAGGTGCTCGACGAGGTGGAGGGCAACAAGTCAGCCGCGGTCAGGATTCTCGGGATCGACCGGGTTTCGCTGTGGCGCAAGATCAAGCGATACGGTCTGGAACATCCCGACGCCTGAGGCGGGCGTTTTTTCCTCCTCCGACCCAGGCGGCGCGAACAGCGGCTCCAGCAGTTCGGCGGCGTTTGCCACCAAGAGCACCCGCACCCCCGCGACAACGTCACCCTCCAGGGCCTCCACCTCCTCCCGATTGGCCAGCGGCAGCAGCACCACCCGCACCCCGGCCCGTTTGGCGGCCAATACTTTCTCGCGAATGCCGTTGACCGGCAGGATGCGGCCGGTGAGGGTCATCTCGCCGGTCATGGCCACATCCCTCCTAGCCGGGCGGCCGGTGAGCAGCGACAGCAGGGCGGCAAAGATGGTCACCCCTGCCGATGGTCCGTCCTTGGGAATGGCCCCGGAGGGAAAGTGTACATGCAAATCGCTGTGCTGGTAAAAATCGGCGGCAATCCCGAACGCCTCACTCTTGCTGCGCAGAAAACTGAGAACCGTTTGCGCCGACTCCCGCAGCACCTCCCCCAAGGAACCGGTAAGCAACAGGGTCCCGGAGCCCGGCATCCGCGCCGTCTCGACACTGATAATCTCGCCCCCGGTCTCCGCCCACACCATCCCCGTGGCCACGCCGACCTGGGGCACCGCCTCCGCGGCCTCGCGGTAGAATTTTCGCGGGCCGAGCAGCCTGCTCACCGTCGCGGCATCGACCTGACCCGGCTCTTCCTGTCCGGAGGTGGACTTGAGGCACATCATGGCTATTTTCCGGCAAATATCGGAAATCTGCCGTTCCAGGTTCCGCAATCCCGATTCCCGGGTGTAGTCGTTGATAACCCGGGACAGGGCCTCGGACGTGAAAGCGACAGAGAATTTGGACAGCCCGGCGAGCTTGAGTTGACGGGGGAGGATGAACTGTTGCGCGATATGCAGTTTTTCCTTTTCCGTGTAGCCCGAGAATTCGATGCACTCCATGCGATCGAGCAGCGGCCGGGGCAGAGTGGACACATCGTTGGCCGTGGCGATGAACATGACCCGCGACAAATCAAAGGGCAGTTCGAGATAATGGTCGGTGAAATGGGTGTTCTGTTCCGGATCGAGCACCTCAAGGAGGACCGAGGCGGGATCGCCACGGAAATCCTGGCCGATTTTGTCGATTTCATCGAGCATCAGCACCGGATTGTTGACCCCGGCCCGCTTCAGCTCGGTGATCACCCGTCCGGGCAGGGCGCCGACATAGGTCCGCCGGTGGCCGCGCAGTTCCGCCTCGTCGCGCAGGCCGGCTAGGGAAATGCGGATGAACTGGCGCTGCAACGCCTCGGCGATCGCCTTGCCCACCGAGGTCTTGCCTGTGCCCGGAGGGCCGGTGAAGCAGAGGATCGGTCCCTTGCCCATCTGCACGAACAATTTCTTCTCCAGCACCTCCTTGACCGTCTTGCGCAACTCATCAAGGTTGACCGGCTTGCCCAGATAGTGGGCCGCGCCCTTTTTCAGGGCGTCCACCGCCGAACTGACCGTGGCGAACCCAGTGACCATGATCACCGGGATCTCGGGCGAGGTCCGGTTGACATGCTGCAGCAGCTCGATGCCATCCATCCGCTCCATCTTCAGATCGGTGATGATCAAGTCGATATCCTCGCGCGCCATGATCTCCAGGGCCTCGGCACCGTGGCTGGCGCAATGGCACGCATAGCCTTCCTTCTTGAGCACATGCTCCATGTTGGCGCGGGCGATTTCCTCGTCATCGACAATCAAGATGGACTGCCGTGCCTTGCTGCACAGGGTTTTGGCCGCCAAGAACTCGAGAATGCGTTGTTTGACCTGGGCCAGGCCGTAATGGCGGGTATCGAGAACACGCTGCGCCCGCTCCAGATCGAAGGTGCACTGTGACGAGACATTCCACGGCAGACTGAGCACCAGTTCGATGTAGTTGAACCCCACCGAATATTCCGCCACCGCCGGTTCCGTCTTTTCCAGCTTTTCCAACTCGCCGGTCACCGCTTCCATGACCAGATGGGGGAGGTGCGCCTCCCTGATCCTGCCGCGCAGCAGATCCAGCGGCGAAGGAGAGGAAGGGGCTGTCTGATGCCGAGAGGTCTCTTCGGCAGGTTCAATCCGTTTTTTAAAAAACATATCGATTTCCCCGTATTGTTTGACTGTCCATTGACGATGATCCTCCGGGAGGCCTTGAATGGCGCCCATACCCGATGAAAGGACGTCCGGCTTCTGTGGATATACAAACGACAGGAGAATTTTTGCAAGACTAATGCCTTATCGAAGTCTGGCATCGACCGGGCTTCCCCCTGATCAGGGAGCAAAACAACGATTCCTGCCGCTTCCACCGCCCTTGACACCCCCTGCCAAGGACGTCCTTGCACCCGCCCCTGTTGCAGCCCAGCAAAGCAAAAGTTGCACAATGCAACACTCCAGAGGGCCTCAATAGTCTATTGTCGGACCAGTGTTTCTTTTTGCAACAATCGTCGTCCTGGCCGCCCGATCGACAACAAGAAAAAAATATTGTCACATCAGGATGATATGCAAAAAACCCCCAATGGCACGGTTCTTGGTATAGCAGGGCAGAACCCATTCAACTCTTGAGAAACAATCCGCTGGGAGGCGAAACATGGTTGCCATAGAGAGGCGTGATCCGTCAGCCTCCTCCCCGCCCCTCCTCGACCACCGGGTCGAGCACCATCAGGATCGTCCTTACATTCTCGTGGTGACGCGCAACGGACACCTGTCCGAGCATGTCATGGACTATGCCCTCAATGTGGCCCATCGGCTGGGCTACGGCATTGTCACGGTCCATGTCGACACCCTTCCCTTTTACAAGGACAGCGGTAGACGCTGTCGGCTGTTCGCTGCGGCCATGGAAGAGAGCACGGCTCTGTTTCGCGGCAAGGCAAAGACCAAGAAAGTGGCCATCGAGCATCTCCGCGAGGAGGGCAAGGTGGGCGTCGTCGTCAGCCGGCTCTGCCACGCCAAGAAACGGATCGAATTCGTCATCATCGACAAGGGCATCCGCCTGGGCGAGGTCGCCAAACATTCTCCGGTTCCTGTTTTTCCCGTCATCACAACCAACCAAGGTCAGCGCAAGAGGACCCTTATTCATCCCCCCAACAACAAAGGAGTAACAGCTATGTCCACCACCAGCAGAAAACGGCACGTGAAGAATTGTTTCCTTTTTGGCACCCTGACAACGGGATTGTACGCGGCTGTGTTTGCCAACCAGGATGTTGTAATGACCTATTTCGCCAAGGGTGGTTTGTTCGCGGTGCTGCCGGTGGCAACGGTCTTTGCGGTGTCCTTTTTCCACGGCAACTTCACCAGCGCCTTCTGGTCGGCACTCGGGATCGAAGCCTCCAGGAAAACCGCCGCGCCGCGGGTGGAGCAGGACCGTCCGCTCACGGAGCCGGTCGTTGCCCCTCGTCCGGATACCCGGCCTCGGCTGCAGCTGAATGCCTGAGACCCTGGGCAGCGGGATGGAACGCCTAACACACCACATGCAGTCACAACAGCCCACAGGAGGACACCATGCACGGCCCAGTCAGTGAAGTCATACAGTTCATCGATCTCAACGTCTACACGATCACCTTTCTTTTCCTGGTCGGGTTCATCGGCGGCCTGGTCAGCGGGTTCATCGGCTCCGGCGGGGCCTTTGTGCTGACTCCCGGCATGATGAGCCTCGGAGTTCCCGGAACCGTGGCCGTGGCCAGCAACATGTGCCACAAATTCCCCAAGGCCCTGGTCGGCGCCATCAAGCGCTACAAATACGGCCAGGTGGATATCAAGCTCGGACTCATCATGGGCGTTTTCGCGGAAATCGGTGTCCAGGCGGGCATCATGGTGCAAAAATACATTCTCGACAGATGGGGGCAGGCAGGTTCCAACCTGTATGTCAGCTTCATCTTTGTGCTGGTGCTGGTGACGGTCGGTTCCTTTGTCATGCGCGACGCCATCACGATGAAGCGCGCTGGCGGAACAAGCGAAAGCGTCCCCTCCCTGGCCAAGCGTCTGCAGCGGATCGAACTGTGGCCGATGCTCACCCTCAAGACCGCCAATCTGCGCATCAGTCTCTGGTTCCTGGTGCCGGTCGCCGTGGCCACCGGCATGTTGGCGGCCACCATCGCCGTCGGCGGCTTCATCGGCGTGCCGGGGTTGATGTACATCATCGGCGCCACCAGTATCGTCGCCTCGGCCACCGAGCTGGTCATCGCCTTTGTCATGGGATTGGGCGGCACCCTGATTTGGGCCTATTACGGCATGGTCGACATCCGCCTAGTGATGATCATCCTTGCCGGCTCGCTGTTTGGCGTCCAGCTGGGTGCGATCGGTACCACCTATGTCAAGGAATACATGATCAAATACGTGATGGCCACGATCATGCTCATCGTCGCGGTCAGCCGGTTTTTCGCCATCCCCAAGTATCTCAACGAACTGCATCTGGTCCTGTTGAGCGATGGCGCGGTCAAGCTGATGACCCAACTCAGTTTTGCCATCATGTGTTTTGCCTTGCTGGTGGGGGCGTCGATCATCCTGTCCAGCCTGTTCAAGGCAAGGCGATTGGAAAGGATCGCCGCCAACGGGTAATCATCAGCTCCGGGAGGAAACCGCCATGACCGAAGGCATCAGCACCATCCTTGTCGCCCTGGACCCGGGCAAATCAAGCCAGGCGGTATTTCAGCAGGCGCTGCGCCTGGCCCTTTTTCTCAAAGCACAACTGATCGCCATCTCGGTGACGCCCCGATACGAGGGCAACATGCATCGGTGGAAAATCGCCAACGCCGACCAGCAGCTCAGCCAGCCGTTCATCCAGTGCCTGGAAGACGCCAGGCAGGAGGCGTTGACCGCCGGACAGCCGTTGCGCACCCTGCACGCCATCGGCGATCCGACCGAGGAGATCGTGCATGCGGCGGAGCAGGAAAACGCGGGGCTGGTGCTGATGGGCTACCCCAAACGATCAACGCTGGAACGGGTCTTCCTGGGAAGAACCACCGCCAAGGTGATTGGATGCAGCCCCTGCGATGTCCTGATGATTCCGGAACATTCGGCGATCAACTTCTCCCGGATCCTGGTCGGAATCGACGGTTCCCGCTACAGCATGGAAGCCGGACAACGGGCCCTGGAATTGGCCCTGGCCTTTGGCGGCGAGGTCCATGCCCTGACCGTGCTGGACATCCCCCTGGAGCGAAGCTTTCTCTACGGCGTTCTGGAAGAGGCGCGAAGACGGAGTTTTCCGCCTCTTCAAACCCTTGCCGGCCAGGGCGAACGCCTGGGCGTGAAGGTGACCACCGAAATCGTCCATGGTGCGCCGTACGATAAAATCGTCAAATACGGCGAGAAGCATCACATCGATCTGATTGTTCTGGGCACCTACGGTCGAACGGCTTTGGGGACCCTGCTCATGGGCAGCGTGGTGGAACGGGTGGCCGCCATTTCGCCCTTGCCGACTTTAGTGGTGAAACGATTAGGGAAAAACGGGGTACGCGATCCTCTATAAGGTTACCGGCCTCGTTTCCTCTCAAGAAGAACGCTTTTCAGCCGTAAGGAGGAAACAATGGAAGCGAATATGTTCTTCACCGGATCCATCCTGCTCCTTTGCCTGATTCATGGAGTGACCGTCGCCGGACGGATGGCGGGTCGTCTGTTTGGTGGCCCTTCATCCACGGAAGGGAAAAAGAAACCGGCGCACGCGCAGCGGGATGATTGGTATCTCTTTTTCCACTGCGCTGATTTGACCGGCAACAAACAAGCAGAACCGGTCATGCCGGCAAAACAAGCCAGCGCATCTCAGGAAACCGTTCTCGACAAGAGCGGGAACAAGAGGGCGACGCGCATGTACGCACGGCTGTAGAGCCGGCCATGCGCACACGCACCGCAGCAAGAGACCAACGATTATTCTTCCCTTTGACCGACATCAAGGGGCATGTTCATCAACAGCAACGGACGACACGCAAGGAACAACGCGGCATGCAAGCGGCCATCTATCAAGAAATGACGGAAATCAACAGGTTTTTGGACAAGAAAGGCATAGCCCATCGCCCCATCGTCGAGGTGGGACCGTTTCCGAGCCGATTGCAGGCATCGGCATGGATGGAGTACATGGCGCGAAAACACGCGGAACAGAAGATGGAATGCTATTCGCTTGGTTATATGAACAGGCGGCCATGGTATGGTTTCATCTTTGAAGAGACTAACGAACCTCCCGCATAAAGCTCCGAACAGCGTTGGGCCACCGTCACATCATCGCCCGGGCATTGAAACCCTGCACATGCCCGTGGCGGGTGTTCATGATCTTGGGCCAGCTGTACTTGTGGGCCGACGCTCGCTCTGACCCTGCAAACCAGCGGGCAATCACGCCCGACAACGGGCATTCAATAACCATGGAAGCTCTCCGGTCATGCGCCAGGCTCACACGAGTCGGCAGGCGAGTGGGTTTCCCTTCAACCTCTTCGGCCTTGAAAAATTCCCGGCGTGAAAATCATACCATTGAACCCCGGAAGAGATACACGGTCAGGGCCAGACCGAGGACGGCCACGATCTGGTTGGCCCAGGCGCCCAGACTGGTCAGATAGCCGGTCGGAATTTCTTCGGGATTGAGCGTCCGCAGGATTTTCCTGTACTGCCAGACCGCCATGGCAGAGGTCAACGAGCCGAGGAGGATGAACGAAAGGCCGATCCAAAACGAGAGGTCGCGCTGAAACGTTTCCTCGGACCGGGGCAGGATCGTGGTGAGGAAGAGTCCGAACCGTTCCACCACGAAACCAAAGGCCATCAGGGTGAGCGAGGTGCGGGTCCAGGCCAGCAACGTCCGCTCCGCTGCAAAAAACACTCTGGGATCTTTCAAAACGGACATCCAGGCCTCCTGTGCGTTAAGGGGATGGGGGGATGTGTGGTCGTGCGCCTGATCCTGTTCACAGGCCTTTCAGGATGGATGTGAACAGGAGTCGTGCACCTCGCGCTTCAGCGCGGCCTTGTCCTGTCCGCTCAACGCCGCCTGCCCGAGCGGGCCTTCCCTCCCCTGGGCGTCGTGTTCACGGGTTTCGTGTTTCTGCGAGCCGTTCTCGGTGGATGCTTGTAGTCGATGACAAACAGTTCGTCCTCGGCCCACTCGGTGGGGATCGGGTGGCCGATGTATTCCTCGATGGCTTCCAGGGAAAGCACCCCGGTCTCGTCGGCCAGGGAGATGGCCTTGCCTTCGGCTCCGGCCCGGGCCGTGCGGCCGATGCGGTGCACGTAGTCCTCGCAGTCCTCGGGCAAATCGTAGTTGATCACATGCGACACCCCCTCGATGTGCAGCCCGCGCGAGGCCACGTCGGTGGCGATCAGCATCGGCAGCTTGCCCGCCTTGAAATCGCGCATGATCCGCAAACGTTTTTCCTGGGCCACATCGCCGGAGATCAGGCGGCAGGGGTGGTCGTTGGCCATCAACCGGGCCTGCAGCCGCTCGCCCTCGCGCTTGGTGTTGACGAAAATCATGGTCCGTTCCATGCCCTCGCGACGCAGCAAGCCGAGCAGGAGAGGAAACTTCTCCTTGCTGGAAACGTGGAAGAGAATCTCCTCGATCTTGTCTGCGGTCATGCTGTCGCCGCTGACACTGACCTTCTCGGGCATGTTCATGAACTCGTAGGCCAGTTCCATCACCCGATGGTTGAGGGTGGCGGAGAACATCAGATTTTGGCGCTTGTCAAAGGCCGGCAGCCGGCGGAGGAGAAAGCGCAGGTCGCCGATGAACCCCAGGTCGAACATGCGATCGGCCTCGTCGATGACCAGCATCTCGATATCAGCAAGGGTGTAGATCTTCTGTTTGAGAAAATCGATCAACCGACCGGGGGTGCCGATCAGGACATCGACCCCGGTGCGCAGGGCCTCGCGCTGTTTGTTGTAGTCCACCCCGCCGTACGCCGCCTGGATGGAAAAGCCGCAGTGCTTGCCCAATAGCAGCGCATCCTGATGGATCTGCACCACCAGCTCGCGGGTCGGGGCCAGGATCAGGGCGCGAGGATTCGGGCTTGCGGGCGGATTGTTTTTCAGCAGCCGGTCAAACAGGGTGATGAGAAAGGCGGCGGTCTTGCCGGTGCCGGTCTGGCCGCGGCCGGCCACGTCCTTGCCGCCGAGGGTGAGGGGAAGGGTCAGTTCCTGGATGGGCGTACATTCGGTGAATCCTGCTTCGGCAATACCCTTGCCGAGGGGTTCTGGCAGAGCCAGTTGTTCAAATTGCATTCGGTTCCTTGGTTGATATTGACAAAAAAATGGCGGGTACGGTACGTCGGGGCCGTGGCGGCGCATCCGGACAAGGATCGCGCCGCAGTCGGCAATATCAGTCGACGCTGAATTTGAGCAGCACCGAATCCCGCGACGGAAAAAATTGGCGATAGGTGGTGTTGGATTTGTCCAACATGATCTTCGACGCCAGCACCGAATCGCTCTCCTTGTACTTGTCGGAAAGATAGATTATCTCGCGGATGCCGGCCTGAATAATGACCTTGGTGCACTCGTTGCACGGAAAAAGAGCCACATACAGCCGGCAATCGCGCAAGTCGTAGGTGATCGAGTTGAGCACCGCGTTGAGTTCGGCATGGCACACATAGGGATACTTGGTATCCAGATAGCTGCCTTCCCGGGACCAGGGCAGTTCGTCGTCCGAGCAGCCCCAGGGAAAGCCGTTGTAGCCGACGCCGACGATCTTGTTCTGGCTGTTGGCCACGCAGGCCCCCACCTGGGTGTTGGGGTCCTTGGACCGGTGGCCGGAAAGGATGGCCACGGCCATGAAGTATTCGTCCCAGGACAGGTAATCGGTCCGTTTGCTGGTCATGGCGTATTTCCGGCGGCCTGTTGCGCCTGGCGTGCGGCCTGCTGCGCCTTGAACTGCCGCCGCCGCTCACGCCAGTCCGGGGCGGTGCCGGCGGCCTTGTCGACGAATTTACGAATCGCCTGGAAGTAGAGCGGCCCGGCCACGGCAATGAGCGAATTGTGGTCCGCGCCCGGCACGATCTGCAACTCCTTGTTTTTGGCGCCGCTCTCCGCCTGCAGGGTTTCGGCCTGCCACAGGGGGATCAGCTGGTCGTACTGGCCGTGGAGGATGAAGGTGGGCTTGGTGAACCGGGCGATCTTGCCGCTGTTGTTGAACCCCTGCTCCTCGGTGATGCCCATGACCGCCAGATCGACCCCCAGCATTTTGGCCAGCGGCAGGGTTTTGGCAAAACCGGATTCGATGATCAGCCCGGTGAGCTCGTCGCTGTGATTGACCGCCACGTCGATGGCACTGGCGCTTCCCAGGGAACGGCCCATGACAAACAGAGCGCCGGTGTAGCCCTGCTGTTTGAGCCATTGTGTCAAAAAGAGAAACACCGCATTGCTGTCCGGCAGCAGGGTGCTGGTCAGGGGGGTGCCGGTGCTCCAGCCGTAGCCGCGATACTCGGCGACCAGGAAATTGAGCCCCTCGCGGACGTAAGAGGGGCCAATTTCATCGTAATCGGGAATGATTTCGCCGTTGCCGTGAAAAAAGATCAGGGTCGAGGACGAAGGGGCGTGGCCATACAGCCGGCAGGCAATGGTGACGCCGTCGGCGACCGGCACGTCGATGTCGATTGCCCCTTCGGGTGGGGTGTTTTTCGCCACCTGAATCGGGCGAAACAGGAGTTGCATGATTTCAGGATGATCCATACTGATTTGTTTTGCGGGAGAATTTTCTTTGAGATTGTTGTGGTGGTCGTCGTCGCAGCCATGCACCAGCATGCCGGCCAGGATCAACAGGCAGAGCAGGCAGGCGTTCCAGCGGCCTTCAGGTTGGTTTGCCATCCGGAGGCTTGGGGTGGGACGGAACAACGCCGGGTCGCGAGCGCTCGCACTGACCGGGGGCGCAGCCTGTTTTGCAGTAGTAGCCGAATCCCGAATCCCAGGTGATGCCGCCACGCGGACAGTGGCTGATGTATTCGGCATACTGAATCAAGCGATTGACAATGGGTTTGGGCACCGAATGTTCCATCTTGCAGGCAGCCTGATCGGCCTCGACCGGATCGACCCCCAAGACGATGACCAAGAAATTGGCCAAGGCCTCGTGCCGGCCGACAATTTCCCTGGCCGCCGTCAACCCGGCATCGGTCAGGGTGATCAGGTCATAGGGCGCGTAATTGATCAGGCCGAGCGAGGAGAGGACGCGCAGCGCGTTGGTCACCGAGGAGGCGCGAACATCGAGCCGTTTGGCGATGTCCTTGGCGCGGGCCACCTTTTTTTCGCTGGCGATATGGTACACAGCCTCCAGGTAATCTTCCTGGCTGGCACTGAGTTGTGTCTGCTCGTTCATCATGGGCCTTATGGTCATGCAAAATACTTGCTCTCGTTCCATACAGCAACTTGATACATTTGGCTACCCCATAACGCCAGGAAGTCCCGCTGAGCGGTCTGAAAGGCAACAAAATCCGGAAGAAGATCGCCGCCGCGCCGGAGATACGCTTTCAACACGCGGATCAAGACCGTCCGCAAAAATCGGCGGACAGGAGCATGCATGGGATAGCTTGCATTCTGGTCGTCATGTTTATATTTTACTGCGTTATGAGCATGCCACCTTGGACGCGGCTCCTTGTTGTCGTCCCACACCCACTCCCTGTCGAACGTTGATGGCCATCCGACCGCATCACATCCTGGCCGCGACAACCATCGCCGGGTTGTTGTGCCTTCTCCTCCCCTGTCCCTCGCTGGCCGCGACCGCGACAGGGAAAGAGCAACAGGTCGGCAATGCGCGCCATAAGCGCGGCACCGGCTCCCCGAAGCAACCCCGTGCCCATTCCGCCAAAAAAAGAGGTGGAAACACCATCAGCCCCTTTGTTCTTCTCGGCCAGCAACTCCTGGATGACAGCCTGGCACGGACCATTGCCGGGGATATTGAAGCCAGCCCCTTTGATCTGGCGCACTTTGGTTGTCTGTTTACCGACAAGCGGCTGTTGTGGGTCTGGGCCCAATTGGGAGGTGACCGGATCGAACGCGGCGAGGTTTATTGGGCGCAATGGGTCGATTCCTGGCAAAATGTCATCGAGATCCAACCACTCGACCTCGACGCCGGGACATACGACCCCTTTTACGGTAATTTTTTCTCGCCGCTGGTTCCGGGTCCCCTGCGGCTGAGCGCGGACGATGTGTCGCCGTCACTGACCACTTCCCTCCTGGAAAGCGGTAACCCCAGTCGGTCCTCGGCTGTCCATGCCGACAGCGGCACCGGCGGCAGGACCGAGTCGCCCTTTGCCTATCGTTACCGAATGGATGACAAAGCCACGGTCAATGCCGGCGTCACCTGGATTCAGGATATCGCCGACACCAAGGGAATGGCCCTGATTGGGGATGACGACACCACCGACAGCGTGTCTGGAGTCAATCTCACCCTTGGAGCGAGTTACCGCGATTTCACCCTGACCGGCGGCTACCTGCGGGCCATCGATTCCGAGGTCGGACCGGCGGATCTGGCCGTGACCAATGGCGAAACCGACCCCATTGCCTGGAACAGCGAACTGGCGTATTCCACCGAATTGCTGCACAGGGAGACAACCCTGGCCGTCGGCTATCTGAAGTCATCGGACGCACTGCAACTGTATCTTCCCGAGGAACGGTACAAAACCAGGGCGTCCATGGTGCTGCGCGACACCACCACCTTTACCCTCGAATATTACCTCGACAAGGAATATTCGACCGATAAGGGGATGGGCGAGGACGAAGGATACGGGATCACCACCAAGATCGGATTTGAATTTTGACGGTCCTCCCACGAACGGAAGGCCTCCGTTCAGCCTGGGCCACGCGCCTCCTGCCGGCTATTCCTGACGCACGGCCCAGGCCAGATCGGCCGAAGCCTCGGCAATACGCCGCTCCAGCTGCTCCCGAAGAGCTGCGGAAACACTCGGCACGATCTCCTTGGTCTCGGAATAGGCCAGCACTTCCAAGGGACGCGTCTGTCCCGCTTTCCGCTGGATGGCGATGTCGGCGTAGACTTCCACGCCGGGATAGACCTCTTCGAGGAACCCAACAATAATCTGCCCCTTGAGATCGGCCAGATTGTCGGCGCTCTGCTCGACGTCATACCCCTCTTCCGCGAACAGACCGCCGGCCATGATCAGGTCGGTCACCACAATCTTTGTTATTTCCATAGACGTTCTCCTTGGTTGTGCGTATCGCCCCTTGTCAACTGCTTCCCCATTGTCCAGGCGGTGTTCTATACCACAGGCAGCCCAGCCGGCCAAGGACGAAGGTCGGCAAACGTCGTGCGAGGCCAATACCACATCCGGCCACTGACCGCCGCGGCCCGCCGTTCCCCGCCGTTTTTCCTATGCGACGGGTGGGAGATGGACTATATTCACTTTTCAATCATTCGTTTTCAACGAGTTGTTTCATGAACCAAACGGAGCCGCAGGGGAGAGTCACCTGCCGTCCCGCGCCGCTTGATGTTCGCAGGCGGCACCTCGCGGAAGCCCTTGTCTCCCGCAGACTGCCGGGACCCGAGATCAACACCATTGACGGCATTGCCGTCAGGGAGAGCATCATGAACGTAGTATTGGCAATCCTTTTTTGTGCGATCATCCAGTTGATGACGATGGTGGGAACGGTCCATGCCGGTGTTTCCATCAGCGTGGGCGAACCAGGGTTCTACGGCCGCATCGATATCGGCGGCTATCCCGCCCCCCGGCTGATCTATGAGGAACCGATCGTTGTCCGGCGGGTCACCACCTGGTATCCGCCGATCTACCTGCGGGTGCCGCCCGGTCATGTCAAACAGTGGTACAGGTACTGCGACCGCTATGGCGCCTGCGGCCGGCCGGTCTATTTCATTGACGACGGCTGGTACAACGAGGTGTATGTGCCGCGCCACCGCCAGTACCATCCTCGCCGAGTGGTTGCGCCCCCGCCGCCGGTCATCGTTCACGAGCCGCGATACTACGAATACAAGAAATACAAGCACAAACCGCCCAAAAAGGTCTATGTGCACAAGGAATACCGGGACAACGGCAAACGTCATGATCATGACCGGCGGGGCGATGACCGACGGGGCGGTGGCCGGCATCGATAATCATTGCCTGCCGGTTCGCAGCGCCCGGCTTCCGCGCCATCCCCTGGAAAGCTGCGCCTGCGGGATGCGAACCGTTGGCCAGCGGACCTCCGCCAGCCGGTTTTGCCCATGGGTGTCGTGGCGAGCCGCCAACCTTCTCGCCATGACGCTCGTCGCCCTTGTCTTCGCCCTGCCCTTTCCAGCCGGTGCCCGGGACACGATCACCTGGATGGAAGTCGACATGCCGCCCTTTCTCATCCAGGAAGGAATAGACCGCAACCAAGGCTACGGCGACGTGGTCAGCGCGATCCTTCGACAACGTCTGCCCGAGTATGACCACCAGGAAATGGTCACCAACGCGATCCGTCGTTTCAGCGCCTTCGAGAAGGGCGAACACGTCTGCATGGTCGGGCTTTACCGGACCCCAGAGCGCGAAGCGTTCATGCATTTTTCCATTCCCACCTTTTTGACCATGCCTGCGGCGCTGATCGTCCGCAAGGACAAACTGGCGCGGTTCGGCGGCGGACCGCGCATCAGCCTTGATGCCGTGCTCGGCAATCCGGATCTGGCTATTGGATTCAGCAAGGACCGGTCCTATGGCACCAGCGTCGATGCTGTGCTCAAGGCCCATGGCCAGAGGGAGAATCTGCTGCTCTTCACGGGGCAGAAACTTCCGCCCAATTTCTTCGCCATGCTGATGCGCGATCGCCTCGACGGCCTGATCGGTCTGCCCGACGAGGCCCTGTATCAGGCGGAACAGCTCGGACTGCGGGAACAGCTCGCCACCCTGCTGATCGAGGAAAATCAACAAGGGTACGAGGGCTGGATGTGCGCCGTGGGATGTGCAAAAACCGAATGGGGAAAGGCGGTTATCGACAAAATCAACGCCATCCTTATCCAGGAGCGACCCAGCGAACGATATCGGCAGGCCTATGAACGATGGTTGGACGCCAACAGCAAGCAACGTTATCGCCATCTTTACCAGCAGGTCTTTCTCCGCACCATCCCTTAAACGCGCCTTGTCGCGCCGGCGGCCACAGGGATACAATGCTCATCCCGATCGA